>DATNGL010000065.1:0-3301 GCA_035605895.1 Rhodanobacter sp.
GTGCGCCAGGCCCTGGTCAACCTCGATTCGGTCGACGCCCCCGCCGGCCAGATGACCGTGGTGCTGGGCCCCGGCTGGCCCGGCGTGCTGCTGCACGAGGCGATCGGGCACGGCCTCGAAGGCGACTTCAACCGCAAGGGCAGCTCCGCCTTCGCCGGCCGCATCGGCCAGCGCGTCGCCGCCAAGGGCGTCACCATCGTCGACGACGGCACCCTGGCCGGCCGCCGCGGCTCGCTCAGCATCGACGACGAAGGCACGCCGACCGAATGCACCACCCTGATCGAGGACGGCATCCTCAAGGGCTACATGCAGGACAAGCTCAACGCCCGCCTGATGGGCATGGCGCCCACCGGCAACGGCCGCCGCGAGTCCTTCACCACGCTGCCGATGCCGCGCATGACCAACACCTACATGCGGGCCGGTTCGCACGATCCGGCCGAGATCATCCGCTCGGTGAAGAAGGGCCTGTACGCGCCGAACTTCGGCGGCGGCCAGGTCGACATCACCAACGGCAAGTTCACCTTCTCCGCCAGCGAGGCGTATCTGATCGAGGACGGGAAAATCACCCGGCCGGTGAAGGGTGCCACCCTGATCGGTTCCGGCCCCGAGGTGCTCACCCGTGTCTCGATGATCGGCAACGACCTGGCACTGGACGAGGGTGTCGGCGTTTGCGGCAAGGATGGCCAGAGCGTGCCCGTGGGCGTGGGCCAGCCGACACTGAAGATCGATTCGATGACCGTGGGCGGGACGGCATCGTGACCCCCGGCGGGTACACGCTCGACGACACTTCCGCCCGGCTCTGACCCGAGCCGGGAAACTGGCGTACCATTCATTCGTCCCGAACGGCGGACAACACGGAGCTTCGGCATGCCTCCTGCTGCACGCATCACCGACATGCATGTATGTCCGATGGTCACCGGCATCGTGCCTCACGTCGGCGGTCCGATCCTGCCACCGGGGGCGCCGACGGTATTGATCGGGGGGTTGCCGGCGGCAAGGGTGAGCGACATGGTCACTTGCGTGGGGCCGCCCGACGTGATCGCCATGGGTTCATTCAAGGTGCTGATTGGCGGATTGCCCGCGGCGCGGATGGGCGACCTCACCGCCCACGGTGGAACCATCGTGCTTGGCTGTCCCACGGTCATCATCAACTAGCCGGCGCCCGGGTCCGCGAACTCTGGGCCAGGGGTGACGCGATCGGCAGGCGTCCACCGCGGGCGCATCGAACGACGGTGGGGGTCGACTTGAAGCGTGCTCCGCCCGCTCGAACCAGGCACAAGCATCATGCGGGCGCGCTCGCCCAGGGTGTGATGACCACGCTGGGCGAAGCGATCGCCGCGCATCGGGCCGATCAACCGGATGTCGCCGAGGCGCTCTATCGCAAGGTGCTGCAGCGCCAGGCCGGACAACCGGACGCGCTGCACTTCCTCGGCGTGCTGTGCCACCAGCGCCACCGCAGCGAGGAAGGCATCCGGTTGATCCGCATGGCACTGCGTGCGGTGCCGCGGCATGCCGACGCGCACAACAACCTCGGCAACATTCACAAGGAGTGCGATCAACTGGCCGAGGCGGAGGCCTGTTATCGCCGCGCGCTGGCCTGCCAGGCACAGCATCATGATGCGCTGAGCAACCTGGCCCTGGTGCTGGACGTGCAGGGGCGCGAAAACGAGGCTCTCGAGGCCTACACCCGTCTCCTGACGCAGGCGCCGCAGCTCGGACGTGCGTACTACCTGATGGGCATGTTCCGTTGCAGGCACGTGCACGACATCGGCGACGTGGAGCAGGCGGTGGAGTGCTTCAGGAAAGCAGTTCTGCATGACGACGCGGATGTGCGTGCGCGCGAAGAGCTGGGCGTTGCGCTGTACATGCTTGGCCGCAGCGAGGAGGCCGTCGGGGTCTATCGCGAATGGCTGGCGCATGAGCCGGACAACCCGGTGCCGCGTCACCTGTTCGCGGCCTGCGGCGGCGCGGCGCCGCCAGCGCAGGCCGATGAAGCATACGTGCGCAGCGTGTTCGACTCCTTTGCCGCGAGCTTCGACGAGCAACTGCTGAAAAGCCTGGATTATCGCGCGCCGCAGTTCCTCGTTGCGGCGTTGGCCGGCAGACTGGGGGAGCCACAGGCCAGGCTCGACGTGCTGGATGCCGGCTGCGGCACCGGGTTGTGCGGCCCGTTGATCAGACCTTATGCGCGGCGACTGGTCGGGGTGGACCTGTCAGCGGGCATGCTGGAGAAGGCAGGCCTGCGCGGTGGCTACGATGAACTGGTGCAGGCCGAGCTGGCCGCCTGGCTGCGAGCGGGACCGTCGGTTTGGGACATCGTGCTGTCCGCCGATACGCTGATCTACTTCGGTGAACTGCTGCCGGTGCTGTCGGCGACGCACGCGGCGCTGCGCCCGGGTGGCTGGCTGGCGTTCACGCTGGAGGCGCTTGGCGGCGAAGGCGATCGTGTCGAGCTGGCTGCCAGCGGGCGCTATCGGCACAGCCGTGCCTGCATCGAGCGCGTGTTGGACGTGGCGGGTTTTCGGGAGCCGGTCATCGCCGAGGAATCGCTGCGCAGGGAACTGGGCACGCCGGTCGCCGGCTGGATGGTGCTGGCGCGCAAGGGCGGGACCTGAAGCGGCGGGACCTTGGCTGGTGCCGGATCGCGAATGGACTCCCGAAACAGGCGAGAAGTATGATAGCCGGACTGGTTTCGCGGCATTTGCTGCCGGGGCCGCTGGGGAAGAACGGACATGCCGAATCAAATGACACTGAAGTCAGACCTCGGTGACAAGCTTCAGGCTGCGAGCTTGTCGGGCGGCGAGCAGCTGGGGCAACTGTTCTCCTACCACCTCAGGCTGTTCAGCGACCAGAGCGACCTTGCCCTGTTGCCCCTGCTCGGCAGCTCGATGACGGTGACCTTCGACACCGACGGCTACAAGCGGCACTTCAACGGCATGGTTTCGGAGATTTCGCAGACCGGGTTCGAGAGCTTCTCGGAGAAGCGCCAGGCCGAGTATGCGGTGACCCTGGTGCCGAAGGCGTGGCTGCTGTTGCACAAGGTGGATTGCCGCATCTACCTCAAGATGTCGGTGCCGGATATCGTCAAGAGCGTGCTGGCGGATATCGGCTACGGCGACGTCAGGCTGAGTCTCAGCGGCACATACGACATGCGCGAGTACTGCGTGCAGTACCGCGAGAGCTGTTTCAACTTCATCAGCCGGCTGATGGAGCAGGAAGGCATCTACTATTTCTTCCAGCATGGCGACGGCGTGCACACGATGGTGCTGGCCGATTCGCTCGGCGCGCATGCGGCCATCGG
>DATNGL010000066.1:0-18029 GCA_035605895.1 Rhodanobacter sp.
CACGACCCGCGCTGGCTGCCGTTCCTGCGCAAGATCGGCTACGCGCCCGAGCAACTGGCGAAGATCCAGTTCACGGTGACGTTGCCGGGTGCGGCGGAGTCAACCAGCGCTGCAGCTTCATCGGCAGACGAGACCTCTGTGGTTACAGCGGCACCGGCGCCCGCCACTATCGCAACGGCGCAATAGCCATGAGCACCCGCCCCTCGTTCTTTGCCGAATTGAAACGCCGCAACGTGCTGCGCGCGGGCGTGCTGTATGCCGGCGCGGTGTGGGCGTTCGGGCAGGGGCTTTCGCAATTCAGCCCCGCCATCGGGTTGCCCGATTGGAGCACACGCTGGTTCCTGATTGCGGCCGTGATCGGCTTTCCGTTCTGGATCGCGTTCGCCTGGTTCTACGAGTTCACGCCGAGCGGCCTGAAACGCGAGAGCGAGATCGACGCGGCCGATTCGGTCGCCCATCACACCGGGCGCAAGCTCAACTACTGGATTACCGGCGTGCTGGCCGTCGCGGTGGTGTTGCTGCTGACCAACACGTTCGTCCTGCATCACGGTGTCAACGAGCAAGCCGCGATCGTCGCCCCACCCAACTCCATCGCGGTGCTGCCGTTCACCAACGAAAGCGCCGACAAGCAGCAGGACTATTTTGCCGACGGCATCGCCGAGGATCTGCTCAACCTCCTGACCGAAGTGCAGTCGTTGCGGGTGGCGGCGCGCACCTCGTCGTTCGCGTTCCAGGGCAAGGGCCTGGGCATTCCCGAAATTGCGGCGAAACTGCACGTGGCCAACGTGCTGGAAGGCTCGGTGCGCAAGGCCGGCGATGAAGTGCGTATCACCGCGCAACTGGTACGCGCCGCCGACGGTTACCAGATCTGGTCGCAAAGCTACGACCGCAAGCTCGACGACATCTTCGCGATCCAGGACGGCATCGCCGCGGACGTGGTCAAGCAGCTCAAGGTCAAGCTGCTGGGCACGGCGCCCAAGGCGCGGGCGACCGACCCCAGGGCCTATGCGCTGTACCTGCAGGCGCGCCAGCTTGGTCGTCAGTCCACCGCGGACGCGTTCAAGTCCTCCGATGCGCTGTACCGCCAGGCGCTGGCGATCGATCCGCGCTACGTGCAGGCGTGGGTCGGGCTCGCCGGCAACTTCAGCAACGAGGCGAGCGCCGGCGTGCTGTCGAACGCGCAGGGCCTGCGCCAGGCGCGTGAGGCAGCCGGGAAGGCGCTGGCGATCGCCCCGGACTATGCACCGGCGCAAGCGGGGCTCGGCTACATCGCAACGAGCCAGAGCGACCTGCCCGCTGCGGCGCGCTACTTCGAGCGCGCGGTGGCGCTCGATCCGACCGATCTCGATGTCCTCCGCAACAATGCCCAGTTGCTGCAAACCCTCGGCCGCCTGTCGCCAGCGATTGCGGTCGACGAATACGTCCTCGCGCGCGATCCGGTCAACCCGACCACCCTGCAAAACCTGGGCATCAACTATCTCTACGCCCGCCGCTACGACGAGGCGATCGCGACCTTCCACACGCTGCTGAGCTTGAGCCCGGGCTTTGGCGGCGCCCACTACGCCGTTGGCGTCGCGCTGCTGCTCAAGGGCGACGCGCCGGGTGGGCTGGCGCAGATGCAGCAGGAGAAAGCCGAGGTTTGGCGGATGATCGGCCTGCCGCTGGTGTACTGTGCGCTCGGGCGCAAGGCGGACGCGGATGCGGCGTTCGCGGCGCTGATCGCCAAGTACGCCAAGGACACGTCCTACAACATCGCCTACGACTATGCGTACTGCGGCGAGGCGGACCCGGCGTTCGCCTGGCTGGACCAGGCGGTGGCCTACCAGGACCCCGGCCTGTCCGGGATCGTGACCGAAAACCTGTTCGACAAGATCCGGCACGACCCGCGCTGGCTGCCATTCCTGCGCAAGCTCGGCTACGCGCCCGAGCAACTGGCGAAGATCAAGTTCACGGTGACGCTGCCGGATGCGGCGGGTGCGGGGAGCGAGGCGGCTTCAGCGGCGGTGGCTCCGGCCACCTCGATGCCCGCGCCGGCGCATGCAACTTCGGCAGCGACACAACAGCCATGAGCACCCGGCCGTCGTTCTTCGCCGAATTCACGCGTCACGGATGACCGATGTTGGCGGTGGGTACGGCCAGGATGTTGTGGTCCGCGGCACCTTTCGAGCGTCTGCTCTGCGGCGCACAATTGCAGCAGCCCACCGGTCGCTCTAGGCCGACAGACAGCCGACGTCCAGCCAATCCCCTCACCGATCATCCCGCGTCCAGATCGCCCCATCCTCCTCGCGCACCGGAAAACTCGCGATCGGTTCGTAAGCCGGCGGCTTCGTCACCGCCCCCGTGCGCAAGTCGAAGCGCGCACCATGCCGCGGACACTCCACTTCGAAACCGAACACCTCGCCGCCGGCCAGGTCGCCGCCGTCATGCGTGCAGGTGTCTTCCACCGCGTACAGCGCGCCGTCGATGTTGTAGACCGCGATCGGGGTGTCGCCGTCCCAGACCACCTTGTATTCGCCGGGCAGGAAGTCGCTGCGCGTGCCGACCCTGATCCAGCCGTTCATGCGGTCGGCTCGGCTGGAGCCTGTTCATGGTCTCCGAGTGCCGCGCGCCGAGAAGTGTTTGTGCGCAGGGCAAGGAAGAGCGAACGAGTGTACGTCGGTACACGACCGAGTGATGACGCAGCCATGCGTGCAGACAGACCCGGCGCGTGGTGCCCGGAGATCATGGGCAGGCTCCCAGCTCCTTGACCAGCACCTCGAAGCGCAGGTCGTCGCGGCGGGGAATGCCGAAGCGCTCGTCGCCATAGGGGAACGGCTTGTACTCGCCGGTGCGCCGGTAGCCGCGCCGGCCGTACCAGGCGATCAATTCCTCGCGTTGCACGATCACGGTCATGCGCATCACCGGAAGGTTCCATTCGTCGCGCACGATGCGTTCGGCTTCGCCCAGCACGACCCTGCCCAGACCGCCGCCCTGCCGATCCGGGCGCACGCTGAACATGCCGAAATACCCGCCGGCATCCTGTTCGCAGATGTGCGCACAGGCCAGCCACTGGCCTGCGCGTTCGGCGATGAGGACGCGGCTGCGCGGTCGTTCGATGTCCTGCCGCAGCACATCCGCATCGATGCGGTTGCCGTCGAGGATGTCGGCTTCGGTGGTCCAGCCCTGGCGGCTGGAATCGCCGCGATACGCGGAGGTCACCAGTTCGACCAGGGCCGGGATGTCGCCGATGGTGGCGGCGCGAAAGACGAGGTCTGGAGAAGGATTGTTCATCGGCAAATGATAAGACGGTTCCGGCGCGCCTGACATGACCTGCGGCAGGCGGAGGGCGATGGCGTGCGGCTCAGGCCTGTCTCGCCACCCGGCCGGCCTCGTGGATTTTCAGGTGCGCGTAGGCGATCGACAGCAGCGAGCCGGCGGCATGCGCCGGATCCGCACGCGCCAGCATGTCGCCGATCACGTGATCGGCCTCGGTCGGGTGACCCTGCTGCAGATCGCGCAGCATCGATGCGGCCAGCGGCGAACCGGCCTCGGTAAGCATGGCGCGGGCGCGCTGCATGACGCGCTCGGCCCGCGCGTGACCGGCCGCCGCCGCCACCGCACGGCATTCCTCCAGCAAGGCGAGCGCCGCTTCGCGCCCGCCTGCGGCCACGATTTCGCCGATCGACCCGCGCATCAGGCAGGTGATGCCGGCCAGCGTGGCCAGGAACACCCACTTGTCCCACATGTCCTGCACCACGGCATGGCTGGGCCGCGAATCGAAACCCGCGTCGGCAAAAGCCCGGCTTATCGCCTGCATCCGCGACGACGCGCTGCCGTCGCGCTCGCCGAAGGTGATGCTGTGCAGCGGGTTGAGATGCTGCACCACGCCGCGCGCATCGAGCGTGGCGGAAATCACGCACTGGCCGCCAAGCACGTGCTGCGCCCCGAATGCCGCGTCCAGCAGGTCCAGCTGCCGCATGCCGTTGAGCAGCGGCAGGATCGCCGTCCGCGGTCCGACCGCCGGCGCGATGTCGATGATCGCCTGCTCCAGCCCGTACGCCTTGCAGCCGAGCACGATCAGGTCGAACGGATCGCGCAACTCGCTGGCCAGCAGGGTCGGCGGTGCGCCCAGGTCGACATCGCCGGTGGCGCTGCGGATGGCCAGGCCGTGCCGGGCCAGCTGTTGCGCGCGCTTTTCGCGCACCAGGAAGGTCGCGTCGCGACCGTGCTGCAGCAGGCGTCCGCCGAAGTAGCCGCCGGTGGCACCGGCACCCACCATCAGAATGCGCATCTCAGTCTCCTGCATGCGCGGCGCCTGCGCTCTGCTGCATGCGTGCCGCCTGCGCGTCCTTGTCGCTCCACAAGGCATTCATCCACGCCTTGACCCGGCCGCGAAACGCGGTGTCCTCGTCGTAGCTGCCGATCAGCCCGGCATCGATCGGGCGTTCGCGTACGTGCACGCGGATGTCGTGCACGCGCCCCGCGATCAAATCCATCAGCGTGCAAGGCCCCTCGGGATAGACGATGGTGACATCGAGTATGGCGTGCAGCGCCTCGCCCATCGCGTCCATCACGAAGGCCACGCCACCGGCCTTGGGCCGCAGCAGATGACGGAACGGCGAGGACTGCGCATCATGCTTGGCCTGCGTGAAACGGGTGCCTTCGGCGAAGTTCATCACGGAGACGGGCATGTGGCGGAATTTTTCGCAGGCGCGGCGGGTCGCCTCGCGATCCTTGCCCTGCAGTTCCGGATGCCGCAGCAGGGTTTGCCGCGAATAGCGCTTCATGAACGGGAAATCCAGCGCCCACCACGCCGGCCCCAGCAGCGGAACCCAGATCAGCTGCTGCTTGAGAAAGAAGCGCAGGAACGGGATGCGCCGGTTGAAGATTTTCTGCAGCACCGGGATGTCCACCCAGCTCTGGTGGTTGCAAAGCACCAGATAGCTGCCGTCGCGGCGCAAGCCGTCCAGACCTTCAACCTGCCAGCGGATACGGGTGAACAATTCGAACAGAAGATTGTTCACGCCGATCCAGCTTTCCGCGATCCACACCAACGCCCGCGAGCAGACCTGCCGGATCGCGCGGATCGGCAACACCAGCTTGAACAGGGTGAACACGAACAGGAACGTCACATGCAGCAGGATGTTGAACGCAAGGGCCAGCAGCGCCAGCGGCACGCGAAGGAACGAAGGCAATATCGCGAACATGGGAATGATCGATGGGAATTCCGACCAGCATAATGCCCCGCCCCCGCCGCAGGAACCCTGCGACCGATCCACGCCGGCTCAGCGCAGCAGCCGGCGTACCTTGAGCAGGGCGGTGATGAACGCGTCCACTTCCTCGCGCGTGTTGTAGAACGCCAGCGAGGCGCGCAACGTGGAAGGCACGCAGTAGAACTGCATCAACGGGTGCGCGCAGTGATGGCCCGAGCGCACGGCGACGCCTTCCAGGTCGAGCAGGGTCGCCAGGTCGGTCGCCTGCGCGCCGTCGATCAGGAACGAGATCACCGGCTCCTTCTCGACCGCCTCGCCGACGATGCGCAGGCCGGGAATCTCGCGCAGCCGTTCCGTGGCATACGCCAGCAGTTGCTGTTCCCAGGCCTGGATCGCCTCGAATCCCAGCGACTGGTAATAGTCGATCGCCGCCGCCATGCCCACGAAGCCGGCGATATTCGGCGTGCCGGCCTCGAACTTGTGCGGCGGCGCCGCGAAGGTGGTGCCGCCGAAACGCACTTCGCGGATCATCTCGCCGCCGCCGAAGAACGGCGGCATCGCCTCGAGGTGCTCGCGCTTAGCCCACAGCGCGCCGGTGCCGGTCGGCGCCAGCATCTTGTGGCCGGTGAACGCGTAGAAATCGCAACCCAGCGCCTGCACGTCCACCGGCCGGTGCGGTATCGCCTGCGAGCCATCCACCAGCAGCGGTATGCCGCGCCTGCGGCACTCCCTGGCGATCTCGCGCACCGGGTTGACGGTGCCGAGCACGTTGGAGACATGGGTGACGCAGGCCAGCTTCACTTCCGGCGTCAACATGTCGAGGTATTTCTCGACGATCAACTCGCCACGCTCGCTGATCGGCGCGGCCTTCACGGTGGCGCCGCTGCGCTGGGCCACCAGCTGCCACGGCACGATGTTGGCGTGGTGCTCCATCACCGTGGTCAGGATCGCATCGCCGGGCTTGAGCCGCGGCAAGGCATAACTGTAGGCCACCAGGTTGGTGGCCTGGGTGGTGCCCGAGGTGAGGATCAGCTCGTTGCGCGACGGCGCGTTGATGAAATGCGCCAGCTTGTCGCGCGTGCCCTCATACGCCGCCGTGGCCTCCTCGCCGAGCTGGTGCACGGCGCGCGACACGTTCGCGTTGTGTTCGCGGTAATGCGTATTCATCGCCTCGATCACCGCCAGCGGCTTCTGGCTGGTGTTGGCGTTGTCCAGGTACACCAGCGGCTTGCCGTGCACGCTGCGCGCGAGCAGCGGGAAATCCGCGCGGATGCGCTGGACGTCGAAGGTGGCGGGAGTGCTGGTGGCTGCGGTCATGGTGGTGTGGTCGGGTTGATGTGATGCAGTTTGCGCTTCGATGGGGCTATGCGTCGGCGTGGCCCCTCATCCCTGCCCTCTCCCCGCGGAGGAGAGGGTTTTCCGGGTTTCGACCTGCTCTCTGGCCACGTGGATCAGGTGTCGGGCAATTGTTCGACGAGAAGGGTGGACAGATGTTCGCGCAGCGCCACGTTGGGCAGGTCGGCCAGCACGGCGCGACAGAATGCCGCCGTGAGCAGGGCGCGCGCCTCGGCCAGCGGGATGCCGCGCGAACGCAGGTAGAACAGCGAACGCTCGTCGAGCTGGCCGACGGTGGCGCCGTGGGCGGCCTTCACTTCGTCGGCATAGATCTCCAGCTCCGGCTTGGTATCGATCTCGGCACCCGGCGACAGCAGCAGGTTCTTGTTGCTGAGGCTGGCGTCGCTGCCGTCGGCGCCTGGCGCGACCACGATCGCGCCGCGGAACACGCCACGCGCGCGATCGTTGGCGACACCGCGCCAGGTCGATTCGGACGTGGTGTTCAATGCCTGATGGCGAATCGCCAGCTGGGTATCGATATGCTGGCGACCATGCGGCATGAACACGCCGCGGGTATGCAGCTGCGCACCGTCGCCAACCAGCTCGGCCCTGAGGTCATGGCGCACCAGTGCGCCGCCCAGTTCCAGCACGTGCAAGGTGGCCCGGGCGCGCGCCTGCAGGCGCAGCCCGCTGCGCCGGATCAGGTACGTGCTGGCCGCCGCGTTCTGCAGCACGGTGTGCTGCAGTCGCGCGCCGTCGCGCAGTTCGATGTCGCTGACCAGGGTGGCCAGCTGGGCCGGCTCGCCGCTGGCCAGGTGCTGTTCGACCAGGTTCAGCCCGGCGCCTTCGCCCAGTTCGATCACGTTGCGCGCGTGCCACGCGAGATCCACCCCTGCTGCCGCGGCAACAAAGACCAGATGCACCGGCTCGACGATTTCCGCGTGGGCCGCAACACGCAACACCACGCCATCCCTCGCCTGTGCCGCGTTGATCCGCGCAAACGCGTCACCCGGCTCGCGATAGTGCCTGGACAGCGAAAACCGCAGCGGCTCCGCATCGCCGGCGAGCGCCTGCGACAGCGGCTGCAGGCTCAGGCCCTCGGGCAGGTTCCCGAGCTGCGACAGATCGGCCCGGAACACGCCGTTGACGAACACCAGGCGCGGTCCGTCGACGCCGGGCAAGGCCAGGCTGGCCGCGTCCATCGCGACGACAGGCGCCGCCCTGTCGGGCGCGGCGAAGCGGCGCTGACCAAGCGCGCGCAACGCTGTGTACTTCCATGCCTCTACGCGCGTATCGGGCAGGCCACTGGCGGCGAACGCCTCGAGGTTTTCCCGTCGCGCCGTGTCCAGCCAGGCGAGGCCGCTGGGTGGCGGCGGCGCATCCAGCAGGGATTCCACCAGCGGCAGCGAAGCCGGCTGGCTCATGCCACGGCCCCGGCCGGCTGGCGTCCGGCGAGACCGGCGTAGCCGTGCTCCTCCAGCTTCAACGCCAGCGACTTGTCGCCACTTTCGACTATGCGGCCATCGGCCAGCACGTGCACGAAATCGGGCAGCACGTAGTCGAGCAGGCGCTGGTAGTGGGTGATCATCAGGAACGCGCGATCGGGCGAACGCAGCGTGTTTACTCCCTGCGCCACCTGTTTCAGCGCATCGATGTCCAGCCCGGAATCGGTCTCGTCGAGGATCGCCAGTTTCGGTTCCAGCACGGCCATCTGGAAGATCTCGTTGCGCTTCTTCTCGCCGCCGGAGAAGCCTTCGTTGACCGCGCGATGCAGCAATTCATCGGATATCTGCATCACCTTCAGCTTCTCGCGCACCAGCTTCAGGAACTGCATCGAATCCAGTTCCTGCTCGCCGCGGGCCTTGCGCTGCGCGTTGAGCGCCGCGCGCAGGAAGTAGGTGTTGTTGACACCGGGAATCTCCACCGGGTACTGGAACGCGAGGAACACGCCGGTCGCGGCACGCGCCTCCGGCGCCATGGTCAGCAGGTCCATGCCGTCGTAGCTGACCGTGCCCTGGGTCACTTCATAACCTTCGCGACCGCACAGCACGTTGCCCAGGGTCGACTTGCCCGCGCCATTCGGGCCCATGATCGCGTGCACTTCGCCCGCGTTCACGGTGAGGCTGAGCCCCTTGAGGATTTCCTTGCCCTCGACGCGGGCGTGCAGGTTTTCTATTTTCAGCATGTTTGTTCCTGATTTTTAGCCCCTCTCCCACCGGGAGAGGGGTTGGGGTGAGGGTTCGGGGGCGGGCCGCGATATCACGCTCCGCCCGCACCCTCATCCGCCCTTTACTCGCGCCATCCATGTCGCTCGCCCCTTCGGGGCCAGCTTCGCTGTTCCGCAGGCGCATCCTGCGCCTGCTAGTGGGCACCTTCATTCGGCACATCCATGTGCCTCACCTTCGGCGGCTCGCGCCGTGCAAATCGGCAATCCTGCCGATTTGTCTCCCGGAGGGAGAAGGGAAAGCATCAGCCCACTGCGCCTTCCAGCGACACCTCGAGCAGCTTCTTCGCCTCCACCGCGAACTCCATCGGCAGCTCGCGGAACACCTGCTTGCAGAAACCGTCGACGATCATCGACACCGCGTCCTCTTCGCCGATGCCGCGGGCGCGGCAGTAGAACATCTGGTCGTCGGAGATCTTCGAGGTGGTGGCCTCGTGCTCGACGATCGCGCTGGGGTTTTTCACTTCCATGTACGGGAAGGTGTGCGCGCCACACTGCTTGCCGATCAGCAGGCTGTCGCACTGGGTGTAGTTGCGCGCGCCCTCGGCGCCCTTCTCCATTTTCACCAGGCCGCGATAGCTGTTGGAGCTGCGGCCGGCGCTGATGCCCTTGGAGACGATCTTCGACTTGGTGTGCTTGCCGAGGTGGATCATCTTGGTGCCGGTGTCGGCCTGCTGGAAGTGGTGGGTCAGCGCCACCGAGTAGAACTCGCCCACCGAGCGGTCACCGCGCAACACCACACTGGGGTATTTCCAGGTGATCGCCGAGCCGGTTTCGACCTGGGTCCAGCTGATCTTGCTGTCGTCGCCGCGGCAGTCGCCGCGCTTGGTCACGAAGTTGTAGATGCCGCCCACGCCGTTCTCGTCGCCGGGATACCAGTTCTGCACGGTGGAGTACTTGATCTGCGCCTTCTCCAGCGCGACCAGCTCGACCACCGCCGCGTGCAACTGGTTCTCGTCGCGCTTGGGCGCGGTGCAGCCTTCCAGATAGGAAACGTGCGCGCCCTCCTCGGCCACGATCAGCGTGCGTTCGAACTGGCCGGTGTTCTGTGCGTTGATGCGGAAGTAGGTGGACAGTTCCATCGGGCAGCGCACGCCCTTGGGGATGAACACGAAGCTGCCGTCGGAGAACACCGCCGAGTTCAGCGCGGCGAAGAAGTTGTCGCCGGTCGGCACCACGCTGCCGAGGTATTTGCGCACGATGTCCGGGTATTCGCGAATCGCCTCGCTCATCGAGCAGAACAGCACGCCCGCCTCGGCCAGTTGCTTGCGGAAGGTGGTGCCGACCGAGACCGAGTCGAACACGGCGTCCACCGCCACGCCGGCCAGCGCGGCGCGTTCGTGCAGCGGCACGCCCAGCTTCTCATAGGTCTCCAGCAGGGCCGGATCCACTTCAGCAAGTGACTTCGGCGCCACCTTGGGTGCGGCGTAGTAACTGATCGCCTGGTAGTCGATCGGGTCGATCTTGAGCTTGGCCCAGTCGGGCTTCGGCATGGTCAGCCAGTGGCGATAGGCCTCCAGCCGCCACTCGGTCATCCACTCGGGCTCATGCTTGATCGCGGAAATGGCGCGGACCGTGCCCTCGTCCAACCCCGGCGGCAGGCCGGTCATCTCGATCCGGGTGATGAAGCCGGCCGAGTAGGTGCGGCCGAGTACCTCGGCCACGTCGGCGTTGTCGCGCAAGGTGGCTGCGCTGCTGCTTTCGCTGATCATGCTGTTCATTCGGTGATGGCCTCGCCGGTTTTCACGGTGACGGCGATTTTTCGCCTCGACGGCACCGGCTTGAGCATGTCGGCCAGGGTGATTCCGCGCAGGGTCTGGTCCAGCACGCTGTTGATGCGCTGCCAGCTGCCGCGCACGCCGCATTGCGATTCGCGATCGCACTGGCCCTCGGCCACACTGCACTCGGTCATGCCGATCGGACCCTCCAGCGCCTCGACGATCTCGGCCAGCGAAATCGCGCCGGCCGGGCGGGCCAGCCGGTAGCCACCGTTGACGCCGCGAAAGGACTCGACCAGTTCGGCGTGACCGAGCGCCTTCAGCAGCTTGCTGACCGTGGGCAATTCCAGATGCGTCTCGTCGGCAATCTGCGCCGTGCTGAGCACGTCAGTCGGATGCGCGGCGATGCAGGTCATCACCACGGTGGCGTAATCGGTGAGTCGGCTGACGCGGAGCATGGGCGCTCGGGCTTGGCAGGGTTGAATCGGGACTAAAATGGTACTGATTCGAGCCCGCCGGGTCAATCTCGGCATACGCACCAGAAGTGGGCAATCTGCCATTCCGTTTGCCCACGTTCCGTGCATCCCGGCATCCCGACGCCATGCAGGCCGGCCCCCGGCGTACCGGCAAGTGCTGGCACGCATCGTGCTGCACTGCCACAAGACTCAAGCACGGGGAGCACGCCATGAAGTGGATCACGGCCATCATCAAGCCGTTTACCCTGGACGATGTGCGCGCGGCGCTGACCGAGATCGGCGTCGAGGGCATGACCGTGACCGAGGTCAAGGGCTTCGGCCGACAGCACGGCCATACCGAGCTGTATCGCGGGGCGGAGTACGTGGTCGACTTCCTGCCCAAGCTGAAGATCGAGCTGGCGGTCGGCGATGATCGCGCCGAACACGCGATCGAGGCGATCACCAGCGCCGCCCGCACCGGCAAGGTCGGCGATGGCAAGATCTTCGTCGCCGAGCTGGAGCAGGTCATCCGCATCCGCACGCAGGAGGTCGACGCCGATGCGCTTTGATCAACAGCCGGCGACATCCGGGCTGCGGCGGACGGTGCGATCGTGGGCGATGATCGCCGGACTGCTCGCTGCCACCCCTGCTGCCGCGCAGGCCCCGACGACACCGAACAGCGGCGACACCGCGTGGATGATCGTCGCCAGCATGCTGGTGCTGATGATGACGATACCGGGCGCCGCGCTGTTCTACGGCGGCATGGTGCGCGCCAAGAACCTGCTCTCGGTGCTGATGCAATGCTTCGCCCTCACCGCCCTGGTCAGCGTGCTGTGGATGTTCTACGGCTACTCGCTGGCCTTCAGCACCGAAGGCATGCACGCCGGCGTGGTCAACCTGCATTCGTTCATCGGCGGCCTCGACCGCGCGATGCTGTCCGGGCTGAAACCGGGCTCGATGTTCCAGACCGTACCGGAAAGCGTGTTCGTGATGTTCCAGATGACCTTCGCGATCATCACGCCGGTGCTGATCATCGGCGCCTTCGCCGAGCGCATGAAGTTCAGCGCGATGCTGTGGTTCAGCGGACTGTGGCTGACCTTCGTCTACCTGCCGATGGCGCACATGGTGTGGGGTGGCCCGGGCTCGCTGCTCGGCGACATGGGCGTGATCGACTTCGCCGGCGGCACCGTGGTGCACATCAACGCCGGCATCGCCGGCCTGGTCGCCTGCCTGGTGATCGGCAGGCGCCGCGGCTGGCCGTCCACCCACATGCCACCGCACAACCTCGGCTACACGGTGATCGGCGGCAGCCTGCTGTGGCTGGGCTGGTTCGGCTTCAACGCCGGCTCGGCGCTGGCCGCCAACGGCAGCGCGGGCATGGCCATGCTGACCACGCAGATCGCCACCGCGGCGGCGGCGATCGGCTGGATCGGCGTGGAGTGGCTGATCCACCGTCGCGCCAGCGTGCTCGGCATCGTCTCCGGTGCCGTCGCCGGCCTGGTCGCGGTGACTCCGGCCGCCGGCACGGTCGGCCCCGGCGGAGCGCTGGTGCTGGGCCTGCTCGCCGGCGCGGTGTGCTATTTCACCGCCACCCGGCTCAAGCACAAGCTCGGCTACGACGACACGCTCGACGTGTTCGGCGTGCATGCCGTCGCCGGCATGGTCGGCGCCCTGCTCACCGGTCCCCTGGCCTCTGCCTCGCTGGGCGGCTTCGGCAATGTGGCAAGCGTGGGCGGCCAGCTGTGGATACAGGCCAAGGGTGTCGGCTTCACCGTGATCTGGAGCGGACTGCTGAGCTGGCTGATCCTGGAACTGGTCGACTGGACGATCGGCCTGCGCGTGACCGACGAGCAGGAGCAGATGGGGCTGGACCTGGCGCTGCACGAGGAGCGGGCCTACAACCTGAGCTGAGCGACGGTCGGCGCGGACAGCCTGATAAGCTGTCGGCGTTTTGTCAGCGACCCACTTCATGGACAGTCTTCAAGATCGCGCCACCGCCCGCCTCGAGTGGCTTCGCAGCGTGCTGGGCAACCCCATGGCCTCGCTGGCACCGGCTTCGACCGATGCCAGTTTCCGCAGCTATTGGCGCACCTCGCAGGGCGACAGGAGCTGGATCCTCATGGACTCGCCGCCGGCGCAGGAAGACCCCGCGCCATGGCTGGAGATCGGCGCGCGGCTCGCCGCTGCGGGACTGCATGTACCCGCCGTGCATGCACAAGACCTGCGGCAAGGCTTCCTCTTGATCGAGGATCTCGGCGACCGGCTCTATCTGCCGGCCTTGAACGAAGACAGCGTGGACGCCCTGTACGGCGACGCGATGGACTCGCTGCTGCGCATGCAGCGCGATGTCGATGTCGCCGGCATGCAGCCCTACGACCGCGCCTTTCTGCAGCGCGAACTGGAGATCATGCCCGAGTGGTTCCTCACCAGGCATCTCGGCTGCGCGCCCGAGTGCGAGGAATGGGATGTGCTGGAGGCTGCCTTCACCCTCCTGCTGGCCAGCGCGCTGGAGCAGCCGCGCTGTTTCGTGCATCGTGATTTCCACAGCCGCAACCTGCTGGTGGTCGAAAGGAACAGTCCGGGGATCATCGACTTCCAGGGCGCCCTGCTCGGCCCGATCACGTACGACCTGGCGTCGCTGCTGCGCGACTGCTACATCGCGTGGGACGCTGCGCGGGTCGAGGCCTGGACCGAAGACCATCGGCAACGCCTGCGGGCGGCGCACCTGATCGGCGCGGACGTGGACCGGGAACGCTTCCGCCGCTGGTTCGACCTGATCGGCCTGCAACGGCACATCAAGGTGCTGGGGATCTTCTGTCGCCTGTATTACCGCGACGGCAAGCAAGGCTATCTCGCCGACCTTCCGCGGGTATGCGGTTACGTGATCGAGGTGGCCCGGCGTTACCCCGAACTGGCCGACTTCACGGCGCTGCTCGAACGCTGCGTCGGCGGGCGCGACCTGCGCGCGGCGGCCGCATGAGACACGCCCTGATCTTCGCCGCCGGGCTGGGCGAGCGCATGCGTCCGTTGACCGACCACACGCCCAAGCCGCTGCTGCCGGCGGGCGGCAAGCCGCTGATCGTCTGGCATCTGGAAAAACTCGCCGCGGCGGGCGTGCATTACGTGGTGATCAACACCTCGCACCTGGCCGCACAATTCCCCGACACGCTCGGCGACGGCTCGCGCTGGGGCCTGCGCATCCGCTATGCCTACGAAGGCCCGACGCCACTGGAAACCGGCGGCGGCATGCTGAATGCGCTGCCATTGCTGGGGACCGAACCGTTCCTCGCGATCAGTGGCGATATCTGGTGCGACGCCGACCTCGCCGGCTTGCCGAGCGAGCCCGCCGGATTGGCGCATCTGCTGATGGTCGACAACCCTGCCCATCATCCCGAGGGCGATTTCGCGCTGGACGCGCACGGCCTGCTGCACGATTCGGGCGCACCGAAACTCACGTTCAGCGGCATCGGCGTGTTCCGCCACGACCTGCTGCAGGACTGGCGTGAGGTGGTCGGCGACGAAACCGGTGCGCAGATCACGCCTCCGCGTTTCAAACTGGTTTCGCTGCTGCGTGCGGCGATGGCGAGGGGCGCGATCCGCGGCAGCCGCCATGCCGGTGAATGGACCGACGTGGGCACCCCGCAACGGCTGGCCCAACTGGATGAGACGTTGCGCGAGCGAGACATTCGCCCCGCGTGAAAAACGAGCGGCCCGGCAAAGGCCGGGCCGCTCGTCAGCAACGGATCGGGTGGCTCAGGGACGCCGTGCCAGTTCCGGATTGTCACGGGTCACCGGCATCAGGTCCTTCTTCGACACGCCCAGCCACAGCAGGATCGGGCTGGCCACGAAGATCGAGGACAACGTGCCGACCACGATGCCGATCAGCATGGTGATGGCGAAGCCGTGCACCGCCGGGCCGCCGATGAACCACATCGCCGCCATGGTGATGCCGGTGAACAGCGAAGTGATGATGGTCCGCGACAGCGTGTTGTTGATCGAGCGGTTGAGGATCTCCTCCGGCTCGGCCTTGCGCGCCAGCCGGAACAGCTCGCGGATGCGGTCGAACACCACCACCTTGTCGTTGATCGAGTAGCCGATCACGGCCAGCACCGAAGCCAGCACGGTCATGTCGAACTCGCGCTGCACCAGCGCGATGATGCCCAGCGTGACCAGCACGTCATGGATTTCCGTGGCCACCGCGGCGATCGCGAAGCGCCGCTCGAAGCGGATCCACAGGTACGCCATGATGCCCAGGATCACGAACAGCGCCGCCCAGGTGCCGTCGGTCTTCAGCTCGGCACCGACTTCCGCGCTGACGAAGTCGCGGCTCTTCAGCTTCGCATCCGCCCGCGCAGCCTGCAATTCCTTCATCACGTCGGCGGAGACGCGGTCGAGGTTGACCGTGCCGTTGGCCTGGATCGCCGCCGGATCGTCCTTGGCCTGGAAGCGGATCGACACCTCGCGGGTGCCGCCCAGGCTCTGCACCACCGCATCGGCGAAACCACCCTTGGCCAGCGCACCACGCACTTCGCCGATCTCCACCGGCGTGTCGTAGTTGACCAGCATGGAGACGCCGCCGGTGAAATCCAGCCCGTAGTTGAGGCCCTTGAAGGCAATCAGGCCGATCGACGCGACCATCAGGAAGATGGCGATGGCAATGGTGTACTTGCGCATCCCCAGGAAGTGGATGTTGCTGTCGTGGTTGAAAATTTCCATGATGGTTCCTTAGACCGACAGCGTCTTGAGCTTGCGGTGGCCGTGGATCGCCGCGGTGAACGCGTGGGTCAGCGTCACCGAGGTGAACAGCGAGGTCAGGATGCCGATCATCAGGGTCACGCCGAAGCCCTTGATCGCGCCGGTGCCCATCGTGGTCAGGGCCAGCGCGGCGATCAGGTGGGTGACGTTGGCGTCCAGAATGGTCGACCAGGCCTTCTCGTAACCGGCGCGAATCGAGGCATGCGGTGTCGAGCCGTTGCGCAATTCCTCGCGTATGCGTTCGCAGATCAGCACGTTGGCGTCGATCGCCATGCCCAGGGTCAGCACGATGCCGGCGATGCCCGGCATGGTCAGGGTCACCCCGATCAGCGACATCACCGCGACCAGGATCACCAGGTTGAAGAACAGCGCGATATCGGCGACCAGGCCGAACAGCTTGTAGTAGATCGCGGCGGCCAGCAGCACCAGGGCCAGGCCGAGCATCACCGACTTGAAGCCCTTGTCGATGTTGTCGGCACCCAGGCTGGAACCGATCACGCCTTCCTCGATGATGTCCACCGGCGCCGCGAACGCACCGCCCTTGAGCAGCAGGGCGAGGTCGGAAGCCTCTTTCGGACTACCCAGGCCGGTGGTCTGGAACTGCTTGCCGAACGGGCTGGCGATGTTGGCATCGTTGATCACCGACTCGGTGATCTTGGGCGTGCGCACTTCCTTGCCGTCGACCATCTTGGTCTCGGTCACGCGCTCGACATAGACCACCGCCATCGGCTTGCCGACGTTCGCGTTGGTGAAGTCGCTCATCTTGCGGGCGCCGGCGGCGTTCAGGGTGACGTCGACCTTCGGCGTGCCGCTTTGCTGGTCGATGCCGGAGGAGGCGTCGACCAGTTCCTTGCCGGTCACGATGACCTTCTTGCTCACCAGCACCGGTTCGCCGGTGCCGCGCATGTGGTAGAGGTTCGCATCCGGCGGAATATTGCCGGTCTTCTCCGCTGTCCGGGCGTCGGGATCGCCGGGATGGCCGATACCGGGACGGTATTCCAGCGTGGCCACGGTGCCGATCAGTTTCTTCGCCTCGGCCGGATCCTGCACGCCGGCGAGGTCGACCACAATGTGGCTCTCGCCCTGCTGCTGGATCAGCGGCTCGGAAACGCCGAGCGCATTGATGCGGTTGCGCAGCGTCTGCAGGTTCTGGGTGATCGCGCCGCGCGATATGTCGCGCAACTTGTCCGGCTTGATCACCGCGTTCAGCACGTAGCGATCGCCGGTGTTGGGACCGTTGGAAACGAGCAGGTCGGTGTACTCGTTGGCGATGTCGTCGGACGCCCTGGACCGATCGTCCGCAGACCGCAGCACCACGGCAACGCCCTGGCCGCGCACCGAATTGCGCGCCACCGACTCGTAATGGATCTTCTTGTCGCGCAGCAGGCTGCGGATGTCGTCCGCGTAGCTGCTCTCCTGCTTGTCGATCACGTCGTTCTCGTCGACCTGCATGAGGAAGTGCACGCCACCCTGCAGGTCCAGGCCCAGCGGCATGGAACGGGCGCCGATCGCACCCAGCCAGCCGGGTACGGTGGACTGCAGCTTGAAGGCCACCGTGTACTGGTCGCCCAGCAGGGCCTTGATCGCGTCCGAACCGCTCTTCTGCACGTCCGTGTTGGCGAAAGTCGCCAGCAGGTTGTCGCCCTGCACGTTCACCTGGCCGAACGCGATGTGTTGCTGCTGCAACGCCGTCTCGACCTTCTGGCGCAATGCCTGGTCGACGGGCGACGCGCCACGGTTGGCGGAGACCTGCACGGCGGGCACGGGAATGAAGGCATTCGGCAGCGCGTAGATCACGCCGAACAGCATCATCAGCGCGACCAGCGCATACTTCCAGCGGGGAAAATCACTCATGCCTTGAACCCGTCAAAGCCGCGGCAACCTGGCCGCGGCGGTAGCAACAATCGAAAAGTGTGGAGGCGCAAGGGTCGTCGCCGCCAGCCGCCCGGCACAACCCCGTCGACATCAAACGGACTTCAGCGAACCCTTGGGCAATACCTGCTGCACGGCACCCTTCTGCAGCTTCACCTTCACGTTGGCCGCAATTTCCACCGTGATGAAGGTCTCGCCCACCTCTTCCACGCGACCGGCGATGCCACCGTTGGTGACCACCTCGTCGCCCTTGGCCAGGCCGGCGATCAGCGCGCGGTGCTCTTTCTGCCGCTTCATTTGCGGCCGGATCATCATGAAATACATCAGGCCGAACAGCACCACCATCATGATGATCATGGACATGCCGCCACCCTGGGCGCCGGCAGCCGGTGCCGCTTGGGCAAGCACGGGAGAGATCGGAAAACTCATCGGTTTGTCTCGCAAGTTATGGCGCCAGCAAGGATTTCAGCTGAACGCC
>DATNGL010000067.1:0-16798 GCA_035605895.1 Rhodanobacter sp.
CGATCGCCGCGTCGAGATCACCGGCCCGGTCGAGCGCAAGATGATCATCAACGCGCTGAACTCCGGCGCCCGGGTGTTCATGGCCGACTTCGAGGACTCCTCCTCGCCGACCTTCGCCAACCAGCTCGACGGCCAGGTCAACCTGCGCGACGCGGTCAGCGGCAGCATCGAGTTCCGTTCCCCCGAAGGCAGGAGCTACCGCGTCGGCGACAACCCCGCCGTGCTGGTGGTGCGCCCGCGCGCCTGGCATCTGCACGACCGCTTCTTCGGCGTCGATGGCGCCCCGATGTCCGGTGCGCTGGTCGATTTCGGCCTGTTCGTGTTCCACAACGCGCGCGCGCTGCAACGCCGGGATCGCGGCCCGTACTTCTACCTGCCCAAGCTGGAGGCGCTGGAAGAGGCCGCGTTGTGGGAAGAGGTGATGAGCGCCGCGGAGGATGAACTGCAGCTGCCGGTCGGCACGATGAAGGCCACCGTGCTGATCGAGACGCTGCCGGCGGCGTTCCAGATGGACGAGATCCTGCACGCACTGCGTCGGCGCATCGTCGGCCTCAACTGCGGCCGCTGGGACTACATCTTTTCCTATCTGAAAACTCTGCGAGGCCATCGCGACCGCCTGCTGCCGGAGCGCGGCCAGGTCGGCATGACGGTGCCGTTCCTGAAGGGCTATTCCGAACTGCTGATCAAGACCTGCCATCGCCGTGGCGCCCTGGCGATGGGCGGCATGGCCGCGCAGATCCCGATCAAGGACGACGAGGCGGCCAACCAGGCGGCGCTGGACAAGGTGCGCGCGGACAAGCTGCGCGAAGTGCAGGCCGGCCACGACGGCACCTGGGTCGCCCACCCCGCGCTGGTGCCGGTGGCGCAGGAGATCTTCGACCGGTACATGCCCACACCGAACCAGCTCGGCAAGCTGCGCGAAGACGTCCAGGTGAGCCGCGAACAATTGCTCGCCGCACCTGGCGGCACCATCAGTCGCGCCGGTTTCGACAACAACGTCGAAGTATGCCTGCGCTACACCGCCGCGTGGCTGGACGGCCTCGGTTGCGTGCCGATCCACCATCTGATGGAAGACGCCGCCACCGCCGAGATCGCCCGCGCCCAGCTGTGGCAGTGGCTGCATCATGCCGATGCCCCGGTCGGCGGAGCGCCGACCGGGAGAGCCCTCGAGTTCCCCGATCACGCGCCGATCGACTTCGCCCTGTTCGACCAGGCGCTGGTCGCGCACACCCATCGCCTGCGCGGCAGCCGGCACCCCGGCGCCGGCCGTGCCGATGCCGCCGCCGCGCTGATTTCCACGATGACCCATGCGGATCAACTGGGTGACTTCCTCACCCTGCCCGCCTACGAGCAACTTTGAGTTCGCCCTTACCCTCTCCCGCCGCGAGAGGGGTTCGAAGACACCACGGAGCCACATCATGAAAAATCACCTGCCCACCGCCGAACAGATCAGCCTGGACTGGAAGAACAACGCCCGCTGGACCGGCGTCCAGCGCAACTATTCCGCCGATGACGTGGCGCGTCTGCGCGGCACCGTGCAAGTCGAGCACTCGCTGGCCCGCCGCGGCGCCGAGCGGTTGTGGAAATCGCTGCACAGCGAGGACTTTGTCAACGCGCTCGGCGCACTCACCGGCAACCAGGCGATGCAGCAGGTCAAGGCCGGCCTGCAGGCGATCTACCTGAGCGGCTGGCAGGTCGCCGCCGACGCCAACGTGGCCGGCGAGATGTATCCCGACCAGTCGTTGTATCCGGCCAACTCGGTGCCGCTGGTGGTCAAGCGCATCAACAACACCCTGCTGCGCGCCGACCAGTTGAACCACGCCGAAGGCAACCACGAGATCGACTGGCTGGTGCCGATCGTGGCCGACGCCGAGGCCGGTTTCGGCGGTGTGCTGAATGCGTTCGAGCTGATGAAGGCGATGATCGAGGCCGGTGCCGCCGGCGTGCATTTCGAGGACCAGCTGGCCTCGGTGAAGAAGTGCGGCCACATGGGCGGCAAGGTGCTGGTGCCGACCCGCGAGGCGGTCGACAAGTTGAACGCCGCGCGCCTCGCCGCGGATGTCGCTGGCGTACCAACCCTGCTGGTCGCGCGCACCGACGCCGATGCCGCCGACCTGCTGACCTCGGACGTCGACGACAACGACAAGCCGTTCATCACCGGCGAGCGCACCGTCGAAGGCTTCTTCCGGGTCAAGCCCGGCCTGGACCAGGCGATCAGCCGCGGCCTTGCCTACGCGCCGTACGCCGACCTGATCTGGTGCGAGACCAGCAAGCCGAACCTGGAGGATGCGCGCCGCTTCGCCGAGGCCATCCACGCGAAGTTCCCGTGCAAGATGCTGGCCTACAACTGCTCGCCCAGCTTCAACTGGAAGAAGAACCTGGACGACGCCACCATCGCCCGCTTCCAGAAGGAACTCGGCGCGATGGGCTACAAGTTCCAGTTCATCACCCTGGCCGGTTTCCACAGCCTCAACTACGGCATGTTCGACCTGGCCCACGGCTACGCCCGTCGCCAGATGAGCGCCTTCGTCGAGTTGCAGGAGAAGGAGTTTGCCGCCGGCGAGCGCGGCTTCACCGCGGTGAAGCACCAGCGCGAGGTCGGCACCGGCTACTTCGACGCCGTCACCCAGGCGATCCAGCAAGGCCAGTCTTCGACCACGGCGCTGAAAGGCTCGACCGAGGAGGCGCAGTTCAAGCAGGCTTCGGCCGCCTAAGGCAGGCAGTCAGGAGGGAGGAGTGAGGGAAAGCTCGCAGCATGTTCCGTGCCGGCTTCTCCCTCGTTTCTCACTCCTCATTCACTCACTATCTGCCTTCAACGGCGGCACCAGCACGATCACCGTCCAGCCAGCCTTCGGTTCCAGTTCGCGCTTGGCCGAAGCGACCCGCAAGGAACCCTTCTCCTCGACGCCAAACATCAGCACGCTGCTGGAGCCGTACTGCTCGACGAAGTGCGGCCAATCGAACGTGCTGCTGAGCCCGGTCGACTTGATCCGCCAACCCTGCTCCAGCATCTCGGCAAAGCGGCCGTGGGTGATCGTTTCGTCGAACAGCGGCGGTGCCAGCAGATTGCCGGCCAGCGCGGCGCGGTCGGTGTTTTCCTGCGGGGTCAGATTGCGCAGTCGATACACCTTCTCGCGCCCGAACTCCTGCCGGTAATGCACGCAGGCCAGCGAGTTGCGTTCGCGATGGGTGGATACCGCCAGCAGGCGCCCGATGCCGGTGAGATCGAGGTGCCGCTCGGCATGCGGCGAGGCCGGATTGCCGAAGAACGTGCTCATGCCTTCCATGCGCGCCAGCCGGATACCGTCCCAGTCGTCGTCGGCCAGCACGACGCGGAAGCCCGCCTCGGTCAATACCTTGCCGATCGCCCGGGCCACCAGGTCGGAGCCGAAAATCAGCACGCCGCGCGGCTCCGGTTCGGCCACCTTCAGCCACAGCGCCAGCGGTCGCGCGGTGGCACTCTGCAGGATCACCGTGCCGATGATAAGGGTGAACACCAGCGGCACCAGCGCCTTCGCACCGGGTACTCCGAGCGCATCCAGGCGCAGCGCGAACAGCGCCGACACCGAGGCGGCCACGATGCCGCGCGGTGCGACCCAGCCGATCAGGGCGCGCTCGCGCCAGGTCAGGCCGCTGCCGAGACTTGAAATCAGCACATTCAGCGGGCGCACCACCAACTGCGCGATCACGAACAATGCGATACCCGCGCCCAGCATGCCGTCCGGCAGCGGCCAGGGCAGCCGCGCCGCCAGCAGGATGAACAGCAGCGACACCAGCACCGTGGTGAGGTTCTCCTTGAAATCGAGGATGTCGTCGATATGCACGCCACGCAGGTTGCCCAGCGCGATGCCCATGATCGTCACCGCCAGCAGGCCGGATTCGTGCGTGAGCACGTTGGACAGGCTGAAAGCCAGCAGGACGGCGGCCAGCACCGCATAGTTCTGCAGGTATTCGGGAATCATCTGGCGGCGCAGGAGAAACGCCATCAACCAGGCCGCCAATGCGCCGGTCACGATGCCACTGCCGATCGTGGCGACGAACACGCTGATGGTGTGACCTTCTTCGCGCGACACGATCGCCTCGAAGATCAGCACCGCGAACAACGCCCCCAGCGGATCGATCACGATGCCTTCCCAGCGCAGCGTGTTGGCGATGCGCGCGTTCGGGCGCAGCGTGCGCAGCATCGGCGCAATCACCGTCGGGCCGGTCACGCAGGCCAGCGCACCGAACAGCAGGGAAATCGGCCAGCTCAATCCGGCCACGGCATGCGCAGCCCAGGCCAGCAGCAGCAGCGTGGCCACCGCGCCATAGCTGACCAGCCCGCGCACGGCTCGGCCGATGCCCGGCAACTCGTGGAAGCGCAAGGTCAGGCTGCCCTCGAACAGGATCAACGCCACCGCCAGCGACACGATCGGAAACAGCAGATCGCCAAGCAGCTTGTCCGGGTTCAGCACGCCGCTGACGGGACCCAGCACGATGCCGGCCAGCAACAGGAACACGATCGCCGGCAACCTGACCCACCACGCCAGCCACTGCGCCAGGAAGCCGATCGTCAACATGCCGGCGAGCATCAGGCCGAGCTCGATAGTCATCGCAGTCCCTGCAGAGATCCGGTCGCTATCGAAGCATGCGGCGACCCGATCGTCCAGCCGGGTGCCTGTTCAGAAGCGGCGGTATTGCAACGCCTCGGCCAGGTGCTCGCGTTCGAGCAGGGCCGCGCCGGCGTCCAGGTCGGCGATCGTGCGCGCCACCCGCAGCACGCGATGATAGGCGCGGGCGGACAGATGCAGCCGTTCCAATGCGCTCTCGAACCAGCGCCGCTCGGGCGCACCCAGCGCGCAATCGCGCTCCAGTTCGCGCGTGCTGATCTCGGCATTCGGACGGCCTGCGCGCATCAGCGACTGCCGGCGTGCACCGAGCACGCGCGCGCGTACCGTGGCGGAATCCTCGTCACGCTCGTTGCGTGGCGTGCCCAGTTCGGCCAGCGGCACCGGTGGCACCTGCACGCAGAGATCGATGCGATCCAGCAGCGGGCCGGAGACGCGCGAACGGTAGCGCTGGATCTGATCGGGCGTGCATTGGCAGCGTGGATCGCCGGCGTAGCCGCAAGGGCAGGGATTCATCGCCGCAACCAGCTGGAACTGCGCGGGGAATGTCGATTGCCGCGCCGCGCGCGAAATCACGATGTGACCCGATTCCATCGGCTCGCGCAGCACTTCCAGCACGTGCCGGCTGAACTCGGGCAGTTCATCCAGGAACAGCACGCCATTGTGCGCCAGCGAAATCTCGCCCGGACGCGGGTACGAGCCGCCGCCGACCAGGGCCACCGCGGATGCCGTGTGATGCGGCGCCCGGAACGGTCGACGCCGCCAGCGCACCAGATCGGTGGCCTGCCCGGAGACCGACAACACCGCGCAAGTCTCCAGTGCCTCCGATTCGGACAGCGGCGGCAGGATGCCGGGCAGGCGCTCGGCCAGCATGGTCTTGCCGGTGCCCGGCGGCCCCACCAGCAGCAGGTGATGACCGCCGACGGCGGCAATCTCCAGCGCCCGCCGTGCCTGCTGCTGACCGCGCACATCCGCCAGGTCCGGGCCATCGTGGGCGCCGCCATCGCTTGGAATGCCGACTGGCATGGACAGTTCGTGGGCGCCGCGCAGCCAGCCGCAGACTTCGGCCAGGGTCTCGGCCACCCGCACATCCACGTCCGGCACCAGCGCCGCCTCGGCGGCGTTCTCGCGCGGCACCACCACGCGGCGACCACGCGCCCGCGCGCGCAGCAGCGCCGGCAGCACGCCGGAAATGCTGCGCAGCGAACCGGTCAGGGCCAGTTCGCCGAGGAATTCGCAATCATCCAGTTTCTCGCGCGGCACCTGGCCGCTGGCGGCGAGGATGCCCAGCGCAATCGACAGGTCGAAGCGACCGCCGTCCTTCGGCAACTCAGCGGGCGCCAGATTCACCGTGACCCGGCGATTGGGGTATTCGAACGCAGTGTTCTGGATCGCCACGCGCACGCGATCGCGCGCCTCGCGCACCGCCGCCTCGGGCAGGCCGACGATATTGGTACAGGGCAAGCCACCGGAGAGATGCACCTCGACCATCACCTGCGGTGCAGCGATGCCCTCCTGCGCGCGACTGAGGGTGACGGCGAGACTCATGCGACCACGGGCGGGTGGCGCATGAGGAATGGCGCGCTGACAGGCACAAACATCGCGCAACTCCATCAGCGGCGCTGGATAAATAACCGCCTCCGATCGTTCTCGGGGTGAGGGTGACGGATCGGAGGCGGCTCCCGGGAGGTGGTTACGACTGGCCCCCGCGGGCAACCACGGCGGCCTCGAGTTCGGCCACGCGTTGCTCCAATTCGTCGACCCTGGCGCGGGTGCGGGCCAGTACCTGCACCTGGACGTCGAATTCTTCGCGGGTGACCAGGTCGAGGCGGCGCAGTCCCTGCGCCAGAACATCCTGGAAGTTGGCGCGCAAATCCTGCTGCACCTGTGCCAATCCTGGCGGGACCAACGACACAAGCCGCAGGGCAATCTGATCGATATCCTGCTTGTCCATCATGGACAGCGCCTCGCACTCGTCGGGTTAGATACTAGGTGAAGGGAAAAGGTCGCCGCCATCGGTATGCTCCGCCAAAGACTGTAGGGATTGTCCTACACCACTGCTGATCAGGCGACAATGCCGCGCCGGACGGGCAGAATGCTGTTCCGCGGTGGTGTCGTGCCGATGCCTGCCGAATCGAGGGAAGCTTCATGAAACTGGTCGTGGCGGTCATCAAGCCGTTCAAACTGGACGATGTGCGCGAGGCACTCGCCGAAGTCGGCGTGCAAGGCGTCACCGTGACCGAGGTGAAGGGTTTCGGTCGCCAGAAGGGCCATACCGAGCTCTATCGCGGTGCCGAGTACGTGGTCGACTTCCTGCCCAAGATCAAGCTGGAGGTGGCCGTGGCCGACGACCAGCTCGACCGCGTGCTCGAAGCGATCCAGGCGTCCGCGCGCACCGGCAAGATCGGCGACGGCAAGATCTTCGTCAGCGCGCTGGATCAGGTCATCCGCATCCGTACCGGCGAACTGGACAACGACGCACTCTAGCCGCGCCAGCGCCCAACATAAGCGGCCGCTGACACACAACTACTTGGGTTGACCAATGCCCAGGCACCCGATATGTTGTGCCCGTCGGTGCCCGACCCGATGCGACATCGGCCGGGCTTGAAAGGGAATCCGGTGTAAATCCGGAACTGCCCCGCAGCGGTAAAGCGGAAACGAAAGCACCCACATGCACTGGCCCTCCGTGGCTGGGAAGCGGGCGCAAGTAGGCGGATCGCAAGATCCATGTCCGCAAGTCCGAAGACCTGCCGGCACATCGGGACGAACGTGTCCCGGTGCGTAGTGACGGCTTCCGCGGGGAAGTGCGTCGTGAGGCAGGTCGCCGCATGGCGTCCGCTTGCGCGTCGCCTCCGGAATCCATCGCTATCAGGCCCTGCTCGCGGGAAGCAGGTGTTTGATGTCCATGCCGGGAGCCACCAGCCATGCAACCACTCGATACCGTTGAGCGCGAGCGCACCGCCGCGCGCGTCGAATCATCCGCCTCCATCGGCGGAGCACCTTCCTCCGACGCCGCGTTCACGCTGACTCCGCCGCACCACCCCGCCCAGATGCACGTGACCAAGCGCAACGGCGGCCAGGAAACCGTCGACGTCAACAAGATCGTGCGCGCGGTGATGCGCAGCGCCGAAGGCCTGCACGGCGTCGATCCGTTGCGGGTGGCGCTGAAGACGATCGGCGGCCTGTACGACGGCGCCACCACCCAGGAACTCGACCAGCTTTCCATCCGTACCGCCGCCGGCCTGACCGCCGAGGAGCCCGAATACGGCCAGCTCGCCGCCCGCCTGCTCTGCGCCTACATCGACAAGGAAGTCAGCGGCCAGGAAATCCAGAGTTTCTCGCAATCGATCGCGCGTGGCGCGGAGCTGGGCATCCTCAACGACCGCCTGCGCGATTTCGTCGCGGCCAACGCACGCAAGTTGAACGATGCGATCGATCCGCTGGCCACCCGCCGCTTCGAATACTTCGGCCTGCGCACGGTGTACGACCGCTACCTGCTGCGCCATCCGCAGCAGCGGCTGGTGATCGAGACGCCGCAGCATTTCTTCATGCGCATCGCCTGCGCGCTGGGCGGCAACGAGATCGGCGAGACGCTCGAACTCTACCGCTTGCTGTCGTCGCTGGAATACATTGCCAGCTCGCCCACCCTGTTCAACGCCGGTACCGTGCACGAGCAATTGAGCTCGTGCTACCTGCTCGATTCGCCGATCGATTCGCTGGAGTCGATCTACGACAAGTACGCCGACGTGGCGAAGCTTTCCAAGTTCGCCGGCGGCATCGGCCTGGCCTATTCGCGGGTGCGTTCGCGCGGTTCGCTGATCAAGGGCACCAACGGCCACTCCAACGGCCTGTTGCCGTGGCTGAAGACGCTGGATGCCTCGGTCGCCGCGGTGAACCAGGGCGGCAAGCGCAAGGGCGCGGCCTGCGTGTACCTGGAATCGTGGCACGCCGACATCGAGGACTTCCTCGAACTGCGCGACAACACCGGCGACGACGCCCGTCGCGCGCACAACCTCAACATCGCGAACTGGATCCCCGACGAGTTCATGCGCCGGGTCGAAAGCGACGGTGCGTGGTCATTGTTCGATCCGAAGGTGATGCCGCACCTCGTCGACAGCTGGGGCGAGGCATTCGACGCCGCCTACCGCCAGGCCGAGGCCGACGGTCTCGCGGTGAAGACGGTGAGGGCACGCGAACTGTACGCCCGCATGATGCGAACGCTGGCGCAGACCGGCAACGGCTGGATGACGTTCAAGGACCGCTGCAACGCCACCAGCAACCAGACGGCCAAACCGGAAAACGTGATCCACCTGTCCAACCTGTGCACCGAGATCCTCGAAGTGAGCTCGGTCAACGAGACGGCAGTGTGCAACCTGGGCTCGGTGAACCTGGCACGGCACGTCGTCGATGGCGTGTTCGACTTCGACCAGCTCGCCTCGACCGTGCGCACGGCAGTGCGCCAGCTCAACCGGGTGATCGACCTCAACCTCTACCCGATCGAGACCGCGCGCACGGCCAACATGAAGTGGCGCCCGGTCGGACTCGGCGTGATGGGCCTGCAGGACGTGTTCTTCAAACTGCGCCTGCCGTTCGATTCGGCCGAAGCGCTGACGTTGTCCACCCGCATCGCCGAGGAGATCTATTTCCACGCGTTGTCGCAATCGTGCGAACTGGCCAAGGCCGACGGCGCACATCCCGGCTTCGCCGAGAGTCGCGCCGCGAACGGCGAGCTGCAATTCGATCACTGGCCGAACGCCACACCGCACGACAGCTCACGTTGGGACACCCTGCGCGAGCGGATCAAGCAGCACGGCCTGCGCAACTCGCTGCTGATCGCGATCGCCCCGACCGCCACGATCGCCTCGATCGCCGGCTGCTACGAATGCATCGAGCCGCAGGTCAGCAACCTGTTCAAGCGCGAGACGCTGTCCGGCGATTTCCTGCAGGTGAATCGCTACCTGGCCGATGAGCTGAAGGCACTTGGCCTGTGGACGTCCGACGTGCGTGACGCGATCAAGCTGGCGGAAGGTTCGATCCAGGGTATAGCGGCGATTCCGGAACGCCTGCGCGCGATCTATCGCACGGTGTGGGAGCTGCCGCAGAAGGCACTGATCGAACTCGGTGCCGCGCGTGGCGCCTATATCGATCAAAGCCAGTCGCTGAACCTGTTCATGGAAAACCCGAACATCGGCCAGCTCAGCTCGATGTACATGTACGCCTGGAAAGCCGGCATCAAGACCACCTATTACCTGCGCTCACGTCCAGCCACCAAGATCACCAAGACCACCGTGTCGACGGACAAGACCGTGCTGGTCGTGGATCAGGCGCAGGCCAATGCCGCGGTGTTCTGCTCGCTGGAAAATCCCGAGTACTGCGAGGCTTGTCAGTAACGCCACACTCGTCATCCCAGCGAAAGCTGGGATCCAGCGTCTTTCGCTCGAACAAGGCAACGACACTGGATTGACCAGCTTCGCTGCTGTGGAGCTCTTCAGCTTTCGCTGGAATGACGGTGAGGGAATGGGAACTCAGCCGCAAATCTCCGCATAAAGATCACGCCGATACGGATTGGACTTCTCAATGAGCTCGATCTTCCACACACGCTTCCACGCCTTGATCGCCTTTTCGCGGGTGATCGCGGAGTCCATCGTCTCGTGCAACTCGAACCAGACGAGATCGTGCACGTGATGACGCTGGGTGAAGCCTTCGACCACGTTGTTCCGGTGCTGCCAGATGCGCGCCGGGAGATTGGAGGTGACGCCGGTGTAAAGCGTGCCGTTGCGACTACTGGCAAGGAGGTAGACACAAGGTGTTCGTTCTCGCATACGGCGAATCCATTCCTACAGCTCAAGTGCCTGAAAACCTATCAATGAAATGCCCGTCATCCCAGCGAAAGCTGGGATCCAGAGCCCTTGGCTTACATGACGCCGCGGTGAAAGCCGAAGTCACTGGATCCCAGCTTTCCGCTGGGATGACGAGCCAAAGCACTCGCACCTTATCGGCTGCAAAACCCTACAAGGAAAACCCATGTCCACCCAGCCCACCCGCAACGCCAACATCCTCGACCCCGGCTTCGAACTCACCCTGCGCCCGATGCGCTATCCCGGCTTCTACGAAATGTACCGCAACGCGATCAAGAACACCTGGACCGTCGAGGAGGTGGATTTCTCGATGGACACGCGCGACCTCGACACGAAGATGTCCGCCGCCGACCGTCACCTGATCCAGCGCCTGGTGGCGTTCTTCGCCACCGGCGACACCATCGTGTCGAACAACCTGGTGCTGAACCTGTACCAGCACATCAATGCGCCGGAAGCGCGCATGTACCTGTCGCGCCAGTTGTACGAGGAAGCGCTGCACGTGCAGTTCTACCTCACGTTGCTGGACACCTATATCCCCGACCCGGCCGAACGCAACGGCACATTCGCCGCGATCGAGACGATCCCGTCGATCCGCCAGAAGGGCGCGTTCTGCTTCAAGTGGATCGACTCGATCCAGGACCTGCGCCGGCTGGAGACGCGCGAGCAGCGCCGCCAGTTCCTGCTCAACCTGATCTGCTTCGCCGCCTGCATCGAGGGCCTGTTCTTCTACGCCGCGTTCGCCTACGTCTACTACCTGCGCTCGCGCGGCCTGCTGCACGGCCTCGCCGCCGGCACCAACTGGGTGTTCCGCGACGAGAGCGGGCACATGGCGTTCGCGTTCGAAGTCGTGCGCACCGTGCGTGCGCAGGAACCGGAACTGTTCGACGACGCCATGCGCGCGCAGGTCGAGGAGATGATGGAGGAAGCGATTGCCTGCGAGACCCAGTTCGCCGAGGACGTGTTGTCCGGCGGCGTGGCCGGCATCTCGGTGAAGCACATGCGCCAGTACCTCGAATACTGCGCCGACCAACGCCTGGTCCAGCTGGGCATGCCGAAGAAGTACGGCACGAAGAACCCGTTCGACTTCATGGACCTGCAGGACGTGCAGGAACTGGCCAACTTCTTCGAACGCCGGGTGTCCGCGTACCAGGTCGGCGTACCGGGTGAAGTGGCCTTCGACATGGCGTTCTGATCCGGCGGCGGCATCCGCTGCGCTGGCGTGGCACCTTGCCGCGGTCATTCCGCCCGTCATGCGGGCACGGTCGGGGGCCATGCGCCTGTCATGAAAACAGGATTAAAATCGCCGCTTGGCCCGACGCTCGCCGGCTGTTTACCGCCGGGAACTGTCGAAAAGCCGACGGGGAACGCATCGACGATCCGACCTTCCGGGCAAGCCGTCCGCAGGGTTTTGACGCGAGGGAGCATCCCTGAACTGTCATCCGCAAGGGAATCCGATGATCAAGCCAAGCCATCTGCGGGCACTGCCGCTCGCCATCGCCGCACTACTGGCCGCCGCGCCCCTCGCGGCGCAGAACGTCACCACCTCCGGCGTCAACGGCCGCGTGCTGGATGCCAAGGGACAGCCGGTCGCCGGCGCCACGGTGACCATCCTGCACGAACCCTCCGGCACCTCCAAGACGGTTACCACGGATACCGATGGCCGCTACGCGGCGCAAGGTCTGCGCGTCGGTGGCCCGTTTGAAATCAGCGTCAGCAAGGCCGGTATCGCCACCGCCGAGCAGGACAATGTCTACCTGCAACTGGGCCAGCCTTCCTCGATCAACCTGAACATGGGCGCCAGTGCGCAGAATGCGAAGAATCTGGCCGGCGTCACCGTGAGCGCCTCCTCGCTGGCGCAGACGTTCTCGTCGGAGAACAAGGGCCTGTCGACCAATATCTCGCAGCGCCAGCTGCAGGCCACGCCGCAGGGCAACCGCTCGATCGACGACGTGGCCCGGCTGGATCCGCGCATCACCGTGCTCGATCAGGGCGTGGGCGCGATCTCAGCCAACGGCATGAACAACCGCTACAACAACATCAGCGTCGATGGCGTGACCCAGGGCGATCCGTTCGGCCTCAACGCCAACGGCCTGCCGTATCAGAAGGCACCGATCTCGCCGGAGACGATCGCCGAATACAACATCTCCACCGCCAACTTCGACGTCATTTCCGACACCGTCGGCGCCGACATCAACGCGGTGACCAAGTCGGGCACCAACCAGTTCCACGGCTCGATCTATTACGCCTATCGCAACGCGCGCAAGCTGGTCGGCGATGCCGGCTGGCTGCCCAGCAGCGATCACGGCTACAACTACCATGGCTACGGGAAAGACTGGACCGGCGGCTTCAACGTCGGCGGCCCGATCGTGAAGGACAAGCTGTTCTTCTTCGTCTCCGCCGAGCACGAGAAGACCACCGGCATCGGCGCCGACTCGGCCAACGGCCTGGACAGCACGCTCGGCCAGGGCCCCTCGACCAGCGGCAAGGTGTCGCCAGGCGACCTGCAGAAAGTGATCGACGCCGCCAAGCAGCTCGGCCTCACCCCGGGCAATTTCGGCGGCCCCACCGGGCTGACCTACGACGACAAGCGCTACCTCGGCAAGATCGACTGGAACATCAGCAACAACCACCGCGCCAGCTTCACCTACCAGAACACCAGGGAGCTGCTGCCCGCCGTCGGCGGCAACGGGCCGAGCAGTGTCGGCCTGAGCAGCTACACCTATACCAAGACGATCACCACCAACAACTACGTCGCCCACGTGTTCGACGACTGGACCGACAACTTCTCCACCGAGGCGAAGGTCGGTTTTCAGAAATACGTGCAGGACACCGCCGCGCCGTTCCAGCAGCCCGCGGTGAACGTGAACCTGTCGCCGAATGGCACGGGGCCGTCGGTCAACCTCGGTGAGGAACAATTCCGCCATTACAACCACATCGATACCAAGAAGCTCAGCGTCTTCCTTGCCGGCACCTATTACCTCGGCGATCACACGATCAAGGGCGGCATCGACTACCAGCGCAACAAGATCTACAACCTGTTCGGTCAGACCGAGTTCGGCCAGTACAACTTCTGGGGCATTGCCAACTTCCTCGCCGGCAACTACAACAAGTACGTGCTGTATCACCCGGCGCCGGGCTACACCCTGGCCGACATTGCCGCCAAGTGGACCTACAGCCAGTACAGCCCGTTCCTGCAGGACACCTGGCAGGTCAACAGCCAGCTGTCGGTGCAATACGGCGTGCGCGTGGACATTCCCCACTCCAGCACCAAGCCGGTATACAACGCCGCCTTCGAGCAGGTGTTCGGCTATCCGAACAACAACACGGTGGGCTCCCGCAATCGGGTGGTCGAGCCGCGGCTGTCGTTCAACTACTCGTTCGACAGCGATTACAAGACCCAGCTGCGCGGTGGCGTCGGCCTGTTCCAGACTTCGCCGCCGACGGTGTGGATGACCAACCCGTTCCAGAACAACGGCGTCACCCTCTCCTCGTATACCTCGTTCAATCCGGCCAGCGCCCCGTTCAGCCCGGACCCGTTCAACCAGAACATTCCCGCGGGCGGCGGCGCCGGCTCGATCGACACCATCGCCAGGAACTTCCGCCTGCCCACGGTGTGGAAGGCCAGCCTTGCGCTGGATCGCGAACTGCCGTGGTGGGGCCTGATCGCCTCGGCCGAATACGAACACATCAAGGTACGCGACGGCATTCTCTACCAGGTGGTGAATTACGGCGCACCGACCGGCACGTTGCCGGATGGCCGCCTGCAGTTCTGGAAGACCCCTGGCGAGGCACCTACCTCGAAGGATGCACTGGCCAACCAGAACCATGCCTTCAGCACCGCGTCGACCCTGCTCACGAATACCCACAAGGGCAAGTCGGACAGCTTCACGATGGCGTTGAGCAAGCCGTTCTCGGACAGCTTCTCGGGGAATGTCAGTCTGACCTTCAACCACGCCACCGACGTCGATCCGGGCACCGACACCATTGCCTACAACGGCTATCAGCGCGTGGCGCGACTGAACCCGAACGCCGACGTCGCGGCCACCTCGAACTACAGCATCGCCAAGAGTTTCAAGGCGGCGCTGACCTGGCAGCACAACTTCTTCGGCGACTACCGCAGCCAGGTGTCGATGTTCTACAACGGGCGCACCGGCAATCCCTACACCTGGGTATTCAGCAATGATGCCAACGGCGACAGCGTCGCCGGCTGGGATCCGGCCTATATCCCCGCGGCCAACGATCCGAAGGTGGCCTATGCAGCGGGCACCGGCGCACAGGTGATCCAGCAGTTCCAGGACTTTCTCGCCAGCGACAGTTACCTGCGCGATCACCGCGGCCAGATCGCCAACCGCAACGGTGCACGCACCGGGTGGGTCAACTCGCTCGACATGAGCTTCTCGCAGGAAGTGCCGGGCATCTTCAAGGGCAACAAGGGCGAGCTGCGGCTGGACGTGTACAACTTCCTCAACCTGCTCAACAAGAACTGGGGCGAGGTGCGCAACACCGGCCTGTACCCGACCCGCAACCTGGCCAGCTACGCCGGCGTGAATGCTCAGGGCCAGTATGTGTATTCGTTGCCCACCGACAAGAACGGCAACTACCAACCGCAGCAGCTGGCCTACTACGACGGCGGTTTCTACGATCCCAGCCGGGTGGTCTCACGCTGGTCGGCAATGCTGACGCTGCGTTATTCGTTCTGAATGATTCGTTGATCCCGCACGGTGTGTGAAAGCCGGCGCCCCAGTGGCGCCGGCTTTTTTGTGTCTTCACCCTGCAGCATGGGCACCGTTGCCGGCGACCTATTGACTACAGGTGTAGTCAAGGCGTACCGTGACTACACCTGTAGTCACGAAATGCTCCGGCCATGCCCAAACCCTCCATCGGCGATCAGGAGCTTGCGCTCCTTCACTACCTGTCAGAAAACGGCGGCGCCTCCGTCGGCGAAGTCGCCAGCGGCTTCGGCGAGCCACGCGGACTGGCCCGCTCCACCGTGCTGACCATGATGGAGCGCCTGCGAGGCAAGGGTTATCTGAAGCGCCGGCAGCTGCGCGGCATGTTCCGCTACAGCACCGCGACCGGGCCGAAGGAAGCGATGCGCAGCGCGGTGGGCAGCTTCGTCGAGAAAACGCTCAGCGGCTCGGTGTCGCCGTTCGTGGCGTGGATGTCCGAGCACGCCGAGGTGTCCGACGACGAGCTGGCCGAGCTCGAGGCGCTGGTCGCGCAACTGCAGTCCCGGCGCAAGGAGGGGTGAAATGAACGGTCTCGGCCATTTCGCCGACGCCCTGCTCACGCGACTGGCCTGGACGTCGATCCAGGCCACCGTGCTGATCGCCGTCGTGCTGCTGATCATGCGTCTGTTGCCGCGGTTGCCTGCCGCAGTGCGTTGCACGCTGTGGTGGCTGGTCAGCCTGCAGTTGCTGCTCGGCCTCTGCTGGCACGCGCCACTGGCACTGCCGCTGCTCGCACCGGCGACAGCCAGCACCTCCCATGCGACTGTGCTGCCCATGCTGGCGGACGCGGACGACGCGCCCTTCGTGGTTCGCGCCCCGCCGACACCGTACCCCGACATACCGCTGTCCACGTCCGCAACGACGCATCCCGTCAACTGGCGCGAACTGCTGCCACTGCTCTGGCTGGCGGCGATGCTGGCCCAGCTGCCACTGCTGACGCGGCAATGGTTGCGCATGCGGCGGCTACTCGGTACCGCCGAACCGCTCGCCGATCCCGCGCTGCAGGCACTGTGCGCGCAGCGCGCAAGCGCACTCGGACTGCGACGCTGTCCGCCGCTGTATGTCTGCGCCGACATCGATTCGCCGCAGGTCAACGGCCTGCGCCAGCCGGTGGTGCTGCTGCCCGCGGTGCACGCGATGACCCCGGCCGAATCGGCAATGGCCATCGCGCACGAACTGGCCCATCTGCGCCGGGGCGACCTGTGGCTGGGCTGGCTGCCTGCGATCGCCGGGCGACTGTTCTTCTTCCATCCCCTGGTGAGATGGGCGTTGCGCGAATACGCGTTCGAACGCGAAGCCGCCTGCGATGCCGAGGTGCTGCGTCAGACCGGCATGCTGCCCCACGCCTATGCCCAACTGCTGCTGCGCCTGGGCGTATCCCACCCGATACATGCCGGTCTCGCCGGCGCATCCCCCACGTTCCAGAACCTGAAGAGGCGACTGACCATGCTCCAGCATTTCGACCCCGTTTCCCGCCGGCACCTGCGCGGATGGCTGCTGGTGGCGCTGGTCGCCGTGGCCGGCGTGTTGCCATACCGCGTCACCGCCGCCAGCAACCAGCACGGCAACGCCGCCCCGCCCGCGGCAAGCGCCTCCACGACGG
>DATNGL010000068.1:0-26360 GCA_035605895.1 Rhodanobacter sp.
CGTGGATGATCTGGGCGCGGACTCGCTGGATACGGTGGAACTGGTGATGGCGCTCGAGGAAGAGTTCGAGACCGAGATTCCCGACGAAGACGCCGAGAAGATCACCACCGTGCAGCAGGCTGTCGACTACATCAAGGCCCACTCCAAGGATTGATCGATTCACGATGATTGCCCCGGCGGTCAGGCTCGCCTCGAGCGAGCCCGATCGAACGTGTGGCGATGACGGATGCTGCGCCTGTTTGGCGCAGTTTTCGTTTCTGCATTTTGCAACGTCCGACACCGTATGGTGAGCGAAAGTCACCCAGGACCAGTGCGGCGACGTATCTGCAATCCGCGTTGTGCTTCGTCGGCGACGTCGGATCCAAGGAACCACGAAGGAACAAAGCATGAGCAAGCGTCGAGTAGTAGTGACCGGCATGGGCATCATTTCGCCGGTCGGCAACGACATCGCCAGCGCCTGGGATCGCGTGGTCAAGGGCGTCAGCGGGATCGGCCCGGTCACCCATTTCGATACCTCCGCCTATTCCACGCGCATCGCCGGTCAGGTCAGCGGTTTCGATCCGGCCGAATGGATGCCGCTCAAGGACGTGAAGAAGATGGACCCGTTCATCCACTACGGTGTGGCGGCGGGTACCCAGGCCTTGCGTGATTCCGGGCTGGAAGTGACCGAGGCGAACGCACCGCGCATCGGCGTGGCGGTCGGCGCCGGCATCGGCGGCCTGTACACGATCGAAGCGACCACGCTGGAACTGGCGGCGAAAGGCCCGCGCCGGGTCTCGCCGTTCTACGTGCCCAGCTCGATCATCAACATGGTCTCGGGCCAGCTGTCGATCATGTTCGGGCTGAAGGGACCGAACATTGCCTGCGTCACGGCGTGCACCACCGGTGCGCACAACATCGGTCTGGCCGCGCGGATGATCCAGTACGGCGATGCCGACGCGATGATCGCCGGCGGTGCCGAGTTCGCCACCACGGGCACCGCGATGGCCGGCTTCTGTTCGGCCAAGGCCATGTCCACCCGCAACGACGAGCCGACCAAGGCCAGCCGTCCGTGGGACAGGGACCGCGACGGCTTCGTGCTGTCCGACGGCGCCGGCGTGCTGATGCTGGAAGAGTACGAGCAGGCCAGGGCCCGCGGCGCACGCATCCATGCCGAGCTGGTCGGCTTCGGCATGAGCGGCGACGCGTTCCACATGACCGCGCCGAGCGAGGGTGGGGAGGGGGCGGCGCGCTGCATCCAGACCGCGCTGGACGATGCCGGCCTCAATCCGGCCGACGTGCAGTACATCAATGCGCACGGCACCTCCACGCCACTCGGCGACTTGGGCGAGGTGATGGCGGCGAAGAAGGTGTTCGGCGACCATGCGAGGAAGCTGGCGATGAGCTCGACCAAGTCGACCACCGGCCACTTGCTCGGTGCGGCCGGCGGCGTCGAGGCGATCTTCAGCATCCTGGCGCTGCGCGACCAGGTGTTGCCGCCGACGATCAACCTGGACGAGCCGGGCGAAGGCTGCGATCTCGACTTCGTGGCGCACACCGCGCGCGAGGCCAAGCTCGATGTGGCCATCTCCAACTCGTTCGGCTTCGGCGGCACCAACGGCACGCTGGCCTTCCGTCGCGTCTGATCGACCGACGGGCGTGAGCTGCCATCGCCGTAGCCTGGACGGCCGGCGCGATCTGCTCGCGGCGGCCGCAGCTGTTCCGCAGCGCTACCCGTGCCTGTTGCAAAGTGTGTCGCACGGCACGGTGCAGTCACGTTACGACATCCTGTTTGCGTTCCCTGGCGATCGACTGATCCTTTCCGCCGATGGCGTGTTGCGCGACGGCACGGGAAGCAAGCAACCCGGCCGCTTTCTCGATGCGCTGGACCGTGCATGGCAGGCCGAACGCCAGCCCGTGGACGACGATGGCTTGCCGTTCCATGGCGGCTGGGTGCTGTTGCTGAGTTACGAGCTGGCAGGCGAGATCGAACCGGGCCTGACCCTGCGGCCGCCATCCGACCTGCCGCTGGCCCTGGCCGTGCGTTGCCCGGCGGCGGTGATCGTCGACCACCTGCTCGGGCGCACGATCCTGGTGGCCGAAGCGGGTCACGGGGATCTGCTCGACATGCTCGAAGGCGACCTCGCACTACCTCCATCATGGCCTGGCCTGTCCACGCCGGAGTCGTGCGTCGAGGATGCACCCGGCGACTTCCTCGATGGTGTCGAACGCATTCACGAACATCTTTATGCCGGCGACATCTTCCAGGTGAATCTGTCGCGCGGCTGGCGCGCGCGCTACGCCCATGCTCCCGTTCCCGCGGCGCTCTACGCGGCGTTGTGCCAGGCCAATCCGGCACCTTTTGCCGGCTTGCTGCAGCAAAGCGGCTGGGCGGTGCTGAGCTCGTCGCCGGAACGGCTGGTCGAGGTGCGCGCCGGCGTGGCCCAGACCCGCCCGATCGCCGGCACGCGCGCCCGCCTGCCGGGCGAGGATGAGCCGGCGCGTATCCGCGAATTGAGTTCGCACCCGAAGGAACGCGCCGAACATGTGATGCTGATCGACCTGGAACGCAATGATCTGGGGCGCGTCTGCGTGCCGGGCACCGTCGAGGTCGACGAGTTGATGGCGGTGGAGAGTTACGCCCACGTTCACCACATCGTGTCCAATGTACGCGGGTGCCTGCGCGCCGAGGTGACGCCCGGACAGGTGATCGCCGCCACCTTTCCCGGCGGCACCATCACCGGCTGCCCGAAGGTGCGCTGCATGGAAATCATCGCCGCGCTGGAGCACACGCCGCGCGGCGCCTATACCGGTGCGCTGGGTTACCTGGACCGCAATGGCGAGCTCGACTTGAACATCCTGATCCGCACGCTGACCCTGGTAGGCAACGAGGTGAGCCTGCGCGCCGGCGCCGGCATCGTCGCCGATTCGGTGGCGGCCAGCGAGCTGGAGGAAACCCGCGCGAAGGCCCGCGGCCTGCTGCGCGCGCTGGGAGTGGCCGGGTGATGGCTGTGCAATTGCTGGTCAATGGCGTGGCGACCGGGCAGCTCAGCGCGCTCGACCGCGGTTTCGGCTATGGCGACGGCTTGTTCGAGAGCGTTCGCCTGGTGGATGGGCGCGCACCGCTGTGGTCACGCCACATGCAGCGACTGGCGGAAGGCTGCTCACGCCTGCGCATCCCGCCACCTGACCCGCTGCAACTCTGGAGCGAAGTGCAGCGAGTCGGCGCGGACATCGCGCAGGCGGTGGTGCGGATCACGGTCACCCGCGGCATCGGCGAGCGTGGTTACGCCATGCCGGCGTCGCCGCAGCCGAGCCGGGTGGTTGCGGCCTTCGTGGCCCCGACGCCAGGCGCCGATGTCTGCACGCATGGCCTGCACATGCGCGTCTGCGAGTTGCGCCTGGCCGAACAGCCGCTGCTGGCCGGCATCAAGCATCTCAACCGGCTTGAGCAGGTGCTGGCGCGAGCCGAGTGGAGCGATCCGGCGGTTGCCGAGGGTCTGCTGCGCGACAGCCACGACCGGGTGATCTCGGCGACCATGGCCAACCTGTTTGCCGTGATCGATGGCGTGCTGCTGACGCCTGCGCTGGATCGCTGCGGCGTGGCCGGCGTGGCGCGGGCCGAAGTGCTGGCGATCCGCCCGGCGGCCCGCGTGACCGAGCTGAGTCTGCCGGCATTGTCCACGGCCAGCGAGATCTTCCTCAGCTCGAGCGTGCGCGGCATTCTGCCGGTAAAGTCACTGGATCAGTGGAACTATGTGCCGGGTGCCGTGACCCGACAGCTTCAGCAGCATTGGCGCAACCTGGGATTTTCGATGGAGCAGGGTGGATGACCGAACGATCGATGTGCGGACGCATCTGGCCACGCATGTTGCTGCTGTTGGTGCTGCTGACGGTGGCGGCCGCGGTGGTCTTCGGCTGGAACGACTACCACCGCTTCAGCGTCGCGCCACTGAACGTGACGCGGCAGCAGGAGAGTATCGATGTCGGCCGCGGGACCAGCTTCAAGGGCATCGTCGCCGAATTGCAGCGGCACGGCCTCAGTACGGCCAGCCCATGGTACTGGCGGCTGTTGGCCGAGCAGATGCACGTGGCCGGCAGGCTGCACGCCGGCGAGTACGCGTTGGCGCCCGGCATCACGCCGCGCCAGCTGCTCGCCGACATGGCGGCGGGCAAGGTGCTGCAACGCAACTTCACCATTGTCGACGGCTGGACGTTCGCCGAGTTGCGCCAGGCCCTGGCGCATGCGGAAAAATTGAAGCACGACAGCGCCGGGCTGGATGACGCCACGATCATGCAGAAGATCGGTGCTGCCGGCGAGGTGCCGGAAGGCCGCTTCCTGCCCGAGACGTATGCCTACGTGAAAGGCGACGGCGACCTGGACATACTTCGGCGCGCGCATGCCGCGATGGTGAAGACCCTGGCGGCGTTGTGGCCCGGCCGCGACAAGGATCTGCCGCTGGCCACGCCATACGATGCGTTGATCCTGGCTTCGATCGTGGAAAAGGAAACCGGTCGCGCCGACGAGCGCGCCAGGATCGCCGGGGTGTTCGTCAGGCGTCTGCAGGATCACATGCTGCTGCAGACCGATCCCAGCGTGATCTACGGCATGGGCGCCAGCTATGCCGGCAATATCCGCAAGAACGACCTGACCACCGACACGCCATACAACACCTATACGCGCCCCGGCCTGCCGCCGACTCCGATTGCCTTGCCGGGCAAGCCGGCGCTCGAGGCGGCGCTGCATCCGGCGCCCGGGGATGCCCTGTATTTCGTGGCGCGCGGTGACGGTACCCACGTATTCGCCAGTTCGCTGGCCGAGCACAACCGCAACGTCGACTGCTACCAGCGGAAGCACTGCCCATGACGACGCCACGCGGCAGATTCATCACCCTGGAGGGTGGCGAGGGCGCCGGCAAGAGTACCTTGCTGGCAGGTTTGCTTGATGTCCTTGAAGACCGCGGCATCACCGTGGTGCAGACCCGCGAACCCGGGGGGACACCTGTCGGCGAGGCAGTGCGGGCGATCGTGCTCGACCCGGCGATGCATGGGCTTGCGGCCGAAACCGAGTTGCTCCTGATGTTCGCCTCGCGTGCCCAGTTGGTGCGCGAGGTGATCGAGCCGGCGCTCGCCGCCGGCCGATGGGTGTTGTGCGACCGCTACGCCGACGCAAGCCATGCCTACCAGGGTGGAGGCCGCGGCCAGCCGCCGGCGCGGATCGCCGAGCTCGAGCGCTGGGCGTGCGCTGGCATCCGGCCCGACCTGACCTTGCTGCTCGATCTGCCGGTGGCCACCGGACGCGCACGGGCGGCCGGCCGCGGCGAGACCGATCGCATCGAGACCGAAGCCGACGCGTTCTTCGAACGGGTGCGTGCGAGCTATCGCGAACGTGCCGCGGGCGAACCCCGGCGATTCCGGGTGATCGATGCCAGCCAGCCGGCCGCCGCCGTGCTGCAGGCGGCCACGCAGGCATTGACCACCTGGCTGGCGGAGTTGCCGGCATGAGTGCATTGCCCTGGCATGCGGAGCACTGGTCGCGGTTGCAGGCGCGACGGCAGCGCGATGCGCTGGCGCATGCGCTGCTGCTGTGCGGTGCGCCAGGTCTGGGCAAACGCGCCTTCGCGCAGCGTTTCGTGCAGGGCTTGTTGTGCAGCGATGGTGTGGCCGGCGACGCCTGTGGGCGCTGCCGCAGTTGCCTGCTGGTCGAGGCCGGTTCGCACCCGGACGTGATCGGGCTCGGCTTCGGCCTGCGTCGGGATGGCACGCCGCGCACGGAGATCGTGGTCGAGCAGATCCGCGAGCTGTCGGCCCGGCTCGCCATGCGCAGCCAGCTGGGCGGCTGGCAGGTGGTGACCATCGATCCCGCCGACGCGATGAACACGGCGGCGGCCAATGCGCTGCTGAAGACCCTGGAGGAGCCGGCGGCGCAGACCATGCTGATCCTCCTGGCGGACGCGCCATGGCGTCTGCCGCAGACGATCCGCAGCCGCTGCCAGCGGATCGAGTTCCAGTTGCCCGACATCGAGGTCGCCCTGGCCTGGCTGAAGGCCCAGGGTTTGCCTGATGCGCAGGCAGCGCTCGCCGCGGCGGGTGGCAACCCCGGCCTGGCTGCGGCCTGGGCAGGGCAGGGCGCGTTGGAGCAGCGCACCGAAGTGCGCAAGGACCTGGCGGCGCTGGCTTCCGGGCGTGGCCAGCCAACCGACGTGGTCAAGCGCTGGCTGGATGACGAGCCGTTGCAGCGCTTGTGGTTTGCCGCCCAGGCCGCGGCGGACGAGCTGCGGGCGCGCTCGATGCGCGTCGCCGCGCCGCTCGGCAGCGCACTCGATGCCGAGGGGTTGGGTCTCTGGTACGAGGCGGCGAACCGCACCCGTGAAGGTCTGCGCGGGCCTTTGCGTGCCGACCTGTTGCTATTGGAACTGCTGGCCCGGTGGCGTTGATGCCGACCGCCGCGCCGGCCGGTTTGTCGGCATTTTCCGCACACACCCGCCTGCTGGTGGTGGCGCCGCATCCGGACGATGAAACGATCGCCACCGGCCTGCTGATTCAACAGGTGTGCGCGGCCGGGGGTGAGGTTCGCATCCTGTTGCTGACCGCCGGCGACAACAACCCGTGGCCGCAGCGCTGGTTGGAGCGGCGGCTGCGCATCGGCCCGCCGGATCGCCAGCGCTGGGCGCAGCGTCGGTGCGCCGAGATGCGGCAGGCGATTGAACGGCTCGGGCTGTCGCCGTCATCGCTGCGTTCGCTGGGTTGGCCCGATCTCGGGATCCCGAACGTGCTGCTGCAATCGACCGGCAACGCGCTGGCGGCGATCAGGCGGGAGATTGACCCGTTCACTCCCGATCTGATTGCCTTGCCCTCACTGCTGGATCGGCACCCCGACCACGGCGCAGCACACGTACTGGTGCGCCTGGCCCTCGCCGGGCAGGCAGCGCCGCCTGCGCTGTACACATACCTGGTCCATGGACATGGCGATGCGGACAACGGAGCAGGCGTCGAGATCCAGGCCACGCCCGCACAAATCGCCAACAAGCGCGAGGCGCTGCTGGCGCATCGCAGCCAGCTTGCCTTGAGCGGCGGACGCATGCGCCGGTTGGCGGATCGGCCCGAGCATTACGTTGACGCCGGGCTGTCCGCCACGGCGGCAGCCGTCTTGCCCTGGCAGCCGCCGCGGTGGTTGCGCCCATGGCTGAGGCTGAGCGTGATCGACCCGACCGGGGCACGCGGCTGGGCCTGGCCAGACGCACCGCTGGAACGGGCGCCGGACGGCCGGTTCCGGCTGTCGCCCTCCGCCCGCGGGCAGGCGGTTCCGTGCTTCGCACACTTGTCGCTTGGGCTGCCCTCGCCATGGATCTTCGATCACTGGGGCTGGTGCGAGCTGCACGCCGCTCCCGCGGCTGGCGACGCTGTTGTTGCATAGCCCGAGCGGGCAAGCTAGCTTGCTGCTTCGGGCAGAAGATCCAGCCGCCATTCAACGACTGCGCGGCGATAGAGGTGGGGATGGATGGGGATGGCGGGCGGCGCCGAGCGGGCGCGACTGGCTGCCCGTTCCTGATCCCTGCCGGCCCGACAATCGAGTGCACAAGCTAGGGTCCGAATTCGATGCAGGTCAACACAGGGGCGGTGGCTGCATCCAGCGAGAGCTATTACGCCGCGCTCTCGGAGATCGGCCAGTTGCTTGTCCGCGCGGTGGAACCGCCGGAGCTCTACGAGGCGATCATCGAGGTGCTCGGGCGACGGCTCGGCACCATGCTGGTGATGATCGGCGAGGTGGATCATGCCACCGGCTGGTTTCGGCGGATCGCGCCGGTGACGGTCGTTCCGGACTTGCAGGACGTGTATCCGGAACAGTTGCCGTTGTCGGTGGCGCAACCGGCATTCTGGCACGGCACGCCGCAACTGGAACGCGACCTGCAGCGCACGCCGGGCCTGGAAATGTTCCGCGTCGCCTATGCGCGGCACAACGTGGCCTCCGCCTTGGCGGTGCCGGTGATGGCGGCCGGCGAGGTTCGCGCCGCCCTGGTGATACGCGCGACGGAAGCCGATTTCTTTTCCGACAGGATGATCGAACTGCTGCAGCAGGCGGCGGCAAGCATCGGGCTCGGACTGGAGGCGCAGGCACAACGCCACCTGCTGCTGCAGGCGATGCAGGAGGAAGCGCGCCAGCAGCGCGCCCTGCGCCTGCTGAGTGAAATGATCAAGGTCGTCACGCGCAGCGTGGACGAACAGGTGCTGCTGGCCGATACATGCCATGTCGCGCATCGCGTCGGCGGCTACCGGTTCGCCTGGATCGGCCTGCTGGAACAGGAAGGTTCGAGCGTGCTGCAATTGCGTGCCCATGCCGGACTGGGCGGAGCTGCGCTGATGGATGCCCGGCTGGCACTGACCGATCCGCAGCATGCCGGCGATGCCGTTGCCATCGCCCTGGCCAACGGCAAGCCGTGGGTCCGACACCGGGTGGCCGAGATGCCGGGAGACTGGCCACTGCAGGCCGACGCGATGGACGTCGGTGCGGTGCTGGCGCTTCCGCTGCGGGTGAACGATGCCCTGGTGGGCGCATTCGTGATCGGTGCCGCGCAGGCCGATGCGTTTACGCCGGTCGAGGCCCGGATGTTCCTGGAGATGGCCGTCGAGCTGGGCCTGGGCATGCAGATCCAGCGTTCGCAGGCGGCCACGCTGCTCGCCGAACGGGACTTGCGCGCCAATCTGCAACAGGTGCGCGCCATCCTCTCCAACCAGTATTCCGGGGTTCTGGTGGCCTCCGAGGATGGTTTCGTGAGGTTCGCCAATGAGGCGTTCTGCGCGCTGTTCGGGCTTGCCGCGACGCCGGCCGAACTGGAAGGGCAGTCGGTCGCGGCGATCCAGGCCCGGATCAGCCATGCCTATCAGGATCCCGAACGCGAGGCCGCGCGCATCAGGGACATCGTGGCGCGCAACGAGCCGGTCAGGGGCGAAGAGGTGCGCCTCGGCGGCGGTCGCATCCTTCTGCGCGACTTCATGCCGATCCGGTTCGACGGCATGGCGCAGGGACACATATGGCAGCAACACGATGTCACCGAACGGAGGCTGCATGAAGCCCGGGTCGAGCGACTCGCGTTCTATGACGTGGTCACCGGCCTGCCGAATCGACGCCTGCTGTTCGAGTTGCTGGAGCAGGCGCGGACGCGTGCCATGGCGCAGGGATCGTTGCTGGCGGTCGGCGTGCTGGACCTGGATCGATTCAAGAGCGTCAACGACACGGTCGGCCACAGCGGCGGCGACCGCGTGCTGGCGGAAGCCTCCTCGCGCATCCAGGGCATGCTGCGTGAAGCCGACGTGGTGGCCCGCTTCGGTGGCGACGAGTTCGCGCTGCTGATTCCCGGACTGGACAGCCGCGAGCAACTGGATGTGATCAGCCGCTGCATCCTGCAGGCGCTGCGTGCGCCGTTCAACCTGATGGACGAGCAGCTTTACGTGTCCGCCAGCGTCGGCTGGACCTTGTTTCCCATCGACGGGGCCGATCCGGAAGGGCTGGTCAGACATGCCGACATGGCGATGTACGAGGCCAAGGAAGAGGGCAAGGATCGTGGCTCGTTGTACGAGCCGGCGATGGAACTGGAGCAGGTACGGCTGCAGGCGATGCGCGAACGGATCGCCCAGGCGCTGCAGCAGTCGCGCCTGCAACTACTGTTCCAGCCGATCGTGTATATCGACGGGCTGCCCGGCCTGAACGGCGTGGCCGGAATGGAGGCGCTGCTGCGCCTGAACGACCGCGAGCCTGAGCTGATCGAGCCGGCCAGCTTCATGCACGTGCTGGACGACCCGCAACTGGCGCGACCGATCGGCCGCTACGTGCTGGATGAGGCGCTGCGCTGCTGCCAGACATGGTTGCGCGCCGGGATGTCGATTCCGGTGTCGATCAACATCAGCACCCGCCATCTGCTGCACCCAGCTTTCTTCGCTGATATCGACGCCGTGCTGGACAATTACCCGGACGTGATGAATGTCGGCTTCGGCATCGAGGTCACCGAGACCGGGCCAAGCATGGATCACACGCGTGCCAAGGTGGTCATCGAGGAGTGCCGTCGCCGCGGCATCCGCGTCGGCCTGGACGACTTCGGTACGGGATCGGCATCGCTCAGTCATATCCAGCAGCTCGATATCGAGCACATCAAGCTGGACCAGAGTTTCGTGCGCGACATTCTCCACGACGAGCGCAACATGGCGATCGCGGCGGGCGTGATCACCACCGCGCGCATGCTGGCCAAGACGGTGATCGCCGAAGGTGTCGAGACGCCCGCACAAGGCGATCTGCTGGCATCGCTGGGATGCCACCAGTTGCAGGGATACTCGATTTCGCGGCCGATGGCGGCCGCGGCGGTGCCGGCATGGGTGGCTGGTTGGGTACCGCCCGCGTCCTGGAGCAGCCTGGTCAATGAACGCCAGTCGCTGCTGTCCAGCCAGGCGGACGTTGGCTGAGGCCGACCATCGATGCGGTCGGCGCCGTCGGACAGCGCGGACCACAGTGGTGCCTTCGCGGCGCACCCTCTAAGATCGGCGCTGTCGGCGGGGTCTTGTCCACACCCGCGCAGGAGTCACACATGAAACCCATGGCAGCCCGTCAAGGCATCATCTCCCTGAAAATCAAGGACGCGGCTTCGCTGTACAACGCGTACATGCCATTTCTTAAGCATGGTGGACTGTTTGCTCCCACCGCGCAGTCCTATGCGCTGGGCGACGAGGTGGTGCTGCTGGTGACCCTGGCGGACGAGACCGAGCGATTGTCCGTGGTGGGCAAGGTGGTCTGGATCAGCCCGGTCGGTGCACAGGGCAATCGCACCGCCGGCATCGGCATCCACTTCAACGAATCCAGCGATGCCGAGGCCGCGCGCAGCCGCATCGAGAACATCCTGGCCGGCACGCTGAGTTCCGAGCGGCCCACCCAGACCATGTGAACCGATGGCCCGGCCGGCCGTCGTGCGCTAGTTTGCAACGCAACGGCCGTCAAGGCTTGTTGTACCCAAGCGCACTGATACAATGTCCGGATTCGCGACTGGGTTTCGCGGAATGTCGGGCGCTTGCGGATACAGTCCACGAGCGTGGCGGCGCGGCACACCGCCGCGCCGGCTTGCCGAATGGATGTAGCCGGACTGCGGGTTCCTTGTCCAGATTCCCCCGGTCACTGATGCGCCTGATCGCGCGGAGGTATGTTGCACCGTGCTTGCCGAATACTGGCCTGTTCTGTTGTTCATCGGCGTCGCCACCGGCCTGGGTCTGGTGCTGCTTGCGGTCGGCCTGCTGGCTGGCCCGCGTCGTCCCGAGGCGGAAAAACTTGCGCCCTACGAGTGCGGCTTCGAGGCATTCGAGGATGCCCGCATGCGCTTCGACGTGCGCTATTACCTGCTCGCCATCCTGTTCATCATCTTCGACCTGGAAATCGCCTTCCTGTTTCCGTGGGCGGTGGTGTTCCAGCAGATCGGCCCGATCGCCCTGATCGAAATGGGCCTGTTCCTGCTGCTGCTGATCATCGGCTTTGCCTACGTGTGGAAGAAGGGAGCGCTCGAATGGGAGTGATCGATTCCGTCAGCCGGGTGATGCACAACCCGCAGCCGTTGAACGTGGTCGACGACATCCTGCGCCCGGCCGGCGACAACCCGGTGGTGCAGCGCGGCTTCGCCACCGCGCGCATGGACGAGTTGATGAACTGGGCGCGCACCGGTTCGATGTGGCCGATGACGTTCGGTCTGGCCTGCTGCGCGGTCGAGATGATGCACGCGGGTGCGGCGCGGCTGGATCTGGACCGCTATGGCGTGATCTTCCGTCCCAGTCCGCGCCAGTCCGACGTGATGATCGTGGCCGGCACCCTGGTCAACAAGATGGCGCCGGCGCTGCGCAAGGTCTACGACCAGATGCCCGAACCCAAGTGGGTGATCTCGATGGGCAGTTGCGCCAACGGCGGCGGCTATTACCACTACTCCTATTCGGTGGTGCGCGGCTGCGACCGCATCGTGCCGGTGGATATCTACGTGCCGGGCTGCCCACCGACGGCCGAAGCATTGATCCACGGCATCCTGCAGCTGCAGAAGAAGATCCGTCGCACCAGCACCATCGCGCGTTCGTGAGGCCCTGACATGTCCGATACCTCCACGACTTCGCTGGCCGAACAACTTGCCGCGCGATTCGGCGACACCCTGAGCATCAGTACCGTACGCAACGAGACTACCGCCGAGCTGGCGGCGACCGACCTGCTGGCTGTGGCGAGCGCGCTGCGCGACGAGCCGGCATTTGCCTTCAGTGAGCTGATCGACCTGTGCGGCATCGATTACCTGGGCTATGGCCAGGTCGAGTGGGACACTGAAACGGTTTCGGGCACGGGTTTTTCGCGTGGTGTCGAAGGCCAGGCCCTTGGGCGCTTCAACTGGGCCGAGCGACCGCGCGGTGAAAATCTGCCACGTCGGTTTGCCGCCGTCATCCAGCTGCTTTCGATTGCTCACAACCGGCGCCTGCGCCTGCGCGTGTTCTGCGAAGACGACAGCCTGCCGCTGGTACCGTCGCTGACTTTGGTCTGGTCGGGCTCGAACTGGTTCGAGCGCGAGGCATTCGACCTGTACGGCATCATCTTCGACGGGCATCCGGATCTGCGCCGCATCCTCACCGACTACGGATTCGTGGGGCATCCGTTCCGCAAGGATTTCCCGCTGATCGGCAATGTCGAGGTGCGCTACGACCCCGTGCAGAAGCGGGTGATCTACGAGCCGGTGTCGATCGAGCCGCGCGTGCTGGTGCCGCGCACCATCCGCGACGACGCCGACCTGATGCAGGCCGAGGCCGAGGCCGCCGACAAGTGGCGGGAGAATTGAGATGGCCCAGGAAATCCGCAATTACACGATGAACTTCGGCCCGCAGCATCCCGCGGCGCATGGCGTGCTGCGCCTGATCATGGAGATGGACGGCGAGACCATCGTCCGCGCCGATCCCCACGTGGGCCTGCTGCATCGCGGTACCGAGAAGCTGGCCGAGTCCAAGCCGTTCAACCAGTCGATCGGCTACATGGACCGGCTCGACTACGTGTCGATGATGTGCAACGAGCACGCCTACGTGCGCGCCATCGAAACCCTGCTCGGGATCGAGGCGCCGGAGCGCGCCCAGTACATCCGCACCATGTTCGACGAGATCACGCGCATCCTGAACCACCTGATGTGGATCGGTTCGAACGCGCTCGATCTGGGTGCGATGGCGGTGTTCCTGTACGCGTTCCGCGAGCGCGAGGAGCTCATGGACGTATATGAGGCCGTCTCGGGCGCGCGCATGCACGCCACCTATTACCGCCCCGGCGGCGTCTATCGCGACCTGCCGGCGCAGATGTCGCAGTACCGCGAATCGCCGTGGCACAAGGGCAACGACCTCAAGCGCATCAACAGCTGGCGCGAAGGTTCGATGCTCGACTTCCTCGACGCGTTCACCGCCGACTTCCCCTCGAAGGTGGACGAATACGAGGCACTGCTCACCACCAACCGCATCTGGAAGCAGCGCACCGTCGGCATCGGTGTGGTCAGCCCGGAACTGGCCCAGCAGTGGGGCATGACCGGCGTGATGCTGCGCGGCTCCGGCGTGGAATGGGACCTGCGCAAGAAGCAGCCGTACGCGAAATATGCCGAGGTGGACTTCGACATCCCCGTCGGCGTCAACGGCGACTGCTACGACCGCTACCTGTGCCGCGTGGAGGAGATGCGCCAGTCCAACCGCATCATCCGCCAGTGCGTGGAATGGCTGCGCGCCAATCCCGGCCCGGTGATCCTCAACGACTACAAGGTCGTGCCGCCCCATCGCGAGGTGATGAAGGAGAGCATGGAAGCGCTCATCCATCACTTCAAGCTGTTCACCGAAGGCTATTGCGTGCCGGCCGGCGAAACCTATTGCGCGGTCGAGGCGCCCAAGGGCGAGTTCGGCTGCTATCTGGTTTCCGACGGTGCCAACAAGCCGTTCCGCGTGCACCTGCGTGCTCCCGGTTTCGCCCACCTCTCCTCCATGGACACCGTCGTGCGCGGCCACATGCTCGCCGACGTGGTGGCCATGATCGGCACCTACGACTTGGTGTTCGGCGAGGTGGATCGATGAATACGGGAATAGGGAATAGGGAATGGGGAATCGGAAGAGCGGCACGCTTCCGACCGATGCCCCTCGCCGAGAGCTCCGGTGCGCCGCATGCGTTGCCTTTCCCATTCTCCATTCCCCATTCCCCATTCGCTGGTTCAAACCCATGAAAGCCACCGGCAACTACAACCAGGTGAAGCACGTCGATCCGCTCCTCGTGCTTTCCGAGCACACGCGCAAACACATCGACGCGTGGGTGGCCAAGTTTCCGCCGGATCGCAAGCGCTCGGCGCTGATCCAGGCGCTGTTCGGCGCGCAGGAGCAGAACCGCGGCTTTCTCACCGACGAGCTGATCACCGCGGTGGCGAAATATCTGGACCTGCCGCCCATCTGGGCCTATGAGGTGGCGAGCTTCTACTCGATGCTCGAAACCCGGCCGGTGGGCCGCAACAACGTGGCTATCTGCACCAACATCTCGTGCTGGCTCAACGGTGCCGAGGAGCTGGTCCGCCACTGCGAGCAGAAGCTCGGCATCAAGCTGGGCCAGAGCACGCCCGACGGGCGCGTCTACCTGAAGGCCGAGGAAGAGTGCATCGCCGCCTGCGTGTACGCCCCGGCCGCCACGGTCAACGGGCATTACCACGAACGTCTCACCACCGAAAAGCTCGACGCGATCCTGGATGGCCTGACCCTCGACGGTCCGGCCGCTCACGGCGCGGAGGGGAGTCACTGATGGCCGTCGGACCCGCACCCCAGGAACACCAGGTCGTCTACACGACGCTGCACTTCGACACGCCGTGGGCGATGGAAAGCTACGAGCAGGTCGACGGCTACAAGGCCTGGCGCAAGATCCTCGCCGAGAAGCCCGATCCGGCGTCGCTGGTCGAGGAGATCAAGAAGAGCAGCCTGCGCGGCCGCGGCGGCGCCGGTTTCCCGACCGGGCTGAAGTGGTCCTTCATGCCCAAGGGCACGATGCAGAAATACATCCTGTGCAATTCGGACGAGTCCGAGCCGGGTACCTGCAAGGACCGCGACATCCTCCGCTACAACCCGCACGCGGTGATCGAGGGGCTGGCCATTGCCTGCTACTGCACGGGCTCTACGGTGGCCTACAACTACCTGCGCGGCGAATTCCACCACGAGCCGTTCGAACACTTCGAGGCGGCGCTGAAGGAAGCCTATGCCGCCGGCCTGCTCGGCAAGAACGTGCAGGGCAGCGGCATCGACGTGGACATCCATGCCGCCCTGGGCGCCGGCGCCTACATCTGCGGCGAAGAGACCGCGATGATGGAGTCGCTGGAAGGCAAGAAGGGCATGCCGCGCTTCAAGCCCCCGTTCCCGGCCAATTTCGGCCTGTACGGCAAGCCGACGACGATCAACAACACCGAGACCTACGCTTCGGTGCCGGCGATCCTGCGCCGCGGCGCGGACTGGTTCCTCAACCTCGGCAAGCCGAACAACGGTGGCCCGAAGATCTTTTCGGTGTCCGGCCACGTCAATCGCCCCGGCAATTACGAAGTCCGCCTCGGTACCTCGTTCAAGGATCTGCTGGCGCTGGCTGGCGGCGTGCGCAACGGCCACAAGCTCAAGGCGGTGATCCCGGGCGGCTCCTCGATGAAGGTGCTGCCGGCCGAGATCATGCTCGAAAGCACCATGGACTACGACTGCCTGCAGAAGGCCGGCTCCGGCCTGGGCTCGGGCGCGGTGATCGTGATGGACGAGACCACCTGCATGGTCAGGGTCTGCCAGCGCATCTCGCGCTTCTACAAGGCCGAGTCCTGCGGCCAGTGCACGCCGTGCCGCGAAGGCACCGGCTGGATGTATCGCGTGCTGACCCGCATCGTCGAAGGCAACGGCACACAGGAGGACCTGCACCGCCTGAAGGCCATTGCCGGGCAGATCGAGGGCCACACCATCTGCGCTTTCGGCGAGGCGGCGGCATGGCCGGTGCAGGGATTCCTGAACCGGTTCTGGAACGAATTCGAGTACTACGTGGAGCACGGACACTCGATCGTCGATTCGCGCGATGAGGTCAAGGCATGACCATGCTCTCCATCCGCGCGAATCGGGAATCGGGAATCGGGAACAGGGAATCGCGCCGCGACATCCGGCGGCCCTTTCCATCTCCCATTCTCCATTCTCCATTCCCTGCTCCCCAAGGAGTTGCTGCATGAGTACGCAGCCAACCAGCACCGCTCCCGACCTGGTCAGCATCGAGATCGACGGCAAGCCGGTGCAGATCCGCAAGAATGCGATGATCATCGAGGCAGCCGATGCCGTCGGCGTCGTGATCCCGCGTTTCTGCTATCACCGCAAGCTGCCGATCGCCGCGAACTGCCGCATGTGCATGGTCGAGGTGGAGATGGGCGGGCGCCCGGTGCCCAAGGGGCTGCCCGCGTGCGCCACCCCGGTCACCGAGGGCATGAAGGTGCAGACCCGCTCCAAGCTCGCGCTGCAATACCAGCGCGACGTGATGGAGTTCCTGCTGATCAACCACCCGCTGGATTGCCCGATCTGCGATCAGGGCGGCGAGTGCGAACTGCAGGACGTGGCGCTGGGCTTCGGTCGCAGCGTGTCGCGCTTCACCGAGCGCAAGCGCACGGTGGCCGACGAGAACATCGGGCCGCTGGTGGCCACCGAGATGACGCGCTGCATCCACTGCACGCGCTGCGTGCGCTTCACCAGCGAGATCGCCGGCACCTACGAGCTGGGTGGCATGAGCCGCGGTGAGGACCAGGTCATCGGCACCTACATCGGCAAGACGGTGGAAACCGAGCTGTCCGGCAACATCATCGACGTCTGTCCGGTCGGCGCATTGACCGACAAGGTGTTCCAGTTCAAGGCGCGCGCCTGGGAATTGATCGCCAAGCCGTCGATCGGCGCGCATGACGCGCTGGGTTCCAACCTGTGGCTGCACACGCGCCGCGGCGAGGTGCTGCGGGTGGTGCCGCGCGACAACGAGGCGATCAACGAGTGCTGGCTGTCCGACCGCGACCGCTACAGCCACCAGGGCATGTACGCCCCCGATCGCCTGCATGCTCCGCAGGTGAAGCGCGACGGCCAGTGGCACGACACCACCTGGGAGGACGCGCTGGCGTTCGCCGGCGAGGCACTGAAGAAGGCGCCGGGCAGCGAGCTGGGCATCCTGGTGCACCCGTCGATCTCGAACGAGGAGGGCGACCTGCTGGTGCGCCTGGCGCGTGGCCTGGGCAGTGCCCACCTCGACCACCGTTTGCGCCAGCTCGATTTTGCCGATCACGCCGTGGCGGTACCGTTCGGCATGCCGGTCGCCGAACTGGAAAGGGTACAGGCCGCCTTGCTGGTCGGCTCGGACCTGCGCCAGGAACTGCCGCTGGTCAATCACCGGCTGCACCAGGCGACCAAGAAGGGCGCGCGCGTCTTCGTGGTGAATCCGGCTCGTTTCGATTTCAACTACAAGCTGGCGGGCGAAACGATCGTCGCTCCGCAAGCGCTGGTCGACGCCATGCTGGGGCTGGCCAAGGCTGCAGTGGAAGCCGGTGCCACGGCGCCGGCATCGCTGGCCGGTGCGCTGGACAGCGCCCGCAGCGGGCAGGGCGATGGTGGGGTGATTGCCGCGCTGAAGGCGGGTACCTCGGCGGTGATCCTCGGCGAAGCCGCGGCGACACACCCGCAGGCCTCGTGGCTGCGCGCGATCGCGCACTTCATCGGCGAAGCCACCGGTGCCGGCGTCGATGAGGTGCCGGTGGGCGCCAACGCCATCGGCCTGGGTCGCATCGGCGTGGTGCCGGGCAATGGCGGGCTCGATGCCCAGGCCATGCTGGCGCAGCCGCGCAAGGCGTACCTGCTGTACGGCGTCGAGCCGCCCCACGACTTCGCCGATGGCGCCGCGGCGCTGAAGGCGCTGCGCGGCGCTGACAAGGTCGTGGCGTTCAGCGCCTTCGGCGGTGCCGCGCTGCGCGAGGTGGCGGACGTCATCCTGCCGATTGCACTGCTGGCCGAAATCGACGCGACCCTGGTCAACGTCGACGGATTGGCGCAGGGCGTGATCGCGGGTGCCAAGGCGCCGGGCGAGGCGCGGCCGGGCTGGAAGGTCCTGCGTGCGCTCGGCGGGGCGATGCAGCTGGCCGGTTTCGAGTTCGACGACATCGCCGGTCTGCGCGACGGCATCGGCGAGCGCGCGCAGGCAGCGCGCCAGGGCCTGTCGACGCGTGCGGCGCCTGCCGCGCTCACCCGGTTGGCCACCTGGCCGATCTACCGCGTCGATGCGGTGTTGCGCCGGGCCACCGCGCTCAATGCGCACCCGCTCAATCGTGCGCCGGCGATCCGCCTCAATGAAGCCGAGGCGGGGCGGCAAGGCCTGACCGCCGGCGCGCAGGCGCGCATCGGCGAGGTGCAGTTGCCGGTGCTGGTCGATGCGGCCGTGCCCGACGGCGCCGTGTGGATCGAGGCAGCCCAAGACCTTACCGCCACGCTGCCGCCGCACGGCGCAGCCATCACCTTGAGCAAGGCATAGGCATCATGGCTGATCAACTCATCAACCAGGTCATGTGGCCGCTGATCTACATCCTGTGCATCGTGCTGCCGCTGGTGATCGCGGTGGCGATGTTCGTGTACTGGGAGCGCAAGGTCATCGGCTGGATGCACGTGCGCATGGGACCGAACAAGGTCGGCCCCGGCGGCGTGCTGCAGGCGTTCGCCGACGTGGTGAAGCTCTTGATCAAGGAAGTGATCCTGCCGACCAAGGCCAACCGCTTCCTGTACTTCCTGGCGCCGCTGATCGGGCTGGTCCCCGCGCTGGCGGCCTGGGCGGTGATCCCGTTCAGCGGCAAGATGGTGCTGTCCAACGCCAACGCAGGCATCCTCTACCTGCTGGCGATGACCTCGATGGGCGTCTACGGCATCATCATCGCAGGCTGGGCGTCCAACTCGCGCTACGCGCTGTTGGGCGCCATGCGTTCGGCGGCCCAGGTGATCTCGTACGAGCTGGCCATGGGCCTGTGCCTGGTCTGCGTGATGGTGCTGGCCGGCAGCCTCAACCTCAGCGAAATCGTCAACGCGCAGGCCGGCGGCAAGGGCCTGTTCGACTGGTTCTGGCTGCCGTTGCTGCCGGTCTTCGTGATCTATTTCGTCTCCGGCGTGGCCGAGACCAACCGCCTGCCGTTCGACATGGCCGAAGGCGAGTCGGAAATCGTCGCCGGCTTCCACGTGGAGTATTCCGGGTCGGCCTTCGCGCTGTTCTTCCTGGCCGAATACGCCAACATGATCCTGGTCAGCTTCCTGTCGGCGATCTTCTTCCTCGGCGGCTGGCTCAGCCCGCTGCAGGGCTGGATCTCCGCCGACGCGCCCGGCTGGATCAGCTGGCTGGGGGCAGGCGGCTTCATCTGGCTGTTCATCAAGGCGTTCGTGATGTCGTTCTTCTTCCTGTGGTTCCGCGCCACGTTCCCGCGCTACCGCTACGACCAGATCATGCGCCTGGGCTGGAAGGTATTCATCCCCATTGCCATTGCCTGGGTGTTCGTCGCCGGTCTGCTGAAGTACTACGACCTGGTCAGCATCGGGGTGGGAGCGTAAGCCATGAACGCGGTAACCCGTTATTTGAAGAGTTTGATGCTGGCGGAGCTGGTTGCCGGCATGGGCGTGACGATGCGCTACATGTTCAAGCCCAAGTACACCATGCGCTACCCGATGGAGCACATCCCGAAGTCGAATCGTTTCCGCGGTCTGCATGCGTTGCGCCGCTATGCGAACGGCGAGGAGCGCTGCATCGCCTGCAAGCTGTGCGAGGCGGTCTGCCCGGCGCTGGCGATCACCATCGATTCGGCTCCGCGAGAGAGCGACGGCCAGCGCCGCACCACGCGCTACGAGATCGACCTGTTCAAGTGCATCTACTGCGGTTTCTGCGAGGAGAGCTGCCCGGTCGACTCGATCGTCGAGACCTCGATCCACGAATACCACTTCGAGAATCGCGGCGAGAACGTGGTGGACAAGCAGAAGCTGCTTGCCATCGGCGATCGCTTCGAACAGCAGATCGCTGCGGATCGTGCCCAAGATGCGCCGTACCGCTGAGGCCCTTCGATGAATCCCCAAACGCTGCAAATCATCTGCTTCTACGCCTTCAGCCTCGTCACGGTGGCGGCGGCGCTCTCGGTGATCACGCTGAAGAACACCGTGCACGCCGTGCTCGCGCTGGTGCTCACCTTCTTCAGCGCTGCCTGCCTGTGGATGCTGCTGGACGCCGAGTTCCTCGCGCTGGCACTGGTGGTGGTCTACGTCGGCGCGGTGATGGTGCTGTTCCTGTTCGTGGTGATGATGCTCGACATCGACCTGGAGAAAATGCACGAGGGTTTCGTGAAGTTCCTGCCGGTCGGGGTGATCGTGGCCATCGTGATGCTGGTCGAGATGCTCGGCCTGATCGGCGTGCGGGCGATGCATGCGCGCGACCTGGGCGCTGACCCGGCTGCGGTGGCCGGCATGTCCAACACCGCGTGGCTGGGCCAGGCGCTGTACACCAAATTCCTGTTGCCGTTCGAAGTGGCTGCGCTGGTGCTCACCGTGGGCCTGGTGGCTGCGGTAGCGCTGACCCTGCGCGAACGTCGCGGCGCACGTTACGAATCCGCCAGCCGGCAGGTCAGGGTCGATCCGCGCGATCGCGTGCGCATCGTCAAGATGGACGCCGTACGCCCGACGCCGGCCGCCGCCGACGAGGGCACCGCAGGAGAATCCAAGCCATGATTTCGCTCGCACACTACATCGTGCTCGGCGCCGTGCTGTTCTGCATCGCCGTGGCCGGGCTGTTCATCAACCGCAAGAACGTGATCGTGCTGCTGATGTCGATCGAGCTGATGCTGCTTGCGGTCAACATGAATTTTGTCGCGTTCTCGCGCTTCCTGGGCGACGTGTCGGGGCAGGTGTTCGTGTTTTTCATCCTCACCGTGGCTGCGGCGGAAGCTGCCGTCGGCCTGGCGATCCTGGTCCTGCTGTTCCGTACGCGCAGCACGATCAATATCGCCGACATCGACAGCATGAAGGGCTGAACCCATGGGTCTTTCCACGAGCGTCCTGTTGACCATCGCACTGGCGCCGCTGCTCGGTTCGCTGGTGGCCGGTTTCGTCAGCCCGTTCCTCGGCCGCGCGGGTCGCGCGGTCGCCCACACCGTCACCATCGCGTGCATGATCGTGTCGGTCGCGCTGTCGTTCCATGTGCTGTACCAGCTCACCGTGGGCGGCGCGGACAACTACAACCAGAACCTCTACACCTGGTTCCAGATCGGGCAGGTCAACGCCAGCGTCGGTTTCATGGTGGACAGGCTCACCGCGATGATGCTGGTGGTGGTGGGCTTCGTCTCGCTGGTGGTGCACCTGTACACCATCGGCTACATGCGCGACGACCCGGGCTATACGCGCTTCTTCAGCTACATCTCGCTGTTCACCTTCTCGATGTTCATGCTGGTGATGAGCAACAACTTCATGCAGCTGTTCTTCGGCTGGGAAGCGGTGGGCCTGGTGTCGTACCTGCTGATCGGCTTCTGGTACAAGCGGCCGACGGCGATCTTCGCGAACCTGAAGGCGTTCTTGGTCAACCGCGTCGGCGATTTCGGCTTTCTGCTCGGCATCGCCGCGGTGCTGTATTTCCTGCACACGCTGGACTACGCCACCGCGTTCGGTACGGCACCCAGCCTGGTCGGCGAGACCCTGCAGATCACCGCCGGTACCCACTGGGAAGCAGCCACGGTCATCTGCATCTGTCTGTTCATCGGCGCGATGGGCAAGTCGGCCCAGGTGCCGCTGCACGTGTGGCTGCCCGACTCGATGGAAGGCCCGACGCCGATCTCCGCGCTGATCCATGCGGCGACGATGGTCACCGCGGGCATCTTCATGGTGGCGCGCATGTCGCCGCTGTTCGAGCTGTCCTCGACGGCGCTCAGCTTCGTGCTGGTGATCGGCGCCACGACGGCGCTGTTCACCGGCTTGATCGGCATCGTGCAGAACGACATCAAGCGGGTGATCGCGTATTCCACGCTGTCGCAGCTCGGTTACATGACGGTGGCGCTGGGCGTGTCGATGTACGCCGGTGCCGTGTTCCACCTGATGACCCATGCGTTCTTCAAGGCGCTGCTGTTCCTCGGCGCCGGCTCGGTGATCATCGCGATGCATCACGAGCAGGACATGCGCTACATGGGCGGCCTGCGCAAATACATGCCGATCACGTGGATCACCATGTGGGTCGGTTCGCTGGCGCTGGTGGCGGTGCCGTTCACCTCGGGCTTCTATTCGAAGGACGCGATCATCGAGGCGGTCGGCGAATCGCATCGCTGGGGCGCGCACTACGCCTACTTTTGCGTGATGGCCGGCGCGCTGGTGACGGGTCTGTACACGTTCCGCCAGATGTACCTGACCTTCCATGGCAAGGAGCGCTTCACCGTGGTCGAGCATCATGGTCATGGACACGATGAGCATGGTGATCACGGCCACCACGAGCCGGGCGTGCTCGCTCATGCGCCGAAGGAGTCGCCGTGGGTGGTGACCCTGCCGCTGGTGCTGCTGGCGATACCGTCGCTGCTGGTCGGTTTCTTCACGGTGGGGCCGGTGCTGTTCGGCAACTGGTTCGGCAATGCGATCCATGTGGACGAGGCGAACAACGTGCTGGCCGAACTGGGCCAGGAGTTCCACGGCTCGCTGGCGATGGCATTGCACGGGTTCACCCAGCTGCCGTTCCTGCTGGTGCTCGCGGCATTCGCGAGCTGCACCTACATCTACCTGTTCAATCCGGCACTGGCCGGCAGGATAAAGTCTGCCCTGAAGCCGCTGTGGATCGTGCTCGATCGCAAGTACTGGGTCGACAACGTCTACTTCGCGCTGTTTGCCCGCGGTGGCGTCAGGCTCGGTCGCCTGTTCTGGAAGGCGGGCGACACGGTGGTGATCGACGACATCATGGTCAACGGCTCGGTGAGCATGATTCACCGTATCGCGGCCGCGATGCGCCGTCTGCAGTCGGGTTATCTCTATCACTATGCCTTCGCGATGATTCTTGGCCTGATCCTGCTGCTGGGCGGGTACTGGCTCTTCGGATCGGGGCTGGCTGGTCCCGTCCTGGCCGGGCAATAAGGGAAGCAAGCACTCATGTTCAATCACTTGCTCAGCCTGCTGATCTGGCTCCCCGTGGTCGGCTCGATACCGGTGCTGCTTGCCGGTTCGGCGCGACCGAATCTGGCCCGCTGGGTGTCGCTGCTGGTGGCCGTGCTGACCTTCGTGGTCAGCCTGTTCCTGCTGCTGCAATACAAGCCGGACGCCGGCGGCATGCAACTCACCGAGAGCTATCTGTGGATCGCTTCCTGGGGCGTCCACTATGGCCTGGCGGTCGACGGCATCTCGGTGGCGCTGATCCTGATGACCACCTTCGTCGGCATCCTGGTGATCGCCGGGGCGTGGGAAGTCATCCAGGACAAGCCGCACCAGTACATGGCCGCGATGCTGATGCTCGAAGGCCTGCTGATCGGCGTGTTCTGCGCCACCGACGCGCTGCTGTTCTATGCGCTGTTCGAGGCGATCCTGATCCCGATGTTCATCCTGATCGGCGTCTGGGGTGGTCCGCGCCGCGTGTACGCCACGCTGAAGTTCTTCATCTACACGTTCTTCGGCTCAGTCTTCATGCTGATCGCGCTGTTGTACCTGTACCAGAAGGCGCACACCTTCGACCTGGCCACGCTGGCGGCGCTGCCGCTGACGATGAAGGAGCAGACCTGGATCTTCTTCGCGTTCCTGATCGCCTTCGCGATCAAGGTACCGATGGTGCCGGTGCACACCTGGTTGCCGGACGCCCACGTGGAGGCGCCTACCGGCGGTTCGGTGGTGCTGGCGGCGGTGATGCTGAAGGTCGGCACCTACGGAATGTTGCGATTCATTCTTCCGATCGTTCCTGATGCCGGCGACCATTTTGCATGGATCATCATCGTCCTGAGCCTGATCGCGATCGTCTACATCGGCTATGTAGCGCTCGTGCAGGAGGACATGAAGAAGCTGGTGGCGTATTCGTCCGTGGCCCACATGGGCTTCGTCACGCTGGGCATCTTCATCGCCTTCATGCTGGTGCGCGATGCCGGCAACACCGACATGGCGATGCTCGGCATGCAGGGAGCGATGGTGCAGATGATTTCGCACGGTTTCGTTTCCGGCGCGATGTTCACCTGCATCGGCGTGATGTACGACCGCACGCACACCCGCCTGATCAAGGATTACGGCGGCGTCATCAACGTGATGCCGTGGTTCGGGTTCTTCTACGTGCTGTTCGCCATGGCCAACTGCGGCCTGCCGGGCACCAGCGGTTTCGTCGGCGAATTCATGGTGATCCTGGCCAGCTTCAGCGCCAACCCCTGGATCGCGCTGTTCGCCGCGTTCACCCTGATCATCGGCGCGGGCTATACGTTGTGGCTGGTCAAGCGCGTGCTGTGGGGCGAGGTCACCAACGAACGTGTGGCGCACATGAAGGAGATCAACGGGCGCGAGACCTTCGTGCTGGTCGCCTTCGCCGCCGCCGTGCTGGCCATCGGCATCTGGCCGCAGCCGCTGGTCCACCTGATGGACAGCTCGGTGTCGCAGCTGGTGCAGCAGCTCGCCATTCACAAGATTTGATCGGGATCGAACATGCCAACTATCAATGACATCCTGATCATGCTGCCGGAGTTCTATCTGGTGGCGGCGGCGTGCCTGCTGCTGCTGCTGGACGCCTTCGTGAAACCCGAGCAGCGCCCGCAATTGCACTGGATCGCGATCGCCGTGCTGCTGGTGGGGATCTACCTGGTGGTGGTCGGCCAGCCGGAGCAGGCGGTGACCGCGTTCGGCGGGATGTTCGTGCGCGATGACGTGGCCGAGATCCTCAAGGTGTTCGCGCTGGGCACCACCGCGATGGTGTTCGTCTACGCCCGTCCCTACCTGATCGACCGCAAGCTGCTGGGCGGCGAGTTCTACACGCTGATGATCTTCGCGGTGATCGGCATCATGCTGCTGGTCTCCGCCGGCAACCTGGTCACCGTCTATCTCGGGCTGGAACTGCTCTCGCTTTCCTCCTATGCGCTGGTTGCCTTGAACCGCGACGCGCAGCTGCCGCCCGAGGCGGCGATCAAGTACTTCGTGCTGGGTGCGCTGGCGTCGGGCATGCTCTTGTATGGCATGTCGATGGTCTACGGCGCCTCGGGCATGGGGGGCACGCCGACGCTGGATCTGGCGCAGCTGCACCATGTGATGAGCTACACCACGGCACCGACGCTGCTGCTGTTCGGCCTGATCTTCATGATCGTGGGCATCGGTTTCAAGCTGGGCGCCGCGCCGTTCCACATGTGGATCCCGGACGTCTACCAGGGTGCACCGACCCCGGTCACGACCTTCATCGCCTCCGGCTCCAAGCTGGCTGCGTTCGGCATGGCCTGGCGCCTGCTCGATGCCGGCATGGGCGATCTGTCGCAGCACTGGCAGCTGATGCTGGCGGTGCTGGCGGTGATCTCCTTGGCGATCGGCAACCTGGTTGCGATCGTGCAGACCAACCTCAAGCGCATGCTGGCGTATTCCACGATTTCGCACATGGGCTACCTGTTGCTGGGCCTCTCGGCGGCCGGCCCGGAGGGCTACGCGGCGGCGATGTTCTATGCGATCTGCTACGCCTTGATGGGCGTGGCCGCGTTCGGCGTCATCCTCGCGCTGTCGCGCGCCGGGTTCGAGTGCGAGGAGATCGCCGATTTCAAGGGGCTGAACCAGAAGTCGCCGTGGATGGCATTCCTGATGCTGCTGGCGATGTTCTCGCTGGCCGGCGTGCCGCCGCTGTTCGGGTTCTGGGCCAAGGTGCTGGTGCTGGAGGCGGCCATCCATGCGGACATGCTGTGGCTGGCGATCGTCGGCATCGTGTTCGCGATCATCGGCCTGTACTACTACCTGCACGTGATCAAGGTGATGTACTTCGACAAGCCGGTCGATGGCAGTCCCGTGTCGTTGCAGCAGGACAAGCCATTGCGCATCGTGCTGTCGCTGAACGCACTCTCGCTGCTCGCGCTCGGCCTGTATTGGGGACCGCTGCTGGGCTGGTGCCGGCGCGCATTCGGCCTGTGATGACGGGAGGGGAGCGGGCGCAGGCGCGCTTCCCGGGAAGCTTGTGGAACGATGCGGTACCGATCAGGCTTGCAAGAAACCGGCCATCCCGTTAAACTTCGCGGACTCTGATGCGGGGTGGAGCAGTCTGGCAGCTCGTCGGGCTCATAACCCGAAGGTCGCAGGTTCGAATCCTGCCCCCGCTACCAGATCTTTCTTGATGCAAGAAAGCCTCCTCGTGAGGCTTTTTTGTT
>DATNGL010000069.1:0-2091 GCA_035605895.1 Rhodanobacter sp.
GACCACGCGGAAATAGACCACCGCGTTCACGCGCACCGAGACGTTGTCGCGCGAGATCACGTCCTGCGGCGGCACGTCCATCACGGTGACGCGCAGGTCGACCCGGATCATGCTCTGCACCACCGGAATCAGCAGCACCAGTCCGGGCCCCTTGGTACCGGTGTAGCGGCCCAGGGTCAGCACCACGCCGCGCTGGTACTCCGGCAATATCTTGATCGCGGCGAACAGCAGCAGCACACCGAGGATGATCAGTACACCGACAAATCCGAACATGGTTATCTCCCGTCTTTCATGAAACGCCCGCTTCGGCTGGCGCCGGCTCGACCCACAACAGCAATCCCTCACGCGATACCACACGCACGCTGGCGCCGGCGGGCAAGGCGCTGGCACAACGCACGCGCCAGCGTTCGCCACGCAGCATCACCCAGCCCTCGCCGCCGGCGGCCACCGGCTCCAGCAACAGGCCGATGTCGGCAAGCATCGCCGCATCGCCGACGAACGGCCGCGTCCGGCGCGCGTGCAACACCAGCCACACGACCACGCCCAGCGACGCCGCGAAGCCGACCGCGATACCGGCGATCACGCCGAGATTGACGGCATAGCCGGGCACGCCCGTCTTCATCAGCATCACCGAGCCGATCACGAACGACACCACCCCGCCCACGCCGAGCGCGCCCACCGTGGGATTGACCGCCTCGGCCACCAGCAGGCCGATACCGAGCGCCATCAGCGCCAGCCCGGCGTAATTCACCGGCAGCAGTTGCAGTGCATACAAGCCCACCAGCAGGCAGATCGCCCCCACGATGCCCGGCAACATCGCACCGGGGTGCATCGCCTCCAGGGCCAGGCCGAAGATGCCGCCGAGCAGCAGCAGATACGCGATCGTCGGATTGGTGATGATCGCCAGGAAGCGCGTGCGCGCGCCCGGTGCGTAGTCGCGTACCGTGGCGCCCTTGAGCTGCAACGTGACGCTGCGCTCGCCGACCTGCACCTTGCGTCCGTCAGCCTTGGCCAGCAGGTCGGCCACATCGTCCGCCACGAAGTCGATCACGTGCTGCTGCGCCGCCTCGCTGGCGGTCAGCGTGGCCGCGCCGCGCACCGCCTGCTCGGCCCATGCCGCATTGCGCCCGCGCAACTGCGCCAGCGAGCGGATGTAGGCGATCGCGTCGTTCAGCACCTTGTGCGATTCGGCATCGTCACCGGCCTGATCCGGCTTGACCGGCGCACTGGAACCGGCACTGGCCGGCGACTTGTCCGCCGCCTTCGGCAAGGGCATCGGCGTGGTCCCACCGAGCGATACCGGTGTCGCCGCACCCAGATGGGTGGCCGGCGCCATCGCGGCGACCTGTCCGGCGTAGAGGATGTAGGTGCCGGCCGAGGCGGCGCGTGCCCCGCCCGGCGCCACGTAGACCAGTACCGGCAGCTTGCCCGCCAGCATGCCGGCGATGATCTGGCGCATCGATTCGGACAGGCCGCCCGGCGTATCCAGCTGCAGCACGATCGCCACCGCGCCGTCGGCCACCGCGCGCTGCGCGGCATCGTCGAAATACTCCGCGGCCGCCGGCCCGATCGGGCCGTCCAGGGTGATTCGCGCCACCATCGCCGGGCCCGCCGCATTCGCGCCGGCAGGCAAGGTGTCGGCGCACACCGCCAGCATCGGCAACATGCAGCACAGCAGCATCCCGGGCAGCCAGCAGCCACGCTTCATGATTCCGGCCTCCACCGCGCGTTCGCGACGTCGACCCACTGTAGCCGGTCCGGCCTGCAAAGATGGTTAATCAGCCGGACATGCGCCAGGCCGTGGCCACCGATGCACAATAAGGAAGCCCCAACCCGTGGAGAATCGCATGCCCAGGATCGACGTTTCCCAGGTGCCCGAACGCAAGGGCTCGGGTTATCCATCACCTTTTGCGGCGACTGCCGGCGCGCGCATCAAGCAGGCGCTGGGCGATGCCGGCGGCCTGAACGATTTCGGCGTCAACCTGACCCGGCTGCCGCCCGGCGCGTGGTCGAGCCAGCGGCACTGGCATACCGACGAGGATGAGTTCGTCTACGTGCTGTCCGGCGAGCTGGTGCTGGTCACCGATGCCG
>DATNGL010000070.1:0-2636 GCA_035605895.1 Rhodanobacter sp.
TCCACATGACCGCTGCCGGGCATGACCACCGCTGCCAGGACACCGATCACCGCAACGATGACCAGGGCAACCAGAAATTCAAAGACACGCATCATTCCAGAGTTCTCCGAAGCGTCTTTACGCCATACCTTGGGTGTGTGCTTCCGCCGTCGCATTGGCCTAGCTGGAGGGGCAACAGACGGGGTCGGCAAAAAACCGAAGCCATGGATGTTACTTGCTCGCGGGCTGGAACGCTATCCGCAAAAGGCACCCGCCGCGCAGCTCGAGAATGACGGCTTCTGCCGCCTGTCCGGCGACTCCCCCTGCGCTCCGGGACCGGGTCCGCAAACGCCTCAGACGATGCCCAGCTCCAGTGCCTTCAGCACCGCACGCGTGCGGTCGCGCACGCCGAGCTTGGACAGGATGTTGGAAACATGGTTCTTGACCGTGCCTTCGGCGACCTTGAGCGAATTGGCGATCTCCTTGTTGCTGTAACCACCTGACAGCAGCCGCAGGATCTCGGTCTCGCGCTCGGTGAGCGGGTCGGGTTGCTCCAGGCTGGTAAACTGGTTCTGCATCCGCGCCACCCCGGCCATCAGCCGCTGGGTGACCATCGGCGCGACCAACGAGCCGCCGCCGGCCACCGTGCGCACGGCCTCGACCAGTTGCTCGAGGGAGACGTCCTTGAGCAGGTAGCCGCGTGCACCGGCCTTGAGGCCCTGCAGCACCAGCTGGTCGTCGTCGAACGTGGTCAGGATGATCGTCGGCGGCAGCTCGTTGCGCGCCGACAGCGCCTGCAGCACCTCCAGCCCGCTCATGTTGGGCATGCGCAGGTCCAGCAGCATCACGTCCGGCTTGATCCGTGGCACCTCCAGCACGGCTTGTGCGCCGTCGGCACACTCGGCCACCACACGGATATCCTCGGCCAAGTCCAGCAGCGAACGGACACCCTGCCGCACCAGATTCTGGTCGTCGACGAGACAAACGGAGATCATCGTGAATCCTCGATCATGGGTGACTCAGGACGTGACGTGGAAAGCCGCAAAAGTACACCGACCGGAACGTGGCGTTCCGGGCACCGCATTCCAGTCCGCCAACATTACGACACATTGAGCGCCGGTGGCTCAAACCGGGACGGCGCGTGCGCCAGCGCCGCCTGTTCCCCCAGCGGCAACCGCACGGTCAACGCAAAGCCGCGGCTGAGCCCGGTCTCCAGCGTCACGCTGCCGCCGAACTCGGCCAGGCGCTCGCGCATGCCCGACAGGCCGTTGCCCTCCTCGACCAGCTCGACGCCACGGCCGTCGTCGCGCGCATGCAGGCCGAGCAGACTGGCATCGGCGTAGGCGAAATTGAGCCACAGGTTGCGCGCGCCGGCGTGGCGGGCGGCATTGGTGATGATTTCCTGCGCGCAGCGCAGCAGCACCTGGGCGCGCCGCGGATCCTCCACGCTGAAGCGTGGCGGCATCACCACGTGCACGTTCAACCCCGGCACCCCGTCGGTGAGGCTGCGCAATGCCTGGGTCAGGTCGATCGAATCATCCTGGCGCAATTCGCTGACCACCTCGCGCACGTCGGCCAGCAGCAGCTTGGCCGTGCTCTGTGCCTTGCGCACGTGCGCGCCGGCGGCCTCGTTGGTGAGGTGGCTGGCCACTTCCAGGTTCAGGCTCAGCGCCGTGAGGTGATGACCGATCAGGTCGTGCAGGTCGCGCGCGATGCGCATGCGCTCCGCGATCCGGCTGGACTCGGCCAGCAAGGCGCGCGTGGCGCGCAGTTCGGAATTGAGCCGGCGCTGCGCCTCGCGTTGCTCGGCCTGCTGGCTGGCCACCATCGACACGGTAAAGGCGAGTACCGAGATCCCCACGTAGAGGAAGGTCTGGAGTATCGCCAACTGCAGGCTGTAGTCCGGAAAACTGCTGAACACGATCACCAGGCCGAGATTCTGCAGCACGATGCACAGCACGCCCAGCCAGGCCGGCAATACCCATGGCAACACCATGGCGATCACCACCATCAGCATCGCCGACAGCCCGCTGTGGCTGTACCAGCCCACGGCCATGGCCGTGGCCGTCATCACCGCCAGCCCGGTCAGTTTCAGCAGGAGATGCCGGCGCGAGCCCAGGTTGCCGGTGATCAGCCAGTACATCAGCCCGAACACCAGATAGCAGAGCGTCCACAGCAACAACGCGAAATTGGGACTGTGCAGCTTGTTCAGCTCGGTCAACCGTTCGGTGGCCCAGTTGGTGACCAGCGGCGTGCCCACCGACAGGTAGGTGAAGAAGCCGGCATAGCGAAGCAGCCGAATGTGATTGAGGAAGGGCCAGCGCATGGCCCGCATCATTGGGCGTGCCGGCGTTTCGCGCAATGCGCGAGAAGTCATGGCTGCCGCCGGCCCGGACCTGTTTACGAAGCTTTTACATGTGCCACGATTGATGTAAGGGTCACGGTCGCATGGCATAATGCGCCATCGCGAGATCGACCCGTCGACCTCAGTCCTGAATCCACCATTGCGGAGCAACGAATGGCCCTTGCCATCCGCGACGTGCGCGAGCACGACCTGGATGCCGTGCTGGCGCTCAACAACGCCGCCGGTCGCTCCATCCTCGCCCTCGACGCCAGCCGGCTGCGCTACTTCTTCGAGCAGGCCGACTATTTCCGCG
>DATNGL010000071.1:0-2835 GCA_035605895.1 Rhodanobacter sp.
CACCCGCACCGCGCCGTTCTCGCGCTCGATGCTGCCGTGCAGGAGGTTGGCGACGTTCAGCGCCACGCCGACCGCGTTCGGCGACTCATGGCTGTCGCGGAATTTCGATGCGGTGTCCCATGCGATCACCGTGAGCGCGGCGTTCTGGCCGAGCGCATTGGTCAGTTCCTCGGTAATGCCATCGCTGAAATACTGCTGCTTCGGATCGCCATTGAGGTTGGTAAAGGGCAGCACCGCCAGCGTGCCGGCGGGCGGATTGAACGGCGCCGACGCAGGAGATGAAGCGGATGCGGACTCCTGCGCGCTTGCCACATTCGCGGGCGTGTTCGTTGCTTCGACGGGCGAGCCGGTCTTCCCGAAGTGCCACAGCAAGCCGCCGCCCACGGCCAGCACCAGCGCGATCAGCAGCAGCTCCGTGCCGCTGGCGCGTTGCCGCCCTTGCTCGCCGTGGTACCAGGCAAGCAACAGCGTGACGAAGAAACCCACGCAGATCGCGATGATCAACAGGCGCTCGACCGTATCGGGCCAACCGAACCTGGTCGCCACGATGTCGATGCCTTGCAGCGCCGCGAATGCCGCAGCGACATAGGCCACGGCCCACTGCACCAGCTTGCGTTGTTTCAGACGTGCGATGAAGTCAGTCATGCGACTTTCGGCCTTGTGCAATCGTTGCAATGCGCAGGTTGGATGGACAAGTCACGGCATCGCCTTGGCGTTGGTGATCGTCGGCAGGCCCACCTTGCGGCAGAACGCGGCGAAGCGCGGGTCGTGCCGGTAGCGCAGGATGAAGGGATCGAAGAGCAGGTTGGCGATGCCGGCGTCGCGGTTGGCCCAGGCGTGATCCAGCCAAACGAACATCTGGTCTGGATCGCCACGCAGCGCATACACCTCCGCGATCTGGAAAGACGCCTCACTGGCCCGCGTGTCGATCAGGTATTTGAGCGCGGCGTCGGCGGCGACGCGGTCGGGCCCGATTTGCCGCGCCACTGCCAACGCGACGCCCTGCCAGCCACCATTCGCGGGCTCCGCCTGTGCCGCAGCCAAGGCGGCTTTGACGTTCCCGCGCAGGACCTCGACGACCGTCAACCACTCGTGATAGCTGGTCGCCGCCGGTTGCCATTCGATCGCCTTGTGGCAGGCCGCCACGGCCTCGTCCAGGCGGTCGAGACCAGACAGGTAGTGGGCCAACCAGTGGTACCAGTCAGCATTCAGTGGGTCGGTAGCCAAGGCGCGCCTGGTCAGTGCAACCGCCTGGCCGGGACGTCCCAGCGCCGCCATCAGTGACCCCATGCCGAACAAACTGGGCCCGTCATTCGGCGCCAGCTGTATGGCGCGCTGATATTCGGCCTGCGCGCCGGTCCAGTCGAAGTCGGCACTAAGCAGGATATAGCCGCGCGCCTCATGCGCGGCCGCGAGGTTCGGATCGAGCGTCAGCGCCGTGTCAGCCGCCGCGCGCGCGTTTGCATAAGCCTGCTGTGCCGGCTGCCCACCAAGAAATTGCGTGGCGAGGTTGGCCGACGTGCGCGCCAGCCGGGCCCAGGCCAGCGCATAGCGCGGATCGTCCTTGACCGCCATTTGGTACTGGGCGATCGCCTGGCGATAGTCGGGTTCCGTGTTGCGCGCGAAATAGAACTTGCCCTGCAGATACGCGTTATAGGCGGCGAGGTCGCCGCTGGGCGGACGATCGCTTTGCACCACCGCGCCGCCGCTCTCCAGCAGCTTCGCCTGCAAGGCGCTCGCGACGGCATGGGTGATGTCGTCCTGCAGTTTGAACAGGTCCTTGTACGGCCGGTCGTAGTGCTGCGACCACAAGGTGCTGGCATCTTTGGTGTTGATCAGCTCAGCGCTGATGCGCACGGTGTCGCCTTCGCGGCGCACGCTGCCTTCCAGCAGATGGGCGACGCCGAGCTTGCTGCCGATGGTCTGCGCATCGTCCTTGGTGTCGCGGAACTGGAACGAGGAGTTGCGCCCGATCACCTTCAGGCCGGCGAACTGCGACAGCGCGTTGATGAAATCCTCCGACAAGCCATCGGAGAAATACTGCTGATCCTTGTCGCCGCTGTCGTTGGCCAGCGGCAGTACGGCGATGGATTTTTGCGGGATCTTCGCGGCGGCGGGCATGGCGGCGAGTACGGGCGCGGTGCTTTTGTGCGGCACAAAGACGGCGGTCAACAACAGCACCACGGCCACGCACAAGCTGCCGATGATCCAGAAGTCCAGTTTCCGCCCGGTGTGCGCGGTGACAGACTCGGCAGGGGTGATCTCGCTTTCGCGTTTCAACCCGCTGGGGGTGAATTCGTAGAACCACGCAAAGGCGAGCCAGAACGGAAAGCCGATGATCAGTGCCGCAATGATCCAGCGCATCACCCACGCGGCGACGTCATACAGCGGCAGCAACTGGGCCGCACCCTGCGCCAGGGCCCACGCCGCCGCCGCATAGAGTGCCCCCGCGCGCAGCACATTGCGGCGCTTGAGCTCGCCAAAAAATGCCCCCGTCTTCAAGCGACCGCCCTTGGGTTGGGATCCGTGGACCCGCAGGCTGAGTGTACCGCCGCAGGCGTGGCGCAAGCCGGCGGCGGCAGCGTGTGGGCACCTACGGGTCTTTCGCGGCCCATCCGGCGCAGTGCTATCGCCGACGTCGAGGCTTGCCGCTGATCAACGGTCCCCAAAGCAGACAGTCGCTAATGACTCCTTCGGGTCCAGGCTGTGTGAAAACTCTTGGGTGGCAAAAAATGTCATCTCGGATGGACCACGAGAGTTCGATTTGACGCGACTTTCCGGTCTCGAACGGACTCAAACCGAACTGTGGCGAACGCCAGCTGACCGATCACGTGA
>DATNGL010000072.1:0-8302 GCA_035605895.1 Rhodanobacter sp.
TGTCGCCGCTGAACTTCAGTCGCTCGCTGTGGGCATCGGCTGGCGGCGAGTCGGCAGGGAAGTCCCCGCGATGTGATGAATCGAGGGACATGAGATGGCCTGGCGAAGGATCAGGCATGCATCTTACGTGATCGCAGGTAACGGGAATGTTGGCTGCCGTCGCGAAAGCGGGCATGCCCACCCGCACCAGCGAGGAAGTGGTTGTTGCCGACGGCGCGGGCTAGCCCGTCGCCTTGAACGTCACCACCAGCACGTCGCGGTGTGCGGGGCTGGCGGGATCAAGCGGCGTCACGGCGGTGACGCCGTGGCAGACGCGGGCATCGTCGACCAGGGCCGCATCCAGTGCATGGGTAAGCGTGAAGCTGCCCAGCAAGCTGCCGTCGTGGGCATGGATGGTGGTGGTGCCGCTCTCGATGTTGCTGCGGTCGATCAGCAATACCAGCACGTAATCGACGCCGTCGCGATGCACTCCTTCCGGGGTGGGCTCGCCCGCTTCGTCGGCGCGCGCCTCGATGCGGAACTGGTGCACTTCGATACGCCAGCAGCGGGTGGCGGGCGCCAGCATGCCGAACAGTTCGCGGCTGAAGGCGAGGATGCGGCGCAGGCAGGCCCCGTCGGCGATGGCCGGCTGTACCGGCTCGAACCAGCGCTGGATGTCACCCTGCAGCGCGTTGTAGGTGAGGCTCTGGTAATGCGGCTGGTGCGGTTCGCGGCGGATCTCGCCGCTCGCATCGGCGGCAAACACCGCATGCCGCCGGCGCCGGTGCCGGCCGAGCGCCGCCAGGTAGGCGTCGGGCGCCAGGTCATTCCAGCTGGCGGCGAATGGGCTCCAGTCCCCCATGTCCTCCATGTCCTGTATGGACAGCAGCTGGCGCATGGTGTCGGCGGTGACGAAGGCAAAGCCGTCGCGATGCAGGCGGGCCTGCAGGGCGGCGCGGTCGGGGTGGCGAGTCATGGCGGCCACGTTAGCAGGATCGCCAGCGGCGGCCAATGCACGCCCGGCGCCATGGCCCCGGTACCTGCCTGCGCCGCGTCGCGCCCGGCTGCGGCCGACGCAAACAGGCGCGCATCGGCCTTGGCGTGCCGACGGCAGTGCGGCTTCGCGCCGGCAAGTTCATGCGACGTGTGAGCATATATACGTTTAGATGTTTAGACGTCTATTGACAACATGCGATGGAACGATCACCATCCGGCCTACTCATCGAGACCGGCTGAGGGACAGGCCCATTGAAGCCGGGGCAACCTGCGGAATGTTTCCGCCACGGTGCCAACTCCTGCGGAGGTGCCTGGCGCACCTGCCGGTAGATGGGCGTCATCGGTTCCGCAGCAGCCAGCTGCCGATGCGAGGGCGACCTTTCCGGTATTTCGCGGGGCGATGCCTGCCGGAGATGGTTTCATGACGCTGCAGAGCCAGACCAGCCACGCCGAAGACCGCCATGCCGCCTTTGCCGGCATGCCCGGGCTGTCGCCCGCGCCACCGGAGCCATTCGTGCAGCGCGGTACGCACCGGCTGGTACTGGTGCCGAAGTACGGTGAGGGCAGCCGTGAAGTCGACGTCAGCTATGCCTGGTATGGCGCGGCGGGAGCGCCCACGGTGATCGTGCAGGGCGGCATCTCGGCCGACCGCGAAGTGACCGCGCCGGACGATCAGGCGACGCCGGGTTGGTGGCAGGCCCTGGTCGGCGCCGGTGCGGCGATCGACCTCGCCCGCTGGCGGGTATTGGCGATCGACTGGCTGGACACGACCCAGCTCGGTGCCAGTGCGGTGTCCAGCGCCGATCAGGCCGACGCCCTGGCGGCGCTGCTGCTGACGCTGGGTGTGGTGCAGGCGCATGCCTTCGTCGGATCGTCCTACGGAGCGATGGTGGCGCTGGCATTCGGGGCGCGGCATCCGCGCCGGGTCGGCAAGCTGGTGCTGCTGGCCGGCGCGCATCGGCCGCACCCGCTCAGCACCGCGCAGCGCAGCGTGCAGCGCGGCATCGTGCGGCTGGGCCAGGCCAGCGGCCAGGTCGACGCGGCACTGGCATTGGCGCGCCAGCTGGCGATCACCACCTACCGCGGCAGTGCCGAGTTCGGCCGGCGTTTCGCCGGTGCTGCCGAGCTGCGCGACGAGCGTTTCCATTTTCCGGTCGAGGACTATCTCGAACACCAGGGCCGTCGTTTCGCGGAACGTTTCGATGCCGGGCGCTTCCTGGCGCTGTCCGAGTCGATCGACCTGCACGAGGTGGCGCCGGAAGACGTTCCCGTGCCGGCCACCCTGATCGGCTTCCCGTCGGATCGGCTGGTGCCGCTGGCCGACCTGTGCGAGCTGCAGCGGCGCCTGCGCGGTCCGGCCACGCTGGAAGTGGTCGAGTCGCCGTACGGCCACGATGCCTTCCTGAAAGAACCCGAGCAGCTCGCGCCGCTGTTGCGCGAAGCGCTGGCCTGATTCCCCCATTTCCCCTACAGAACACGCACCGGAGTATTCCTGATGACCGAATCCGCCCCCTGTACCCGCGCCGTGCGCGCCGGCATCGAGAGCGACACCCAGCACGGTGCCGTGGTGCCGGCGCTGCACTTGTCGACCAACTACAGTTTCGAAGGTTTCGGGCGCAAGCGTGCCTATGACTACTCGCGCAGCGGCAACCCCACCCGCGACCTGCTGGGCGAAGCGCTGGCGGATCTGGAGCAGGGCGCCGGCGCGGTGGTGACTTCCAGCGGCATGTCGGCGGTGGCACTGGCGCTGGAGCTGGTGCCGCCCGGCGCCACGGTGCTCGCGGCGCACGATTGCTACGGCGGCACCTGGCGGCTGCTCGATGCCTGGGCGAAGAAGGGCCGCTTCGCGGTCGAGTTCGCCGACCTCACCGACAACGTGGCGCTGGCTGCCGGGCTGGCGCACAAGCCCGCCCTGGTCTGGGTGGAGACGCCCTCCAACCCGCTGCTGCGCATCACCGACATCCGCCACGTGGCGCAGGCGGCGCATGCCGCCGGCGCGCTGCTGGTGGTCGACAACACCTTCCTGTCGCCGGCCCTGCAGCAGCCCTTGCTGCTCGGCGCGGACGTGGTGGTGCATTCCACCACCAAGTACATCAACGGCCACAGCGACGTGGTCGGCGGCGCGGTGGTGGCGCGCGAGGCGGCGGTGGCCGAACAGCTCAAGTGGTGGGCCAACTGCATCGGCCTCACCGGGGCGCCGTTCGACAGCTACCTGACCCTGCGCGGCCTGCGCACGCTGGGCGTGCGCCTGCGCCAGCATCAGGAGAATGCCGCACGCATCGCCGAACAGCTGGACGCGCATGCGGCCGTGCGCAAGGTCTACTACCCCGGCCTGGCCGGCCATCCGGGCCACGTGCTGGCCGCCCGCCAGCAGCGGGGTTTCGGCGCCATGCTCAGTTTCGAGCTGGAAGGCGACGTGACGCAGATCGAGGCCTTCGTCGATGGCCTGCAGCACTTCTCGCTGGCCGAATCGCTGGGCGGGGTCGAAAGCCTGGTGGCGCATCCCGCCACCATGACCCACGCCTCGATGGCGCCGGAGGCGCGTCGCACCGCCGGCATTTCCGACAGCCTGCTGCGGCTGTCGGTGGGCATCGAGGACGGCGACGACCTGCTGCGCGATCTCGATGCCGCGCTGGGTCGTGCAGCGGCGGTAAAGACGTCCAAACGCCGGGTGCCCGCATGAGCGCGGTGCTGGGTGCCGACCTGGCGGGAGCGGCTTTCGCCGCGGCGACCTCGCGCCCCGTCGCGGCTGAAGCCGCCCGCGGCACCACCACGGCGCCGGCCATTGCGGTGGTGCTGCTCGGTACCGGCGTGGTCGGTGGTGCGCTGCTCAAGCTGCTCAACACGCCGGCGGCCGCCTCGCTGCGGCTGGTCGGCGCGGCGAACTCGCGCCACCAGCAGACCGATCCGCGGCACCTGGCCAACCGCGGCTTGCGCGAGCAGTTGAACCGCGAAGGCGACTTGCGCGACAACGCCGGCCTGTTTGCCGCACTGGATGCCAGCGGCGCGGCCGCCAAGGTCATCATCGACGCCAGCGCCAGTGCTGCGCTCGCCGCCCGCCATGCCGAGTGGCTGGCGCGCGGCTACCACGTGGTCACCGCCAACAAGGCGCTGGCCGGCGGCGGGCTGGCCGGCTGGCGCGCATTGCAGTCCGCGCTGGCGCATGGCGCCCATTACGGTGATTCGGCCACCGTCGGCGCCGGCCTGCCGGTGCTTTCCACGCTGCGCCGGTTGCGCCGTTGCGGCGATGCGCTGCTCACCCTGGAGGGCGTGTTCAGCGGATCGCTGTCATGGCTGTTCAACCAGTACGACGGCAGCCGTCCGTTCTCCGCGCTGCTGCGCGAAGCGCGCCGGCTCGGTTATACCGAGCCCGACCCGCGTTCGGATCTGTCCGGCGAGGATGTGGCGCGCAAGCTGCTGATCATCGCCCGCCACGCCGGCTTCTCGATCAGCGGCGAGGAAGTGGTGGTGGAGAGCCTGGTGCCGGAGGCCCTGCGCGGCATCGACAGCGAGGCGTTCCTGGCACGGCTGGAGGAACTCGATGCGCCACTGGCCGCCCGCCATGCGGAGGCAGCCAGTCGCGGCAACGTGCTGCGCTTCCTGGCCCGATTGAACCAGCGCGGCCATGCCCGCGTCGGCCTGGTCGAGGTGCCGCCGAGCCATCCGGCCGCGCGCCTGTACGGCACCGACAACCAGTTCGCGCTCAGCACCACCCGCTACAACACCCAGCCGCTGGTGATCCAGGGCCCGGGCGCGGGACCGGAGGTGACGGCGCAGGCCCTGCTCGGGGATGTGCTGGCGCTGGGGTGATTCCGGCCCGGCGGCCCGTGCATCGACCCTTTCAGGTCATGGGTGGCCGGTCATGCGAGTAGGTGTTGCGCTTGTCCCGGCCGGCCGATCCGCCGCAGATTCGTGGACCAGGTGCAGCGAGCTGGCCACCTCGCTCGCGATGATCCACGAATCGCCCTGCGGCTCGGTCGCATAGTGCTGCCTGCCGTGATTCCACGCGTCGCCCATCGCGTACCAGTCGATGGGTTTCGCGGGTTGGCCGGTGCGCAAGGCGGTGTCGAGCGAGGCGAAATAGCGCTGCCAGCGCGGCAGGTAGTAGTCGCGGGTCAGGCCGGCCCAGTCCTTGTTGCCGTAGTCGTGCAGGTCGGCGCCCTCGCTGGCCTTGCGTTCGCCCCAGGTGGTGAGGATCGAGCGGGCATCGTGGTCCAGCCGCGCCAGCTCGTCGGGGCTGGCGGCCCACGCCGGCACCCGCGCCAGCCAGCGGCCGAGCAGGAAGTCGCGGTTGCTGGCGAGCAGCCGGTCCTGCAGTCGCATCAGCTGCAGCCAGCGTGCGCTCAGCGCCTCGAAGCGGGCGCGATCTTTCGTGTCGCAGGCGGTCTTGATCTGCGGCAGCAGGAGGCGACTTTCGTTGGCCAGGGTCTGGCGGGCGATGTCGACCAGATCGTAGCGATAGGTCGCACTGTCGCGCAGCGCCGGTGCCACCGCGAGCATCTCGGGCAGCGCGCGGGCGAATGTCCGCGGGTCGTAGCGCATCGCCTCGGGCGACCAGTGCGAGGCGCGGTTGGTGGTCAGGCTGGGCTGCGCGTCGAACAGCGACTCCTGCGCCGCGTCGCGCTCGCTGTTGAATTCGACCTTGTCGATGCGGATGCCGTAGGCGGTATCGAGCAGGATCCGCCACGCCGCCAGCGCGTGCGGATCGGCTGCGCCGTAGCGGCGGCGCACGTAATCGGCGGCCCATTGCGCCAGGTCGATGGGGCCGCTGCGCCAGGCCATTTCGGTAAACAAGTCGAAGGCGAACGGATTGGTGTCCATGCCTTCGGTGAACAGCGCGGTGCCGACCATGTTCGGGTTGGTCCGCCCCATCCGCTGCAGGCGCGCGGTGATGTTGCGGGTGTCGGCGCCCAGGGTGGTGCGGCCGCCGAATTCCCACAGACCGCCGAACAGGAACGGCGCGCCCTGGAAATCCTTCTCGCGGTCGTCGCGCGGTACGCGGTCGTGGTCGATGTCGATGATGAACAGGTGCTTGCGGTCGACTCCCGAGAGCAGGTCCTGGCGCGGATTGCCCTGCCAGGCCAGCATCATCCAGCCGGCACCCGGATGCGCCTTCTGCAATGCCGCCTGCACGTCGCGCGCGGCCTCGGGCACCGGCACGTCGCCGGAGCTGCCCCCCTCCTGGAACACCTCCATGTCGTAGATCGAACTGTCGCCGAACAGCTCGTGCTGGTGGCGATAGAACGACGCCGCGATCTTCGCGAACATCGGGTCGCGCGGATCGAGCCAGCCGGGTCGGGTGAAGCCGGCCCAGTCGCCTTGCGGCAGCACGTGCGCGGACGGGAATTTCTTCTCGAAGTCGGCGGGCACGATGCCGTAGAAGCCCGGCAGCACCGGGGTGATGCCGAGCTCGCGCAGGCGCGCGACGATCCGCTGCGCCGAGGCCGCCCGCTTTGCCAGCAGCGCCTTGCTGATCGGTCCGTCGAAGCAGCACAGGTTGCCCATCAGCTGCCAGTTCTGGTGTGCGGGCTGGGTGATCCAGGCGCGGATCTCGCGGTCGCTGTAGCCGAAGTCGCGGAAGGTCCGGTACAGCACGCTGTCCATGCCGCGCTCGACGATCATCGCGTTGATGCCCGACAACGCCAGCACGTCGATCTCGTGCTGCCAGCGTGGCCAGTCCCAGTACGGCATGGTGTAGCCGTCGGTGTTCTGGTTCAGCGCGTAGCGGTAGCGGTAGCGTGCTTCCCGCTCGATCGGGCGTGGCGGCAGCGGCAGCACGCGCGCGGTGCCCAAGCGGTCGCCGTTGGGGGAAATCTGCAGCTTGGCCACGTACTTGAGGTACCAGTTGACGCCGAACAGCAGCGCACTGGTCGTGCTTCCCTCGACCCGGACGTGGCCATCGGCAGCGGAGATGCGAAAGCGTTCGTGGCCATCTTCCGGCGCGATCGCGCCGAGCTGGATCTGGGCCGCCTGATCCGGCAGCAGCCGACGCAGCACGCCGGCGGCGGGGCGCAGGTCGAAGCCCGATACATCCGCGGCATGGGCTGCGGACAGCGACAGCAGCAAGCCGAGCAGGACTTTTGCGAGATGCCGGACAACGGGGCGCATGGACCCAAGCATAGCCCTGTGGCGAATGCCGATCATCCCGGACGCGGTAGCGATCAGAAAAAGCGTGCAGCTCATTGCCGCGCGTTTTCGCCGGGGCTTGCCACGGGCTTCAATGCGCGGTGATGCGCTCCGCGGTTTCCTCGTCCGGAGGTACCAGCGGTGCGTTCGGATCGAGCTTCGCCTCCTGCTCCGCCGCTTCCACCGACGGCGTGCGCCAGCCGGACTTCACGCCCCACAGGTAGAACAGCAGGCCGATCACCGCGACCAGCAGCAGGTCCCAGCCATACGGCAGGTAACCCCTGCCGCCGAAGATGGTGCTGCCGGCCCACGACACGATGGCCAGCACAGGCAGGTAGCACACCAGCCACCAGGCGCCCTGCATCTGCCGCCCGAAATCATGCCAGCCGGCCTTCGCCTGGTAATAGAAATACACCGGCAGCGCGACCACCATCAGCAGGATGATCTCGCCGGTCAGCGGCCACTTCGCCCAGTACAGCAGCTCGGTCGACATGATGAAGGCGATGCCGGCCAGGATCGGCAGGCCGGCCAGGCGGAACGGGCGGTGCAGTCCCGGCGCAGTGCGCCGCAGCGTCATCACGCTGACCGGGCCGGTGAGGTAGGAGATGATCGTGGCCACCGAGATCACCGCGGCGAGCGAGCCCCAGCCGCGGAAGAAGAACAGGAACAGGAACGACACCCCCAGGTTCACCCACATCGCCGGCCGCGGCACGCCCCACTTCGGGTGCACGCGGCCGAGGATCTTCGGCAGCGTGCCGTTGCGCTCCATGCCGTACAGCATGCGCGCGGTGGTGGCGGTATAGGTCATGCCGGTGCCGCTGGGGCTGATCACCGCGTCGATGAACAGCAAGGTCGCCAGCCACTGCAATCCGAGGATGATCGCCAGGTCGGCGAACGGCGAGCTGAAGTCGATGCCGTGCCAGCCCACGTTGGCCAGCATCTCGCGCGGCACCGCGCCGATGAAGGACACCTGCAACAGCACGTAGACCACGGTGGCCAGCGCGATCGAGCAGACGATCGCGAACGGAATGCTGCGGCCCGGGTTGCGCGCTTCGCCGGCCAGGTTCACCGGGCTCTGGAAGCCGTTGAAGCTGAACACGATGCCGGCGATCGCCACCGCGGTGAGGATCGAGGGGAAATCCGTCTTGTGCAGCTCGCCGTGGATGCCGACGCTGAAATTTTCCGGGTGGAAGCCGGTCAT
>DATNGL010000073.1:0-9087 GCA_035605895.1 Rhodanobacter sp.
ATGGCAAGCCGGTGCGGATCAAGGCGTTCACGCCGCAAGGCGGGGAACCGGCGCTGATGATCCTCGACGACAAGGCGTTCATTGCACTGCTCGAGAAAACCGGGAAGCTGGAGCTGGACGTGACCCTGCTCGATGGCAAGCGGGACGAGACCCTGGTCTACGAGGTGGGCGGTTTCGATCCGGCCAGGTGGACGCCCCTGGACAAGGGGCGCAAGGGCAAGGCCGGTAGGAACTGAAGCCGGCAAGTCGGGTCCCGGGCAATGCGCCGGCCGGTGCACCGCGCGGGTCCCGCTGCGTTGTCAGTCATGCACCTTCACGGAGGTTTTGTCATGTCCAAGTCGGGTTTGTCGATCGCCGCCGCGCTGATCGGAGTACTGGCCGCGTGCTCCAGCGTGCCGTACGCGCAGCGCCAGCAGCAGCGGCAGGCGGCCTATGCCGCGGCGGCCGGTGCGCCGGTAAAAAGCTTCCACTTCTTCAACATGTGGTCGTGGGAGCCGCTCAGCGACAGCGAACTGGTGGTGTACACCGAGCCGAGCCGGGCCTGGCTGCTCGACCTGGACGGTCATTGCCAGAATCTGGAGTTCACCCGTGCAATCGGCCTCACCTCCAGTGTCGGCGAGGTGTCGACCCGGTTCGACAAGGTACTGACCGGCCGCAGCTACGTACCCTGCACGATCATGCAGATCCGTCCGATCGACGTGAAGCGGCTGCGGATCGAGCAGGAGGCGCAGCGCAAGATCGACGCGCAGCCCCGGCAACCCGCGGCTCCAGCGTCCGGAAGCTGAGCTTCTGGGCGCACGACCTCAGCGAACGACGGTAACCGGTACGTGGGCGCGCGCCAGCACGTTGCCCGATACCGAACCGAGCAGCCAGCGTGCCAGCGCGCCGCGCTCGGTATGGCCGATCACGATGTGGTCGATGCCGTGTTGTTCCACCTGGCTGAGCAGCACGTCGCCCGGGCTGCCATGGGTCAATTCGATATCCACCAGGCCGGCCGCGTCCGGCACGATCGTGGTCAGTTCCGCCAGCAGTTCCTGCGCGCGCTGGGTGCCGGAGTCCGCCATCATCAGCGCGCATGCATCGGCGCCACCTTCGGTGACCTGCAACACCGACACCACGCGCACGCGGCCACCGCCGCAGCGGGCCAGTTCGATTGCGAACTGGAATGCGCGGCGCGAAGCCTCGGAACCGTCGTACCCCACCAGTGAATATCTGACCATAAGCCCGTTGCCTCGCAAGTGGACAGGCGGATTCCGCCCAGTCGCGGCCGAAGTTAGGCGACATGACAACCCTACGGCGCGGGACCGTGACCAGGCAAGGCCTGTTCACGACAGTCTGCACGGCGGTCTGTTATGAGGGCATCAAAGGCGGCCGCGCCGGAGACTGGCAGCCTGAACGTGGGTTTAGCCTCGTGCACGCCGTTGTCACGCAGGAGTGCACACGATCCCACTGCCAATGCGCGGCACGTCGACCTTTCGCCGGTGTCGCGCAAACGACAGACCCCATTCCCACGCAACAAGGAGAAAAGCGATGATCAAGCGTACTGTTGCAATGGCTGCCCTGGTACTTGCCTGTGCAGGCGCGACGACCATGCTGCCGGTGAACAGCGCCTACGCCACCGACGCCGGCGTGAAATGCGATCTTGTCTACAACCTGTCGGGCTGGTCGCTGATCTACAAGCACGCCGAGGGCACGGGCAGGATCACCTGCGACAATGGCCAGCATGCGAACGTCAAGATCGCCGTGGTCGGTGGTGGCCTCACCGCCGGCAAGTACCGCATCAACAACGGCAAGGGCGAGATCAGCAACGTGCACGGCATCAGCGAGGTCTTCGGCGATTACGCGCAGGCCGGCGCCGAGGCGGGCGTGGTGAAGAGCTCGCAGGCGCAGGTGTTGACCAAGGGCACGGTGTCGCTGGCGCTGGCCGGCACCGGCGAAGGCGTCAACCTGGGTGTCTCGGCCGGCAAGTTCACCATCAGCCGGCGCTGATCCCGCGCGAACCTCGTAAACGGCAAGGGCGCCTCCGGGCGCCCTTGCTTTTTGGCGCGGCGGTACACTGCAGCGACTGCACCGGATTCGATCACGGGAGATTTCGCCATGCGCCGCCTCGCCTGCCTGCACATCCCGACCCTGCTGAAGGAGGCGCCCTGATGCCCGTGGCGATGCGCGCCGAGCCGCTGGCACGCGGGCCCGGGTTTGCCGTCTGGCGCGTGGTGGTGTGGTTGCTGCTGCTGCTCGCCGCGTTCGGGTGCGTGCAATACCTCAGCCATGCACAACTGCTGTGGACGCAGCGACAGGCGTTTGCGCCCGGTGCGGCGGCCAGCGCGGCGTTGCGCGGGATGCTCGCCTGGGACATCGCCTATCTGCTCGCCGCGTTCGTGCTGATCGTGCTGTGCGCCGGCTGCATCCTGCGCCAGGCCTGGGCACGACCCGCACTGCGCGTGGCTGTCGCGTTGCTGGCGTTGTGGTTGCTGGCCAGCGGCGGCGCCCTGCTGGTGCACTGGCCGGCGTTCGCGCGCGCGAGCACCGAGGCGCTCGGCCAGTTGCATGGCGACGCGACCCTGCGGCAGGCGTTGCTGCATGCGCGTCACACTTACCTGGCTACGCTGGTGCTTGAATTGGTCGCCGTGCCGGTATTGCTGTGGCTGAGCTGGCGATTGGGCGTGCCGGCGGTGCGTGCGCAGTTCCGCCACCGCCGCTGATCCGGTGCTTGTGCGACGCCGGAACAGGCGCCTAGACTCGCGCGTCTGTCATGCAACACGCTCGACATGGCGTTCGATCATGGAGGGGAAAACATGAAACGCTGCCTGCTCGGTTTGTTCTGTCTGTTGTTGTCGGGCGCGGCGCTGGCCGCCGGACCCGACGCGGTACGCAAGCGGGTGCAGGCGAGCATGCTGGTCAGCGGCTCGGTCACGGTGGCGCCGGACGGCAGCTTGAAGAGCTATGTCGTCGATCATCCCGAGCAGCTTCCCGCGCCCGTGGTCGCCCTGATCGCGCAGGACGCACCGAGGTGGCGATTCACGCCGGTCGTTCGCGATGGGGAAGCGGTGTTGGCGAAGGCGGCCATGAGCCTGCGCATCGTGGCCAAACCGGCGGGTGACGGCAAATACACCCTCGGTATAGCTGGCAGCCATTTCGGGCAGCCGGCATCCAACGACGATCCCACCGGCAGGACCATCGGTGCCAAACAGCGACAGGCGCCCGCCTACCCGATGGATGCCGCCCGCGCGCACGTTTCAGGCACGGTCTATGTGGTGATGCGGGTGAACCGGGCAGGCGTTGTGGATGAGGAAGCTGCCGAACAAGTCAATCTGGACGAGGTGGCCGGCGACGTCCAGATGCGACGCTGGCGGACGATGCTGGCCGATGCGGCATTGAAGGCGGCGCGGCAGTGGACGTTCGTGCCACCAACCGCCGGTCCCGAGGCGGCTCGATCCGCCTGGCTGGTCAAGGTGCCGATCACTTTCAGATTGAGCGAATGGGGCCAACCGGAACCGGTAGAGAAGTACGGCGACTGGCATGCGTACGTGCCGGGCCCACGCAACACTCCCGCCTGGATGCACGAACGGAGCTCGAGTGACAGCGCCGACGCGCTCGCCGCCGGCAGTGTGGCCGAAGTGGGCAAGGGGCTGCAATTGATCACTCCGCTCGACGGGGCGTGAAGCAAGCGCCTGCTATTCAGCCCCGGTTGCCGGCTGAGCGGGTATCGCTAGACAGAATCGCCCGCGGAGTTCCTTCGATGCGTTCATGGCTTGCCCTGGTCACCTTGCTGTCGCTGCTGGTGGCGGCACCGCTGCGAGCCGACGATCTCGCCACCGTCTGTCATGCAACCAGTAGTTACGACGTGACGCTGCGAGCCGACAGCCTGCTGTTCGATCGCCCGTCGCCGGCACCGACGCGGGTGGAGTTGCAGCATGGCAACTTGCGCACCGATGGCGTCGCCGCGACGCTGAATCCGGAGCAGCAGGATCGCCTGACCCTGTTCGAGCGCGACTTGCGCGCGCTGGCGCCGCGCGTGCGCACGGTGGCGCAGAACGGGGTGGACGTGGCGGTGCAGGCGCTGCGTGCCGAGGTGGCGAATCTTGGCCTCGGCGCCGATACCCGTGCCGAATTCGATCGCCGGTTGAACGTGCATGCGGCCGAGCTGAAGCAGCGCATCGCGCGCAGCCAGAGCACGCACGACTGGCAAGACGACGCCATGCAGCAGTACGCCAACCAGATGGCGGGTGACCTGATGCCCTTGCTGGCCGGGGATCTGGGTCAGCAGGCGGTCAATGCAGCGCTGGCGGGCGACCTGCAAGGCGCGGCCGACCTGCGCGACCGCGCCAGTTCGCTGGCCACCGAGCTGCAGCCGCGCCTGCAACAACGCCTGCAGGCCTTGCGTCCGCAGATCGAGGCGTTGTGCCCGGCGATCCAGCGGCTCGGCCGCCTGCAGCAGGGCGTGCACGACAGCCACGGCCAGCCGCTCAACCTGCTCCAGATCGGTCACTAGGCAGCTGGCGCAGGCCAACTGCCCCGGGGTTAATGCTGGACTCAGTCGCTGCAGGCCACCATGCGGCCATGAAGCTTTCGGCCACCCGGGCGCAGGTAGCGTTGCCGGCGCATGCAGCGCAGGCGGTCTGCCACGACCTGCTTCGGCGCAGCATCGACCTGCGCCAGCTGTACCGACAGGCCGCCCGGGTATGTGAACCCGGTTTGCGCACGGTGCTCGTGGAAAATGCGCAGACGCTGGATCTCCTGATCGACGATCTGCAGGCACAGGCCTGTGCGGATGGCGGGCAATCGTGCGATCAGGGTAGCTGGCGCGGCACCGCCAAACGGCAGCTTTCCGCCTGGTTGATACGTGCGCTGGCACGGCAGGATCGTGCCTGGTTGCGCAGCCTGATGCACGAGGGAATCGACTTGTTGCAGGCCTTCGAGGACGCCATCGGGCAGCTTCCGGCCGAGTCGGCGCGCGTCCTGTGCCGCCAGTTGCCGCGGCTGCACGCCATCCACCAGGACATGCACTGCCTGGTCGGCAGCGCATCTTGAGCGGCGGTTTGCCGGTCGACGCCGGCGCCATTCTCGACTTCTGGTTCGAGCCGGCCCACGCTGCGCACTGGTTCGCCGCCGATGCATGGTTCAACGAGCAGATCCGCCGGCGCTTCGGCGCGGAGGTGGAGGCGGCGGCGCAAGGGCAACTGGATGATTGGGCGGCCGAGCCCGCAAGCTGGCTGGCGCTGCTGATCCTGCTCGACCAGTTTCCGCGCAATCTTTACCGTGGCAGTGCGCGTGCCTGGAAAGCCGACGTCAAGGCACAGCGCGTTGCCCTGTCGGGCCTGGACGACGGCTTCGACCAGTCCTTGCCGCCGCTGCAGCGGGTCTTCGCCTACCTGCCGCTGGAACACGCCGAGGACATGCGCCTGCAGCAGCGTTCCGTGGCCTTGTTCGAAACCTTGCTGGCCCAGGTTGGCGCCGATGAACGCGAACGCTTCGGCGATTTTCTGGACTATGCTCGGCGTCACCGCGAGGTGATCGTGCGCTTCGGCCGCTTTCCGCACCGCAATGCCGCGCTGGGTCGCACCAATACGCTTGACGAAGCGTCCTACCTGGCGCAACCGGGCGCGGGCTTCTGAGCGACGGCCATGACGCGGCAGGGATGTTCCGATCCAACACTGACCAGGGAGCAGGTCATGCGCATATGTCTCATCGTCGCCTTGTTTGTCTTCAGTGCCGCCGTGCAGGCGTCCAGTACCTTGCGGGTGGGCAACCAGGTGCTCACCGCCGGCGACAGCCAGGAGCGCGTCACCGACCTGCTCGGCAAGCCATCGTCGAAATCGCATCGACGCCGCGCACACACCCGTGGCGGCCGCCGCGGCGGGGTCAGGGTGATCGACAACAACCAGGGCGGCGAGCAGTGGCGCTACCGGCGCGACGGCCATGTCACGGTGGTGACCATAATCGATGGCCGGGTCACCGAGATCGAAGATCACCGGATCTGAGCGCAAGTCAGGGATGGCGCAGGCCGGTGCGCACCGTCGACGGGCGATGACCCGATTTGATCCTTGCGCGCAGCATGGTCGATGATGCGCACGGCCCATGCCCCGCGGGAGATCGAGATCGCCTTGCTCAAGCTCAATGCCGAACGACTGCGCACGCTGTGGCATGGGGTGCGCAGGACGCTGCGGATGGATCTCTGGTTTCCGCAGATACCGCTGGCCGTGCTGATGTGGCTGGGCGGCGTGTGGCTGCTGAAGGCCGACGTGGGGCGCGGCTGGCAGCACGATATCACCCGGATCCTCGACGGCTCGCTGCGGATGCCGCCGCGCATGCTGCCGCCGCTCCTGATCGGCAGCGGCATGCTGACCATGGCGCTCGGCTTGCTCTGGCGTTCGCGCATCGCATGGTTCATGGCGATGTTGCTGGTGCTGACTGCCGCGATCAGCACGCGCTTCGGCGGCCATGCCGGCGGCTATGCCCTGCTGGCCTATTTCCTGCTGGTGCTCGCCGCGCTGCTGTTCTGCTACCGGCATTTCGATCGTGCCAGCGTCGCCGCAAGCACCCTGTTCGCGCTGACCTCGGTGGCGATGCTGCTCATGTATGCCACGTTCGGCAGTTATTACCTCGGCGAGCAATACAGGCCGGCCATCACCGATCTGGTCACCGCGCTGTACTACGCGATGGTGACCATGAGCACGGTCGGCTATGGCGACATCGTGCCGCTGACCGCCGAGGCGAAGCTGTTCACCGTGTCGATCATCGTGCTCGGGGTGGCGGTGTTCGCCACCTCGCTGACCGCGGTGATCGCGCCGATGGTCAGCCGTTCGCTGCAACGCATCGTTTCTCGCAAGGGCCGTCACATGAAACGCGAAAAGCATTTTGTCGTCATCGGCAACACCGCCCTGGCCATCAATACCTGGCGGGAGCTGGCACGGCGTGGCCGACCGGTGACGCGATTGCTGCGCAAGCAGCCGGACGACATCGACCTGGACGAGGTGGACGTGGTGATCGGCGATCCGGGCAATACCGACGTGTTGCGCCAGGCCGGCGTGGGCCGGGCGCAGGCGGTGATGGCGATGATGGATGACGATTCGGAGAATGCGTTCGCGATCCTCGCCGCGCGCGAACTCGGCGGTGGCGCGCGCACGGTGGCCGCGCTCAACGACGGACGTCACCGCAACCGCATCAAGCTGGCGCAGCCGGACGTGGTGATCGCGCCGCAACTGCTCGGCGGCGAACTGCTGGCGATGCTGCTTACCGGCGAGGAAGTCACTTCCGACTTCGTGATGAAAAGCGTGTTCCAAGATCTGTCGGTGCCCGCGCCATCGCCGGCTGGCACGGAGCCCGCCGCCGGTTGATCCTGCCGCACGGCAAGCTGCGTCGTGGGTGAATCGTGCAGCGCCGGTTTGTTAGGCTGTCCCGGTTTTCACTACGGGTCGAATGCCATGCATGACTTTCTCGCGAACCTGCTCGGCGCAAAGGTCGCCGACAACCTCACCCAGGTCGGCCTGAACCTGCTGCTGGCCTTGCTGGTGCTGCTGGTCGGCATCTGGCTGTCCGCGCGGCTGGCCAACCTTGTCCAGCGCGCGCTGCAGCGCGCGTCGGTGGACATCACCCTGATCGGCTTCCTGCGCAAGGTGGTGTATGGGCTGCTGATCGCGGTGCTGGTGGTGATCGCGCTCAACATGGCCGGCGTGTCGACCGCGCCGCTGGTCGCCGCGCTGGGCGCCGCCGGGCTGGCGATCGGACTGGCCTTGCAGGGCTCGCTGAGCAACCTGGCCTGGGGCGTGCTGCTGGTGATCTTCCGGCCGTTCCGGGTTGGCGACTTCGTCACCGCCGGAGGCATCGACGGTACCGTGGAAAGCATCAACCTGATGCACACCATGCTGGTGCTGCCGGACGGCCGCGAGGCGATCGTGCCGAACGGGAAGGTGGGCAGCGATGCGATCCTCAACTACAACCGCCGGGGCACCCGTCGATTCGACTTCATCGTGCGGATCGGCTTCAAGGACGACATCGGCGCGGCGATGGCCGAGATCAGGCACTTGTTCGAGCAGGACGAACGCATCCTCAAGGATCCCGCGCCGGGCGTGTGGACGTCGGAATTGAGTGAAAGCTCGGTGGACCTGATCGTGCGCGCCTGGACCAGGTCCGATGACATGTGGGCTGCGAAGACCGACCTGTTGCGCGCGATCAAGGATCACTTCGACAAGGTGGGCATCAGCATCCCGCTGCCGCAGCGCCAGTTGATCGTGGTCGAGGGCAAACTGCCGGACCCGGCGAAGCAAGGCTGATCGCGCGGCGGAGCGGCCTGGCCTGGCCGCTCCGCCGCGCGGGTGTCTACTGCACCGTCACCGCCCGCCGGTTGTCACTCGATACCTTGTCGATCAACTCGTTGTACGGATCGATGCCGGCCTGCGCGGGCTTGCCGTCGACGGTGACGGTGATCGTGCTGTCGCCGTCCTTCACCATCTGCTTTTGCAGATACAGCGGCTTGCCATCCTTGCCGGCGCCGGGCGAGGCGGCGAACACGCCGATGTCGATCGGGAAGTCGATCTTGCCCGGGGTTTCCTTGCCCTTGCCGTCAACGTAGACCTTGCCGGCGTGCAGCTTCATGGTCACCTCGTACTTGCCGTCCGGCAGCTTCTTCGCGGTGGCGTCGGTGATGCGGTTGTCGAACAGGGTGATCTTCCAGAAGAAGTCGTCCAGCATCGGCTGCCACTGCGGCCCCAGCGCCTTGCCCAGCGCGTCCATGAATTCCCGCGAGTCGGTGTATGGGGGTTGCTGGAAACCCTTGTCGATGAGGAACTGCTTCAGCATCGCGTCGAGCGTGTCCTCGCCGACGTAGTCCTGCAGCGCGTAGAACACCATCGAACCCTTGCGGTAGTGGATATAGGCCTGGTTCTCCACTTTCGCCAGCGGTTCCTCGGCACGATCCTCGGTGGCGCGGCCGACCAGGTAGGCGTCCAGTTCGTACTTGAGGAACTTGCGCATCTGGTCGGCGCCGTACTTGTGCTTCATCACCATCAGCGACGAATACTGCGCCAGCGACTCGCTGAGCATGGTCGAGCCCTGCATGTTGGCGCCGATCACGCGATGCGCCCACCA
>DATNGL010000074.1:0-6751 GCA_035605895.1 Rhodanobacter sp.
AAGCCAGAAATCGCCGGAGCGCAGCACCTTCAGGCGATCCGTGCGATAGAACACGCCCATGTGCTCGCCCTTGGTGCCGCCTTCCCTGCCCTGCCCGAACCAGGCGTAGCCGGGAAGATGCGCGGCGAGGTACTCGCCCTGCTCTTCGGTCAGTTCCTGCGTACCGAGCAGGTCCGGATGCTCCGCCTTGATCACCTGCACCATCAGGTCGCGCCGGTTCGCCCAGGCGTTCATGCCGGTGTCGACCGGCACGCGGACGTTGAACGTCATCACGCGAAGCGGCGCGACGGCGGCGACGCCGGTGCCGGCCGTGCCGAACGACAGGACAAGAACCAGCATCGAAAACCAGCAGCGCACGTTCATCACACATCCTCGGTCCGGAAACGATGGCGGGCTTCGAGCCTTCCAGGCGAACCGGGCCCGCGTCCGCCGCGTCGGGTCCGGGATGCAGCCGGGTTGCTGCTACTGCCGTGCCGCAATGATCTGGCTCAGGTAATCCGGCGTGCCCTCGATGCGCTCCAGATGGGGATATTGCAGGCCGCCGTGGTAGTCCACCGGCACGGTACGGTATCCGCCCTGGTATTTCAGCAGCAACCTGATCGGCGCCTTGTCGCTCTTCGCCGCGGCGATCGCATCGGTCAGCACGTCCCGCGTATAGTCCCGGCCGTTCACCGAGACCAGGGTGGCGCCGGTGCTGACCCCGGCCTTGAACGCGGGGCCGTTCCAGCGCACGTCGTTGATCTGGCCTTCTTTGTTCAAGGTCAGGCCGATCGACCAGGTGAAGTTGAACAGGTGGCGCGGCGGTTCCGGTCGGCTGTTGTACTGCTTTTCGTAGGCGCTTTCCTTGTCGGTGTAGACGAGCTTCCAGCCGGAAGCCGCCAGGCTGCCCTGCAGCGGCGGATCGAGCGTGTCGACGCGTGCGCGCAGGAAGCCTGCCCAGTCGTTCTTCACCACGCCGTCCAGCGCCGCCACGACGTCATCGAAGGTGTAGGTCTTCGTCACGAAGCTGCCGTTGTCGACGCCGAAGAACGCGCGGGCAAAATCGTCCAGCGATTTGTGGTCGTGGGTCAGGGCGCGGATTTTGGCATCCACCGCCAGCCACATCATCTGGCCGCCGCTGTAGTACTCCTCGCTCATCTGCCAGCTGCGGTACGGCAGGCCCGCGCGCATCGCGGCGGTCGGATCGTTGGTGGTGTCCTCCAGCGTGCGCCAGCCGAAACCCGGGCGATTGCGCTCGTAATTGGCTGCGACCATGGCCAGCGCATCGCGGAACTGCGGCGGCGTCCACATGCCGGATCGCGCGGTCAGCACGAAGCCCCAGTACTGGGTCTGGCCCTCGTACACCCACAACAGCGAATCGCCCATCGGCACGTTGAAGTTGGGCGTCCACAGATCCGCGGGGCGACGGAACTTGCCGTTCCACGAATGGGTGTACTCGTGCGCCAGCAGGTCGCGGTCGGGCGCGTTGTCGGCCCAGGCGGTGAAGTAGTCGGCACCCATGCCGTCCTCGCTGGACTGATGGTGCTCGGTGCCGTTGCCACTCAATACATCCGACAGCGAGAACAGGAAGTCGTAGTGGTCGTAGTGCTGCGAGTCGAACAGCTTCACCGCCTGCGTCACCAGGGCGCGATGCACCTTCAGCTGCTCGGGGGTCATTTCCAGGTACTTCGGCGCGTCGGCGACGATGTCCAGATGCACCGGCACCTTGCCGCCGGGATTGAGGTCGACGCGCTTGAAATAGCGGCCTGCGTAAATCGGCGAATCGACCAGCGTGTTGAACGTGACCGGCTTGAAGGTGGTGGTGTCGGCCGATCGGGAAGCTGTCTCCAGCGCGGTGCCGAGCTGCCAGTCACTGGCCAGCTTCACGCTGGGCGCGAACGTGATGTCGCGCGAGTAGTAGCCGGCCGGGTACAACGACATGCTGCTCCATTCCATGTCCATCATGCGGTCGGTGATCTCGAACCCGCCCGTGCGTGGCGACAGGTACTGGAAGTCCGCATCGATCGCATCCACGCCCGCCGGCACCTCGACATGGAACGCGTACACGTCGTATTTGTCGCGCTTCCACATGATCGGCTTGCCGTTGGTGCTGAGCCTGAGCCCGGCGAGCATGTCGATCGGGCCGGTCGGCGAGTGGCTGCCGGGAATCCACTGCGGGTACAGCAGGGTCAGCGGGCCTGCCGCGACCGGAATCCTCTCGTGCACCCGGAAGATGCCCTGGGCCGTATCGCTGGCATCGACCTGCAGCGTGATCGTGCCCGGATACGGCGTGTCCCGCGGCGGCGGCACCTGGCTGCTGCGCTGCTGCTGCGCGCATGCGCTGCCGGTGGCGAACGCCAGCGACACGGCCACGGCAAGACACGCCGCCGCGCGTCCCGCGATCGACCGCGCGTGAGTGGGTGAAGCAATCGCCATGACGAACTCCGGCAGGAACGCGTCAGACAAATTAGCACCACGACACCGGTTTTACAGGTCCGCGCAACAAATCCGCAGGCTGGCTTCCATCGGCAGCCAGCGACGGCCGATCGAAACCGGGCGCGGAAGCGCGTGTCCGGGACGCACCCGATCCGCCGATCTCCGGCGACGCCCTACTTGGCCTGAAGCGTGTTCAGCACCTTTTGCGCATCCGCATGGGCGCTGTCGAGCCCGGTGGTTTTCAAACCCTGCTCGGCCTCGCTCAGCGCCGTGTGCAGGCGGGCCTCGGTGACCGCGTCGCCCTTGGCGTCGACGATGGCGCCCTGGCCCATGCCCTTGCACGGGTCCGCGGCCTTGGCATCGAAGGCCTTGCCGGACGGGCCGACCAGACAGTTCACGACGTGCTGCAGGTGCGCGTGCGCCATGTTCAGATCGGTCGCGCCAAGCGCCATGCCGGCGTGCGCGGCGGCGGTCGCCACCTGCTTGCTGGCCGCCGCGTTCGCGTCCGCTGCCTGCGCAGCCACCGGCAAGGCGCAGGCAAGCAGCAGCGCAGGCATGAAACGAGTGAGGTTGTTTCGCATGACACCACTCCCGAATGACGCGGCGATCGCCGCAGTCCGCGAAAAATAGCCCGCCGCGGGTTGCGAAAGCGTGATTTGGTAGCGCGGGTCACGCGGGCTATGCTGCCCCATCGACAGCAGCGGAGATCAGCATGCAACTGGACCATCGACGCATCGCGGTAACCGGCGCGTTCGGCGCGCTGGGTGCCGCCACCGTACAGGCGGCGCTCGGTGCGGGCGCCCGGGTCGTGGCGATCGATCGCACCGCTGCGCCCAGCGACGGGCTCGGCGATGCCACCTGCCTCGGCGGCGTGGATCTGGCCGACCCGCGGGCCGCAAAGGAGGCGCTGGCCGCGGCAGCGCAAGCGCTCGGCGGCCTCGATGCCCTGGTGAACATCGCCGGCACGTTCCGCTACGAGACCCTGGCCGACGGGAATCTGGATACCTGGGACCTGCTCTACCGGATCAACCTGCGCACCGCCGTGGCCGCCAGCCAGGCCGCGCTGGAACATCTGCGAGCGGGCGGCCGCATCATCAACATCGGCGCCGCTTCCGCCTTGAAGGCAGGCGCCGGCATCGGTGCGTACACCGCGTCCAAATCCGGCGTGATGCGCCTCACCGAGGCCCTGGCCGAGGAACTCAAGGATCGCAATATCACCGTCAACGCGGTGCTGCCGAGCATTCTCGACACGGCGCCCAACCGCGCCGACATGCCCAAGGCGGACTTCGGTCGCTGGGTCAAACCGCAGCAACTCGCCGACGTGATCCTGTTCCTGCTGTCCGACCAGGCCTCCGCCATCACTGGTGCACTGATACCGGTGACGGGACGCGTCTAGCCGCGGACGCCGGCGATGCGTCAGGCCAGGCATGGCCGACATGTCGTCCGCGACGGACCCGGCGCATCACCCGGCCCGACGTCGGCGATCGTCCGCAGACGCCTTTCCCGCCGCCCCGTGGCCGCATGGTGCCTGCGATGCGCCTGTTACACTCGGGACCTGCGCACGTGGCGCCACCATGACCCAGGCCATGCCCGTTTCCACCCCACCGGTCACCGATCAGATCAGCGCCCGCGCCGAGAACTTCCGCACCGGCTTCGGCGGGCAGCGCATGCACGAGTACAAGGGCCTGCCGATCTACGCCGCCCCCGGGCTGCACGATGCCGCCGCGCAGATGCTGTGCACCGCGCTGGCCGGCGGTGCCCGCGTGCTGGAGTTCGGTGCCGGCAGCGGCGCGATGTCGTTGCGACTGGCCGACTTGGGTTTCGACGTCACCGCCAGCGACCTGTTCCCCGAGAGTTTCAAACCGCCCCACGTGCCCTTTGTCGCGGCCGACCTCAACGGCGCTTTCGCCGCGCACTGGCCGCAGGGGTTCGACGCGGTCATGGCGCTGGAAATCGTCGAGCATCTGGAGAATCCGCGCGAGGTCCTGCGGCAGATCCGCGCCCTGTTGCCGATCGGCGGGCAACTGGTGCTGTCGACCCCGAACATCGCCAACCCGGTGTCGCAGGCGTTGTTCCTGCGCAGCGGCCAGTTCCAGTGGTTCCGCGATGTCGACTACCGCGAGCAGGGCCACATCACCCCGCTCAGCCCCTGGGTACTTGAAAAGGCATTGCAGGAGGCGGGCTTCACGATCCGTGCCGAACGCGCGGTGTCCAGCCCGTTCCGCCGCGTGCGCAAGCTGGGTTGGGCCGTGCGGCTGCTCGCACGCGGGTTCGCCCTGCTCAGTGGCCTGCCGCCGGCCCGCCGCGGCGAACTGTGGCTGATCCGCGCCGAGGCGACGGCCGCTTCATCCGGGAACGGATCCTGACGCCCCGGCCTTGGGATGGCGCACGCCGATCCTGCGATGGATCTGCATGGCATCCATTCCCTCGGTTCCGGCGTATAACGCTTGCAGATCCCCACCCCTCCCCAGGAACCCCGCCATGAAATCGTTGATGAAGCTCGCCACGCTTACTCTCGTGGGTACCGCCATCGTCGCGATGCCGGCTTTCGCTGCGCTGAAAGCCGGCGCGCAGGCACCCGATTTCACGGCACCGGCCTATCTGGGCGGCCAGCCCTTCACGTTCCACCTTGCCGATGCGCTCAAGAAGGGACCGGTGGTGGTCTATTTCTTCCCTGCTCCGCACACCAGCGGCTGCAACGTCGAGGCGCATCTGTTCTCGCAGGCGATCGACCAGTTCAAGGCGGAACATGCCACCGTGATCGGCGTGACCGCCGGCCACCTCGACGAGTTGGCGGCGTTCTCGAAGGAAGCCGATCACTGCAGCGGCAAGTTTCCGGTCGCCGCCGACGAGGGTGCGAAGATCGCCGGGGAATACGACGCCCTGCTGCTGATGCGGCCCGGCTGGTCGGACCGCACCTCGTACGTGATCGCCCCGTCGGGCAAGATCAGCTTCGTCTACTCCAGCCTCAGCCCTTCCAGGCACGTCCAGCAAACGCTGGATGCGGTGAAGGCGCTCGAGTTGAAAAGCGCCGCGCAGGAATGACGAAAAGCGGGGCCTTCCGCTCAAGTGAGTGCCGTTCGTGTCCGCGACCATGTAAGCCATCCGGCAGCCGGAAAGGAATGGCCCCCGCGCCTCTGCGAGGCGGTTTCAATTCCTCCGTCCCGGTTTACGCGGTTTTCAGTGCGCGAGGGCCCGTTCGATCGCCTGCTGCGCCAGCGGCGCCATGATGGCGTAGCCGGCCGGCGTCGGATGCACGCCATCGCTGGCGAGACGCTTGTCCATGCCGCCGTGCGCGTTGGCCAGCGCGGCGTAGTAATCGAGATACGTTTCACCGCGCGACGCGGCGTAGGCGCGGAGCCAGCTGTTGAGCGCGCGCACCTTGCCGGCCGGCCGCAGCCCCGGGTGCCAGGGATAGCCACTGGTCGGCAACACCGAGGCGAGGATGACGCGGATATGGTTGGCCTGGGCCAGTTCGACCATGGAGCGAAAGTTGTCCTCCATCATCGGCAAGGTGGCGAGACCGGTGTTGCCGGCGATGTCGTTGGTGCCGGCGAGAATGACCACCGCCGCCGGTTGGAGATCGATCACATCCTGCCGGAAACGCACCACCATCTGTGCCGTGGTCTGCCCCGATATGCCACGGTTGATGTAGGGCTTGCCCGGGAAAAACCTGGTGCCCCTGGCACGCCCCCATGCATCGGTGATCGAGTCGCCGAAGAAGACCACGCGCGCCGTGCCGGGCGCAGGCGGCGCGAGCCGCGCGTTGTCGGCGCGATAGCGATCCAACTGCGGCCAGTCGGCCAGTTGCTGTTGCATGGACGCGATCTGGTCCGTGCCCAGCGACGCCGGGGCTGCCGTGTAGAGCGGATTGATGGCGACCGGTGCCGAGCCGGCGCCCTGCCCGTCGACAGGCAACGCCAACGGGACACCGATCAGCAGTACCAGGGCGGCGACTTGCAGCGATGGCGAGCTCATGCTGAAAACCTCCGGCAAGGATATTCATCGAATCCAGGGCGCCTCACGTTGACGCGATCGGCCAGCCCCGGATCGGCCGGAATCCTTTCCTGGCCGGTGGGTGATCGATATGGTATCGGCCACAAATGGCACTTACTTAACTTAAGCCCGTTCGTCACCGGACCAGGTCCGGGGCAGGCTCTGAGCGTAGGCCGAAGGCCGCACGCGGGGAGTGGCTATGGATGGCCACAGCTTTGCGGAGCGAGGAAGTCGAAGGACATGCCGGCATGACCACCGCTTGGCGGCGCTTCGACTCCGCCCGCTGCGCGGGCTACGCTCAGCGTGAACGGTTGAGAATCGGATGGCCCCAGGCCCTAAG
>DATNGL010000075.1:0-8147 GCA_035605895.1 Rhodanobacter sp.
GGGGGATCAGAACGCGTTGATGCCGGTCAGCTCGCGGCCGACCACCAGTTCGTGCACGGTTTCGGTGCCTTCATAGGTGATCACCGATTCCAGGTTCAGCGCATGCCGGATCGCACCGTGTTCGGTGGTGATGCCGGCACCGCCGAGGATGTCGCGGCACTGGCGCGCGATGTCGATCGCCATGCGGCAGTTGTTCCACTTGGCCAGTGAAACCTGCGTGGGCTGCATCTTGCCGGCATCCTTCAGCCGGCCCAGCTGCAGCGACAGCAACTGCGCGGTGGTGATGCGGCGGGCCATGTCGGCCATCTTCAGCTGCACGGCCTGGTTGGAGGCGAGCGGGCGATTGAACAGGATGCGCTCCTTCGTGTAGTCGAGCACTTCCTTGAGGCAGGCCTGCGCGGCGCCGATCGGCCCCCAGGTGATGCCGTAGCGCGCCTGCGTGAGGCAGCCCAGCGGACCCTTCAAGCCCTTCACGTTGGGCAGTCGCGCGCTGTCCGGCACACGCACGTTGTCGAAGAACAGCGCGCTGGTGACCGAGGCGCGCAGGCTCATCTTCTTGTGGATTTCCTGCGCCTTGAAGCCGGCCGCGTCGGTCGGCACCACGAAGCCCTGGATGCCGTCCCCGGTCTGCGCCCACACGATCGCGATGTGCGCGAGGTTGCCGTTGGTGATCCACATCTTGGCGCCGTTGATGACCCAGTCGCCGCCGTCCTTCTTCGCGTGGGTCTTCATGTTGGCCGGATCGGAGCCGCCGTGCGGTTCGGTCAGGCCGAAACAGCCGATCACCTCGCCGGCCGACATCTGCGGCAAGTAGTGCTTTTTCTGCTCCTCGCTGCCATAGGCGTAGATCGGATACATGCACAGCGAGCTCTGCACCGAGGCGAAGCTGCGCAGGCCGGAATCGCCGCGCTCCAGTTCCTGGCAGATCAGGCCGTAGCTGACGCCGTTCATGCCGGCACCGCCGTACTCTTCCGGAATCGTCGCGCCGAGCAGGCCGAGCGCGGCGATTTCGGGGATCAGCTCCTTCGGGAAGCGCGCCTGGTCGAAGCAGTCGCCGATGATCGGCAACACGCGTTCGTCGACGAAGCGGCCGACGGTGTCCTGCACCATGCGCTCTTCGTCGGTGAGCAGGGAACGGACATCGTACAGATCAAGCGGATTCAGGCTGACAGCCATGGAAGCTCCGGAAAGCGACGCGATAAAACGGGTATTGTAGCGCGGGAACGGGGTGCAGGCCGAGGCCAGGGCCGCACCTCCGATCCGAACTCACTGCCCCGACCCCTCCCGGAATCCCATGTTCAAAGGCGTACTGCTCGGCTTCATGGCGTTTGCCGCCTATGCGTTCAGCGATGCCTTCGTGAAATCACTGCGCGGTTCCCTGCCAGCCTATGAGGCGGTGTTCTTTGGCGCCGCACTGGGCCTCACCGCGCTGCCGTTCATCAAGGGCCGCGGCGATCGCTGGCGCGACGCCGCGCTGGCCCAGCGCCAGGGCCTGTACCTGGTGCGCGCAGGGGCCAGCGCGGTCGGCAGCATCGCTGCGGTGATCGCCTTCACTGCGCTGCCGATGGCCGAGGCGTTCGCCTTGATCTTCCTGCTGCCGATCTTCGTCACCATCCTGTCGGTGCTGGTGTTGCACGAGCACGTCGGCTGGCGCCGCTGGTCGGCCGTGGTGGCCGGCTTCATCGGTGTGCTGGTGGTACTGCGGCCGGGCTTCCGCGCGCTCGGCATCGGCCATCTGGCCGCGATCATCTGCGGCCTTGCCGGAGCGGTGTCGATGATCGCGCTGCGCCTGGCCGGCCCGCATGAAAAGCGCGTCAGCCTGTTCGGCGCCGGCATCATCGGCTCGATGCTGGTATCCGGCATGCTGATGATGGCCGACTTCCGCTGGCCGCAGCCGGGCCAGTGGGCACTGCTGCTCGGCTACGGCCTGCTTTCGGCGCTGGGCTCGGTGCTGCTGATGCTGGCCACCCGGCTGGCACCGGCCAACCACGTCGCGCCCACCCAGTACAGCCAGATGCTGTGGGCCGTGCTGCTGGGCTACCTCGTTTTCCACGACCGGCTGGACTGGCCGATGGCTGTCGGCATCGCGATCATCCTCGGCGCCGGCCTGTTCACCTTCGTGCGCGAGGACAAGGTCACCCGCTGGTGGAAGCGCATGCGGATGATCTGACGTCAGCGGGCCAGGGCCTGCAGACGCGCAGCGCAGAGCGCAAGCTCGGTGCGCAACTCCACGGGCGTACGTATCTCGAAGTCGAACGGCACGCCGGCAAGCTGGCGGGCGAACCAGGCCAGGTCGTCGGCGCTGCTGCGCAACAACACGCCGGTATCCAGCGGCTCCAGCAGGCCGAAGGCGAGCGAAAAGGCACGGCGCGCCGTCGGCAGGTCGGTGTGCAGCAGCACCTCGATGTCGCGGCCTCGCGGCATGCCGGCGATGCCTTGCACCAACTGCTCCAGCGCATCGAAACCCGCCGGCCGCTCGAAATGCTGCTCCAGCAAGGTCACCGCGCCCATCCGGTCCAGCCGGAACGAACGCAATCCGCCACGCAGATGGCACATGCCCAGCGCGTACCAGGCACCGGCGCGCCAGGCCAGGCCGTACGGATCGAACTCCCGTTCGGTGTGGCTGCCCTGTGCCGAGTCGTAGCTCATGCGCACCCGCTGCTGCGCCTGCGCCGCCGTGGTCAGCGCGATCAGCGCGGCGTTGCTGGCCGGGGTATTCGTAGACGGCAGCAGATCGACCCTGACCGTATCGGCGATCGCGCGCACGTGGCGCTTCAGGCCATCGGGCATCACCCGGGCCAGCTTGGCCTGCACGCTTTCCACCGCCGGCGCGGCCTCGGCGAGGCCCAGCCCGCGTGCCGCCACCATGCCCACCGACAGCGCCACCGCCTCGTCGTTGGTGAACATCATCGGCGGCAGCTTGAATCCGGCGACCAGCATGTAGGCACCGTGGCGGCCACGCTCGGTGGTCAGCGGAATGCCCAGGTCTTCCAGCATCACGATGTAACGCCGCAGCGTGCGCACGTCGACGCCGACCCGCCGCGCCAGTTCCGGGCCGCTCATGCGGCCGTGGCTTTGCAGCAGGTCGAGCACTGCCAGCACGCGGGTGGTGGGCTTGGCCATGGGTGGCGATGGTAGCAATCAATCAGGGCGAATTTTGCCCTGTATTACCTCTAACGTGACTCGCGCCAATCACTGATCAGGCCGGGGACATCACATGTCGTACTTCAAATCCTTGCTTCCGGGCCTCGCTGCGTGGCTTGCGTTCGGCGTGGCGGTCCCCGTGCAGGGCAAACCCGTCAACGAGGCTTCCACCATGCAAAGCGTGCAACACCTGAAGGATTACCAGGTCGTCGAATTCCGCCGCTACGTCACCAGCGACGGCGAGCTGGCACACTTCGTCAAATACTTCGACACGTATTTTCCGGAAGCCTTCGAGCAGCTCGGCGCGATGGTGTTCGGCCAGTTCACCGAGCGCGGCCGGCCGAACCGCTTCACCTGGCTGCGTGGCTTCCACGACATCAACGCGCGCCCGATCGTCAACGCGGCGTTCTACTACGGCCCGCTGTGGCGGGAACACCGGATCAAGGTCAACGCGATCCTGCCGGACAGCGACAACGTGATGCTGCTGCGCCCGCTGCATCCGGACCAAGGCATCACGGTGCTGCCGGCCGTCGATCCGGTGACCGAGGAGGATGGCGCGCGTGGCATCGTGGTGGCGCAGATCTTCGCGGTGAAGAAAGGCAGCGAGGACGCATTTGCGAAGCAGGCCGAAGCGGCGTTTGCCGCCTACCGCATCGACGGCGTGCATCCGGCCGGCGTGCTGGTGTCGCTGGAGGTGCCGAACAACTTTCCGCAATTGCCGATCCGCACGGATGGGCCGTTCCTGGTCTGGCTCGGCGTGAGCAGGGACGAGACCACGCTGGATCGGCAACTCGCGCCGATCCTGACCTCGGTCGAAACGTCGCTGGCGGCAGGCGGCCTCTTGCGCGGCGCGCCGGAGCGCGTGGTGATGGACCCGACCCCGCGCTCGCGCCTGCGCTGGCTGCCCGACACGACCGCCGGGGTATCGCCATGATCCACTACGAACAGCTGTGGCTGTTCTTCGCCCTGGTCTTCGGCATCGTGGTGCTGCCGGGCCTGGACATGGCCTTCGTCATGGGCAGCGCGCTGGCCGGCGGGCGCGGCCGCGGCATGGCCGCCGTGGCCGGCATCATCGCCGGCGGGGTCTGCCATGTACTGATGACGGCGCTGGGCATCAGCGTGCTGATCAAGCTGATCCCCGGCATGTTCAATGCCCTGCTGCTGGCCGGCGCGCTGTACATCGCCTGGATCGGCATCTCGCTGATGCGCAGCGAATCCTCGTTCGGCCTGCACCCGGACACCCGGCTGCGCTCGCGCGCGGCGACCTTTCGCCAGGGCATGCTGACCGCCCTGCTCAACCCCAAGGCCTACCTGTTCATGCTGGCGATCTTCCCGCAGTTCCTGCGCCCGGAATACGGCCTGATCTGGCTGCAGGCGCTGGTCATGTGGCTGATCATCGCGATCAACCAGCTTTGCGTTTACGGCAGCGTGGCCTTGATGGCCGATCGCGCCCGGCATTGGCTGCAGGGCAAGCCGGCATCCGGAATGATGGCGACGCGCTGCGTGGGCGGCCTGCTGATTGCCGCGGCGATGTTCACCGGATTTGAAGGCTGGCACCGGATCTGAGCAAGAAACGGATGGCCATGGCGATGCGAGGAACGGATCGTATGGCGGAACCGAGGAACGGGGTAATGGAGATGCCATTGGCAAAAATCATGTCGCCGCGACGACGATGCTTCGCCTTTTGCTGCGCGCTGGCCGGCATCTTGCTGTCACCGGTTGCCTGGGCTCGGACCGCAGGGGATCCGACAGCGCTCGCTGAAACCGTGCCGCCATCGCCACCACTGCGCCAGTCGCTGGACGACGCATGGTGGACCGGCCCGATGCTGGCGAATTCGGCCGCGACCCTGCCCCGCGGCCATTTCCTGATCGAGCCCTATCTCTACGACGTATCCTCGCCGCATGCGGACGGTTTCGGCTCGCTCACCTACATGCTCTACGGACTCACCGACCGGCTGACGGTCGGCCTGACTCCCGTGCTGGGCTACAACCGGACGGATGGCGCGGGGGACAGTTCCGGCATCGGGCTGGGCGACGTCAGCGTGCAGGCGCAATACCGGCTCACCGAATACCATGAGGGCAGTTCGCTGCCGACGATCTCGCTGCAATTGCAGCAAACGCTGCCGAGCGGAAAACACGACCGGCTGGGCAACCGGCCCGGTGACGGTCTCGGCAGCGGCGCCACCACCACGACGCTGCAGCTCAACACGCAGACGTATTTCTGGCTGGCGAACGGCCGCATCCTGCGCATGCGCCTGAACGTGGCGCAGTCCGTTTCCGGCAACGCGCACGTCGAGGACGTCAGCGTCTACGGCACGCCGAACGGCTTTCGCGGCCACGCCAGACCCGGCAACTCGCTCCTCGTCAATGCGGCCTGGGAATACAGCCTGAGCCGACGCTGGGTGCTGGCATTCGACCTCACCTGGCGCCGCAACCACGGCACCCGCGTGGACGGCGTGGTGCTGCCCGGCTACGGCGATGCGTACATTCGTCGAAGCACGGGCTCCAGTGAAGCGTTCGGCTTTGCGCCCGCGATCGAATACAGCTGGCGCGCCAACCTGGGTGTGTTGTTCGGCACCCGGGTAATCGCCGGTTGCCACACGCCGACCACGATCACCCCGGTGATCGCGATCAACTACGTGCACTGAGCGGTGGCACGCCTGGAGCCCCGCCCATCCCGTTACGGGACCGTATCGTCCGGCGTATTCCTCCCGTTGCGCACCAGCATGCACAGCCCGCCGTAGATCACGAACACCGGCCACCACACCTGCCACGACAGCGACAGGATGAACATCAGCGCCACCATGACGATGGCGGCCGCCGACAACAGAAAGTGCAGCACTCCGCCGTCGATCGTCCCGACGTCTCGAAAGCGCTGCACGGCTTCGAGCAACGGCGCCACGGCGGCGAGCAGGATCAACCACGCCCACCAGTTGTTCTGGCGGAAGAAGTCCAGGTCGTAGCCGAGGTTGTCCAACAGGAAGAACGCGCCGAAGGCAATCACGACCAGGGCGGGAAAGACCCGGTAGCGGCGACGATACGGACGATCGGGATCACGATGGTTCATGCTCATGCCGGTGCTCCGCCTGGACAGGTGGCCACCTTATGCCCAGACCACCGCCACGACCAGTGACAAGCGTCACCCGGAAAGCCTGCAGCCCCGTCAACGATTGCTCACCCCGTGCGGCACATGCCCGGTCGCCACGTGCTTGCGCGCGGACTCCACGTTCGCCGGCGAGTCGTCGAAGAAGATGTCGGCGCCGAACGCGTCGAGGAACGGGCCCTTGTCGCGCCCGCCCAGGAACAGCGCCTCGTCGATGCGCACGCCCCAGCGGCGCAGGGTCAGGATCACGCGCTTGTGCGCCGGTGCCGAGCGCGCGGTGACGAGGGCGGTGCGGATCGGCGAATCCTCGGCGGGAAACGCGGTCTGCAAACGATGCAACGCCGTCAGGAAGCCACGGAACGGCCCCACCGACAGCGGTTCGCCCGCATGCTCGGTCTCGCTGCGGTGGAAGGCTTCCAGACCTTCCTCGCGCGACACCCGTTCGCCTTCGTCGCCGAAGATCACCGCATCGCCATCGAAGGCGATGCGCAACTGTTCGCTGGCGCGCGGCGGCGCGGTACTGGGCAGGATGGTGGCCGCGGCCACGCCGGCCGCCAGTGCGCGGCCCACGTCCTCGGCATTCGCCGACAGGAACAGGTCGGCCTTGAACGGGGCGATGTAGTCGGAGGTCGGCGCGCCGCTGGTGAACGCGGCGCGGCTGATTTCCAGGCCGTAGTGCTGGATCGCGTTGAAGATGCGCAGGCCCGTATCGCCCGAGTTGCGCGACAGCAGGATCACCTCGACCGGCGGCACGTCGCCGGCCAGCTTGTTGAGGCCGAGCAGCTTCTGCACCAGCGGGAACGCCACGCCGGGCCGGAGGATCTCGTCCTCGTGCTCGATCTGGAACGAACGGTAGGCGTCGAGGCCTTCGCGTTCGAACAGCGCATGGCTGTCGCCGAGGTCGAACAGCGCGCGCGAGGAGATCGCCACGACCAGACGATTGTCGGCGGGCGAATCAGGGGCGTGGGCGGCTGTCTGGGTCATGCTGCGAATCTACCGCATTGAGCGAGAACTGAGTGATGGGGCGCGGGAAAAGAGAGTAAGGATCGGAACCGGCTTTCTCTCACTGCTCACTCCTCATGCACTCGTTCCTCAACCGTCGCTCCTCAGCCGTCACTCCGCCGCAAACTGCTCGTCCAGTATGCGCTGTTCCAGGTTGTGTTCCGGATCGAACAGCAGGCGCACGCCCTGATCGCCGGATTGCCGGATCGACACCGTACGCACGTCGCGCACTTCATGGAAATCGGCCGTGGCGCTGACCGGACGCTTGGCCGGATCGAGCACGCGCAGGATCACCTCGGTGCGATGCGGCAGGATCGCGCCGCGCCAGCGGCGCGGGCGGAACGGACTGATCGGGGTGAGTGCCAGCACGTTGGCGTCCAGCGGCAGGATCGGGCCGTGCGCGGACAGGTTGTAGGCGGTCGAACCGGCCGGGGTCGAGACCAGTACGCCGTCGCAGACCAGGGTCGCCAGTTTCACCGCATCGTTGAGCCGCACCTCCAGATGCGCAGCCTGGTTGCTCTGGCGCAGCAATGAAACCTCGTTGAAGGCAAGCCTTGCATGCTCCACGCCCGCCGCGTCGGTAACCCGCATCTGCAGCGGAAACAACGACGCGGTATGCGCCAGCGCGATCCGCTCGGGCAGGCCCTCGAGGCGATGCTTGTTCATCAGGAAACCGACCCGCCCCAGCTTCATGCCATACACCGGCACCTCCAGCGCACGCCAGGCATGCAGGGTGCGCAGCATGAAGCCGTCACCGCCGAGCGCCACGATCAGCTCGGCCTGTTCGGCCGGGACATCACCATAGCGCTCGACCAGCTTGCGGCGCGCCTGCTGGGCAACGCTGGTATCGCTGGCGACGAAGGCAAGGCGCATGCGCGGCAATCCTGCGGATGAAGTC
>DATNGL010000076.1:0-18390 GCA_035605895.1 Rhodanobacter sp.
AGGTGTGGACGAGCGTCTGCTGGCGCACGAGATCGACGAGGAGCTCTCCATCGGCGATTATGTGCTGTCCGGCGGCGAGCTCGCCGCCGCGGTGATCATCGACGCGGTGGGGCGCTTGCAGGACGGTGCGTTGAACGACGCACAGTCGGCCGAGCAGGATTCGTTCTCGGATGGCCTGCTGGACTGTCCGCATTATGGAAAACCGGTGCATGACGCACTGGGTGATGTGCCGGAAGTGTTGCTGTCCGGTGACCATGCGGCGATTGCCCGCTGGCGCCTCAAGCAATCGCTGGGACGAACCTGGTTGCGCCGCCCGGACTTGTTGTCACAGCGTGGTCTGGATGCGGCATCCCGGGCGTTGCTGGATGAATTTCGCCGTGAACATGCCTCCGGGCAGTCGACACGGCAAGACGATGCGGCCGAGTGACGGTCGCAGCCTTGATATCGCAAAAGTGAACCGACAGGTGCGCCATGAACAAGATCATTGAACAGTTCGAATCCGAGCAGATCACCCGCCAGCTGCCGGACTTCGGCCCCGGCGACACCGTGGTGGTCAACGTCAAGGTGAAGGAAGGCAACCGCGAGCGCGTGCAGGCGTTCGAGGGCATCGTCATCGCCAAGCGCAGCCGCGGCCTGCATTCGGCCTTCACGGTGCGCAAGATCTCGCACGGTACCGGCGTGGAGCGCGTGTTCCAGGCGCACAGCCAGCAGATCGAGTCGGTGACGGTGAAGCGCAAGGGCAAGGTGCGCGGCGCCAAGCTGTATTATCTGCGTGGCCTGGAAGGCAAGGCCGCCCGCATCAAGGAAGACATCGCCGCCGCCGCGGCTGCCAAGGCGGACGCGAAGGCCGCTGCGGCTGCCGCCGCCGAGTAAGTCCTTTCGGCAGCAGGTTGAAAAAAGCCCGCGGAGCGATCCGCGGGCTTTTTGCTGTGCGGTGACACGAGGATTCATTCGAGCCGTTGCGGCACCTGCAGGAAGTTGCCCTGCACGAAGTCCACGCCGCAGGCAAACAGCAGCGACGTGCTGGTGGCATCCTCGACCCATTCGGCGATGGTTTGCCGCTTCATGCCGTGTGCCTGCTGGCAGATCTCGGCCACCTTCTTCTGGCTGTCCGAGTGTTGCGGCAGATCGGCCATGTGGCTGCGGTCGATCTTGAGGTAGTCCGCGTCGATGTGATTGAGCAACTGGAACGAGTTCAGGCCGGAGCCAAACTGCTCCAGCGCAAAGCTGCCGCCGAGCTTCTTCCACGCGTTGACGAACTCCTGCGCCGGACGCAACAGGGTCATCACCTTGCTCTCGGTCATTTCGAACACCAGGTGGCCATGCTTCAGCCTGGTCGCACCCAGCCGTTCGGCCAGCCACGGTATCAGCGTGTCGTCCTGCAGCGAGGCCGCGGTGAGCTTGATGAAGAACGTGGTCGGCTGGGCCTGCGGTTCACGCGCCTTCAGCACGCGGATGGCCTGGTCGATCACCCAGCGGTCGATCGCGCCGGTGAGGTTGTGCTTCTCGGCGATCGGCATGAAGAAGCCGGGCAGCACCTCGCCCTGCGGACCGTTCATGCGCAGCAGGATTTCCGAAAACTCGCCTTCGGCATCCTGCAGGCTGATTGTCTGCTGGTGATAGAGCACCAGGCCGTTGTTGGCCAATGCCTGCTGCAGCAAGTCCAGCCAGTAGCGGTCACGCTCTTCGTCGGCCTTCTCGCGCGCGGCCGGATCGTGCAGTTCCACCTGGCTGCCGCCCAGGTTCTGCGCGCTGCGCAAGGCATGGCTGGCCTGGTTGAGCAGAGTCTCGGCATTGGCGTTCTTCTCGCCCAGCAGGCTGCCGCCGACGCTGGCGGTGACCGTGATCGAGCGCGTGCCGGCATCGAAGATCTCGCTGCTGATGCTGTGCTGCAGTTTGGTGATCCATTCGCGGATCGCCTCGTCGGAGCGCGAATCCAGCACCACGCCCAGCGTATGCTCGGCGAGCATGCCGGCAAGATCCTCGGCGCCGAGCAGCATGCGGATGCGGTCGGCGAAGCCGGCCAGCAATTCGTCGGCCTTGCCCAGGCCGATGCCACTGACCAGCGAAGCCCAGTTGTCGGGCTCGATCAGCAGCAAGGACTGGCCCTTCTTGCCCTTGGCCGCCGCGGTCACGGCGTCGTCCACGCAGGCCAGCATGTGCTGGCGGTTGTAAAGACCGGTGACCGGGTCGCGCTGCAGTTGTTCCAGCACGGCCGGGTCGATCATCTGTCGGCGGAACACGATCTGCAGGCAGCGTTCGCCCTCGAACGTGGCCGGGGCGAACTCGACGGTGGCGTCGAAGCGGCTCTCGTCGGCACGCCGTGCGCGCAGCGTGAGTTGGGCAGGGAACTTGCCCTGGTGTGCCTGGCCCTTCAGCAAGGTCTTCATTTCGTCGGCATTCGCCGCATCGATCATGTCCAGCAACGGCAACCCGAGCAGATCGTCGAAGCTTTCGTAGCCGAAGGTGTCGAGGTAGGCCTGGTTGGCGCGTACGTGCATGCCTTCGTGGACATAGGCGATGGCATCGGTGGAGGAATCGAGCAGCGCATCGCAGCGGCGCTCGGTCTCGCGCAGCGCCGTATGCAGCCAGCGCACCTGGCGCCGCGTGTGCAGCGACTCGAATTCGCGCTTCAGCACGGCGATCAGCTGTTTCGGGTGGCTGCGTGTGGCGACGCCGCGAGCGCCATGCACGAACAGGTCGGCCACCAGTTCGTTGTCCATGTTGCCGACCAGGCCGATCAGGGCGAAATCGCGGCCGTAGGCCTCCAGCACTCTCATCGCCTCTTCCAGGTTGAGGCTGGTGACCGCCGGGTCGAACATCACCACGTCGGGTTCCAGTTCGTTCACCGCAGCCTGCAACTGCTCGAGGTTGGTGGCGCGCGCCGGACGCACGGCGATACCGCTGTTGCGCAACAGGCTGATGATCTGTTCGGCTTCCTCGAGGGAATTCTCGACGAACAGGATCTTGATGACGAAATCTTTTTTCATGGGGTGCGACGTGGTCCGTGGGTCGGTACTGGCGTGAGGGGGGGATTCACATGGTCGGTGGCAATACGTGTTTGTAGCGGATTCCGCCACCGGCCGCCAGCCAAAGCGGCACCGTGGCAGGGCCGGGCGCGCTCAAAGTGGCCGTTTGGCGGCATCGCCGGCGACCTCGCGTACGAACCTGGGCACCAGATAGCCCGGCAGGCGCGCCTGCAAGGCCTGCTGCAATTCCAGTGCAACGCCGTCGCCGACCTCGAAGTGGGCGGCGCCCTGAACCCGATCCAGTTGATGCAGGTAGTAGGGCAGCACGCCGGCGGCAAACATCCGCTCGGACAGCCCCACCAGTGTATCGACATCGTCGTTGACGCCGTGCAGCAGCACCGACTGGTTGAGCAGGGTGACGCCGGCCCCGCGCAGTCTCGTGCATGCCGCGTCCACGCCGGCGTCGAATTCATTGGCGTGATTGGCGTGCAGCACCACCACTTTCTGCAGGGGAAGCGCGTCCAGCCAGTTGATGAAGGCCTCGTCGATCCGTTCGGGCAGCACCACCGGCAGGCGGGTGTGGATGCGCAGGCGAATCACCCGGGGCAGCCCGGCCAGACCACGCGTCAGCTCCTCCAGCTTGGGCGTGGCCAGTGCCAGCGGGTCACCACCGGACAGGATCAGCTCGCGAATCGACGGGTCGGCCTTGAGCCGGGCCAGCGCGTCGCGCCACTGTGCGGCTGCGGCGATCTCCTCGCCGTAGGGGAAGTGCCGACGGAAGCAGTAGCGGCAGTTGACTGCGCAGCTGCCGCTGGCGATCAGCAAGGCGCGGCCGTCGTACTTGTGCAGGAAGCCTTGCCCGGCCCTGGCCGCCATGTCGCCCACGGCGTCGACCGTGAAGCCCTCGGCGTGATCGTGTTCGGCACGTTGCGGCAGCACCTGCAACAGCAACGGGTCGTTCGGGTCGTTGCGGCGCATCCGCGCCACGAAGCCGCGGGGGACGCGCAAGGCAAAGCCGGCGTCATCCGCCGGCAGCAGGTCGGCGCGGTGACCCAGGCCTACCGCCTGCAACAGTTCGCCGGCATCGGTGATGGCGTCCCGCCACAAATCGCGCCAGTCGGGCGCGGTGGGCGATAGGCGGAAATGGGGGCTTGCGGTTATCATGTCTGGCCTTGAAGCGGGCCGTGATGCCCGTGACAGACCCCCATTTTAGCCGCCCCTCGGGCGAAAACGACTCCGGAGCAGATAGCGCATGGCGACCCTTGGCCTCAACGATGTCAAAACGGGCAAGAAGATCCTTCACAACGGCGACCCATGGGTCATCACCGAAGCGGACTTCGTCAAGCCGGGCAAGGGCCAGGCGTTCACCCGCATCCGCATCCGCAACCTGAAGGACGGCCGCACCACCGAGCAGACGCTGAAGTCCAGCGACTCGTTCGAAGAGGCGGATGTCACCGACACCGACATGCAGCTTTCCTTCATCGATGGCCTCGGCAAGGATCGGCTGTGGCACTTCATGAACATGGAAACCTTCGAGATGGTGCCGGCGACGCTGGCCGCGATGGGTGACGCATGGAAGTGGCTGAAGGGTGAGGAAGAATGCGTGATCACCCTGTTCAACGGCGCCATCGTCGCGGTGCAGCCGCCGAAATTCGTCGAGCTGAAGATCGTCGGGACCGATCCGGGCGTACGCGGCGATACCTCCGGCGGTGGCGGCAAGCCGGCCACGCTGGAGACCGGTGCCGTGGTGCGCGTGCCGCTGTTCGTCAACCAGGACGAAGTCATCAAGGTCGATACCCGCACCGGCGAGTACGACAGCCGCGTGAAATGACGTATTGGCCCGCGCGCTTGCGCGCGGCCTTGCCATACCGTCATCCCGGCCTGCGCCGGGGTGACGGTCAAAGGCAATCGAGCCAACGCTGACGATCCAAGGCATGGGGCGGCCACCGCGAGGTACCGCCCCATGTCGCATATCAACCGGTCGTATACAAACTGGTCGTATCCAAACCGACAGAGCGAGAGTTGATGATGAGTCCGACGACACCGCAGCCCGTCGACCTGATGATCGAGGCACGCTGGGTCGTGCCGGTCGAGCCGCACGCGGTGGTGCTGGAGAATCATGCGGTGGTGGTGCAGGACGACCGCATCGTCGCGCTGCTGTCGATCACCGACGCGCGTGCCGCCTACGCACCGCGCGAACGCGTCGAGCTGACCGAGCACGCACTGATCCCGGGCCTGATCAACAGTCATACGCACAACCCGATGACCCTGTTGCGCGGCCTGGCCGACGACCTGCCGCTGATGGTGTGGCTGCAGCAGCACATCTGGCCGGCCGAGGCGAGGGTGATCGGGCCGGAATTCGTGCGCGACGGCGTCGAGCTGGCGGTGGCCGAGATGCTGCGCGGCGGCACCACCTGCGCCAACGAGAACTACTTCTTCCCCGACGTGATCGGCGCGACCTATCGGCGCATGGGTTTCCGTGCGGTGGTCGGCCTGCCGGTGATCGAGTTCCCGACTGCATGGGCGAAGAGCCAGGACGAATACTTCGAGCGTGCCGGCGAAGTGCACGACAGCTTTCTCGGCGACGGCCTGATCAGCACGGCCTTCGCACCGCATGCGCCGTACACGGTGTCGGACGAGAGCTTCGAGCGCATCCGCGTGCTGTCCGACCAGCTCGACATCCCGGTGCATCTGCACACGCACGAGACCGCGCACGAGGTCGAGGATGAAAAGGCCAAGAGCGGCCTGCGTCCGTTCCAGCGGCTGCAGAAACTCGGTCTGGTCAACGACCGCCTGATCGCGGTGCACATGACCCAGCTGACCGATGGCGAGATCGCCGCCTGCGCCGTTGCTGGCGTGTCGGTGGTGCATTGCCCGGAATCCAACCTCAAGCTGGCCTCCGGTTTCTGCCCGGCGGAGAAGCTGCGCGCGGCCGGCGTCAACGTGGCGCTCGGCACCGACGGCTGCGCCTCCAACAACGATCTGGACATGTTCGGCGAGATGCGCACCGCCGCGCTGCTGGCGAAAGCCGTGGCCGGTGATGCGGCGGCGTTCGATGCGGCGTTTGCACTGCGTGCCGCCACGCTCAATGGCGCGAAGGCGATCGGGCTGGAAGCGAAGATCGGCTCGATCGAAGTCGGCAAGCAGGCCGACTTCGCAGCCGTGCGGCTGAGCGATCTGGAAACCCAGCCGATGTTCCAGGTCATCTCGCAGCTGGTCTACGCGACCGGCCGCCATCAGGTCAGCGACGTGTGGATTGCCGGCAAGCGCAAGCTGGCCGCACGCGAGCTGATCGGCGTCGACATTGCCGTGATCATGGACAAGACACGCGCCTGGCGCGAACGCATCGCCGCGGCCTGAGTCGGAGCCTTCGATGAACCGTTATCTGGTGTTGCTCATGCGCCTGCCGCATCTCGATCCGGCAGTGATTCCTTTGCATCTCGCTTTTCTGGACGGCTTGCGGGAGCAGGGCCAGGTGGAACTTTCCGGCGGGTTCAGCGACAAGTCCGGTGGAGCGTACCTGCTGCACGCCGCGAACCTGGTCGAGGCAACCGCGATCGCGCACAGCGACCCGGCCCATGTCGGCGGCGGTTGGGATGTCACGGTGTACGAATGGCAGGCGCACTAGACTCCATGCTGCCGCTTGAGGATCCGACGATGCAGACCACGAATGCGAGTCCCTCGGACTCCCCAAAAAACGTAAGCCCCGAAGAAATTGCCCGCTTCGGCAGTCTGGCGGCGCGCTGGTGGGATCCGGATGGCGAATCGCGCCCGCTGCACGATCTCAACCCGGTGCGCGCGGCCTACGTCGCGGCGCGCGCCGACCTGCGTGGTGCGAAGGTTGCCGACGTCGGTTGCGGTGGCGGCCTGTTGAGCGAGGCGTTGACACGCGCCGGTGCCAGGGTCACCGGCATCGATCTCGGCGAAAAGGTGATCGAGATCGCGAAGCTGCACCTGCACGAGTCGAGCCTCAGTGTCGATTACCGCGTGCAGTCCTCGGCCGATCTGGCCGTCGCCGAGCCGGCCAGCTTCGACGTGGTGTGCTGCATGGAATTGATCGAACACGTACCCGATCCGGTCGCGCTGGTGAATGATCTGGCCGCGATGCTGAAGCCCGGTGGTCGCCTGTTCATGTCCACCATCAACCGTACGCCGGCCGCATTTGGCGCGGCGATCGTGGGTGCGGAATACGTGATGCGGATGCTGCCGCGTGGTACCCATCACTACGCGCAGTTTCTGAAGCCGTCCGAGCTGGGCCGCCTGCTGCGCCATGCCGGGCTGGAACTGGAGGATGTCTCCGGACTGGGTTACAACCCGCTCAATCGCAAGGCCTGGCTGAGCAAGATCACGGCAGTCAATTACGTGCTCAGCGCGCACAAGCCCGCATGAGACCGCTCCCGCAAAACATCCAGGGCGTGCTGTTCGATCTGGACGGCACCTTGCTCGACAGTGCCCCCGACCTGTACGCCGCGCTGGTCGCGCAGTGTGCGGAAGAGGGCATTGCGCCGCCGCCCTATCCGCCGGTGCGCGAGGTGGTTTCGCGCGGTGCGCGCGCCGTGCTGCGCTGTGCGTTTGCCGAGCGCGGCGAAGCTGCGCTGGAAGCGCTGACGCCGCGTTACCTGCAGCTGTATCAGGACGTGATGGCGCAGCAGACACAGACATTCGATGGCGTCGACGACCTGCTGGCACGGATCGAGGCACACGGCCTGCGCTGGGGCATCGTCACCAACAAGGCGGCGTTCCTCACCGACGAACTGGTCAGCCGCATCGGCTGGGCCAGTCGCGCCAGCGCGGTGGTGTCCGGCGATACGTTGCCGGTGAAGAAACCCGATCCGGCGCCGGTGCTGCTGGCTTGCGAACGTGCCGGCGTGGAACCGGCGCATTGCCTGTTCGTTGGCGACGACCTGCGCGACATCCAGGCCGGCGCGGCTGCCGGGCTATACACGGTGGCGGTGAGCTGGGGTTATCTCGACGGTGGCGACCCGTATGCCTGGGGTGCCGACAAGGTGCTGGCTCATCCGGCCGAACTGGCCGCGCTGTTGCAGTTGCAGCCGGTCGCCGCATGATCGAGCTGGTCGAACAACATGCCGTGCTGCAGGGCTTCATCGACAAGTGGCTGGCGGTGCAGCCGCAGCAGCGCATTGCGCTGGTGTTCGTCGACGGCCGGCGTTATCCCGGTCACGTTGCGCTGGCGGCGCTGGAGCAGGAACTGCTCGGCGCCGCCTACGGCATCCGCGAGCCGCAGGTGGCCGCGGCCAAGCTCAACTGGTGGGCCGAGGAACTGGCCGGTGCGGCCGCCAGCGGCGGGCGTCATCCGCTGACCCAGGTACTGTTTGACGACGAGCGTGCGCACGCCATCGCCAGCGACCTCTGGGTCGCGCCGGTGCTTGCCGCGATGGCCCAGCTGGAGCAGGGCACTGCCGCGGATTTCTCCGCCCAGCTCGATGCCGCGATGCCATTGCACGGCGCGTTGGCCACGCTGGAAACCGGTTGGTGGTATGGCAGCGAGGCGTCGCCTGCGCAGGCGGTGCGGGTCGCCACCCTCAATCACCTGCTGTACGCGCTGTTGCGGCTGGAGCAGGACGCCGAGCGCGATCGCCTGCCGTTGCCGATGGCCCGACTGGCGCGGCACGGCTTGAGTCGCGCGCAACTGCGCGTACCCGGCGAAGCGCGGCAGCAGGCGGTCAAGGCGCAGCTGGACGATCTGCTGGCCAGCTGGCGCGAGTCGGCTGCGCTGGCGGGGCCGCTCAGCGTGTTTCGCGCGCTGGAATCGCGTCATGGCAACCAATTGGCACAGCGCGCGGCACATACTGACGATGCACTGGCCGTGTTGCAGGCGGGACAGCCGCGCACCGGGCTGGCTACTGCGCTGCATGCGTGGCAGGCTGCCCGCGCGTGGCGCCGGCAACTGGCCGAGTCGAGCTGAGACGCAGCGTTTCCGTCACACCACTATTGCACGGTGACCTGCCTGCCCCAAGATTGTCTGCTTCGCGGCGACGCACATCGCCGATGTCAGGACCCCACGATGCCGAACCAGGAAAATACCGCCCGCCTTCTCCCCGACGTTGCCGTGCACGCGCAGCCGCATCTTGCCGGTGCGCTGGACTGGGTCGGCATGGCCGATATCCAGGTGCCGGTGCTGTTCGATGCCGGTGACGGCGAAGTGCAGCGGGCCAGCGCGCGGGTCGGCGCCTTCGTCAATCTGAACCGGCCGGACAAGCGCGGCATCCACATGTCGCGGCTGTACCTGCAGGTCGAGCAGGCACTGAGCACGCAGGTGCTCACTGCCGACTCGCTGCATGCGCTGCTGCGCGGCTTCCTCGATTCGCACAAGGACCTGTCCGATCGCGCCTGCCTCAGCATCCATTTCGAGCAACTGGTGCGTCGTCCCGCACTGCGCAGTGCCAACAGCGGCTGGCGCGCGTATCCGGTGTGCATCGAAGCCAGCCTCACCGGTGACGACTTCCTGCTCGAATTCGGCACCGAAGTGGTTTATTCCTCCACCTGTCCCGCCTCGGCAGCGTTGTCGCGCCAGCTGATCCAGGATCAGTTCGCCAGCGACTTCGACGCCGCCAAGCCGATCGATCACGCCGCCGTACTGGCATGGCTGGGCAGCGAGCACGGCATCGTCGCCACGCCGCATGCCCAGCGCAGCGTGGCGCGCCTGCGCATTCGCCCCGTGGCCGGAGCCGGTTTCCACCTGATCGATCTGGTCGACCGTGTCGAGCATGCGCTCGGCACGCCGGTGCAGACCGCGGTCAAGCGCGAGGACGAACAGGCCTTTGCGCTGGCCAACGGCGGCAACCTGATGTTCTGCGAGGACGCCGCCCGGCGCATCCAGAAGGCACTCGATGCGGACGCCGCGCTCGGCGATTTCCACATCCGCGTCGAACACCAGGAAAGCCTGCACCCGCATGACGCGGTGGCGTACGCCAGCAAGGGTGTCGAAGGCGGCTACGGGTCCGTGCCGTAGCAGCTGCTGCGCTGTCGGCCCTGCGGCATCCCCTCGGCAACCGTCTCGATGCGGCCGCGCAGGTAGGTCGGCGCGGCAAGCCAGTCACGAGGCATCGGGAGAGTCCCCCTGGCAACGGCAGCTGCGAAAATGAAAGTGCTCGGGCACCGGATCCTCGCCTCCTTCACACAGCGGTTGGCAGCGCAACAACCGCCAGGTGGTCAGCAGGCTGCCGCGCCAGGGCCCGAACCGCGTGACCGCAATCCGTGCATAATCGGAGCAGGTGGGGTGGAAGCGACAGCGCGTGCCAAGCAGCGGGCTCAGCCAGCGCTTGTACAAACGGAGCAACCACAGTATCAATCGGGTCAGGATGTTCACGTTGCCGGAACGGCGTGCGGCGTGTAGTGGTACAAGTATTCCAGAAACACACTTGCCGGTGGGGGGTACATCGGCTATAACACGCGGCCGTCACGGCCAACCACGGTGAAGGGATATGGCGAAGACCAAAGCGAGTTCGACCGCCGCCAAGGCGCACAAGGGAAAGACGTCAGCCAAGGCCTCGGCCGGGGCTGGCAAGTCGAAGGCCGCCGCGGGCAAGGAGCGGACCGTGAAGAGCGCCAGCAAGTCATCCGCAAGGACCCCCGCGAAGCCGGCTGCCAAGCGGGCAGCGAAGAAGGCGGCGTCCAGGCCGGCTGCCGCCAAGGCGCCGGCGAAGAAGGCAGCTTCCGCAAGGAAGGTTGCGGCAAAGAAGGCCCCGGCGAAGAAAGCACCTGCCAGGAAAGCCCCGGCGAAGAAGGTGGCTGTCAGGAAGGCACCAGCGAAAAAGGCGCCTTCGAAGAAAGTCGCCGCCGGAAAGGCAGTTGCCAGGAAGCCGTCGCCAGGCAAGGCTGTCGTCAAGAAGGCCGCGCCCAGGACCAGCGCCGCGAATAAACCGGCGGCAAAGCCCGTACCCAAGGCTGCCGCGAAGAAGGTCGCCAAGCCGGCGACGCCCGTACACAAGGCCCCGGCGAAACCCGTTGCCCAGCCGAAACCCGTTGTTGCAACGAGCAATCATCCCACGCCACCCGTGAGCAAGCTCTTCAAGGGCAAGGTGGCGAGCGCTACCGCCATGGTGACGCCCAGGGCAGTCCCCGCTGCCGGGCATCATGCTCCCTCCCACAAGAAATCGAAGAATTCGTCGTCCTCAATGAATAAACTGGCAACAAAACAACTCGACAACGGCGTCACCCGTGAAGACGGGCGCTACGCATTGCCTTCCACCAGCAACATCAGCTTGCCCAAGGACTACCGCCCCTCCAGCGACGAGGAGTACATGAATCCGCGGCACCTGGCGTATTTCCGCAACAAGCTGCGCGATTGGCGCGACCAGTTGGTGGAGGAGTCGCGTCAGACCATGGACAACCTGCGCGAAGAAGTGCGTGATGTCGGCGACGAGGCCGAGCGGGCCACCCGCGAAACGGAGAACTCGCTCGAATTGCGCACCCGCGATCGTTACCGCAAGCTGATCTCGAAGATCGACAAGGCGCTGCGTCGCATCGAGGAAGGGAGTTACGGCTTCTGCGAAGAGACCGACGAGGAGATCGGCATCGACCGCCTCGACGCACGGCCGATCGCCACGCTGTCGCTGGATGCGCAGGAGCGTCGCGAACACCTGCAGAAGCAGATGGGCGACTGAGTCCCGGGTCGGGCACCTGCTATACGACAAGACCCCGCCATCGCGCGGGGTCTTGTTTTCTCGTGTAGCCTGGGTGGTGCGGTCACGACCGTACGGGCAAGGAGTTCGCGTGTCTCCTATGCGGCGGCCGTGGCCGCGTACTCCTTCAGCCTGGCCAGGGTCGCCGCCAGGCCGTTCGAGCGGGTTGGCGACAGGTGCTTGGCCAGCCCGATGGTGGCGATGAATTGCGGTTCGGTGGCCACGATCTCGCGGGCGGGGCGATCGGAATACACCCGCAACAGCAGGGCGAGCAGGCCGGAGACGATGGCCGAGTCGCTGGTTGCCTCGAAGTGCATTTTGCCGGCATCGCCGCTGGGCACCAGCCACACCATCGACTGGCAACCGTGCACACGGTACGCCTCGACCTTGCACGCTTCGGGGAACGGCGGCAGCCGTTTGCCCAGGTCGATCAGGTATTGATAGCGCTCGGACCAGTCGCCGAACAGCGCGAATTCCTCGGCGATGTCCTGCTGGGCCTGCTCGGCACCGGGGCTGACGGTTTCGTTCATTGCCGCATTATCGCGCAGGCCACGCCCATTCGTGAAACGGTGACCCGTGCGGTCATTGCTTCAATACGCTCCAGCGCGTGCCCTGCGCGCCATCCTCGATGGCGATGCCCATGTCGGCGAGTTCGTCGCGGATCGCGTCGGCACGCTTGAAATCGCGCGCGGCGCGCGCGGCACGGCGTTCCTCCAGCAGGGCCTCGATCCGCGCGGGATCGGCGGACTGCTGGCCACCGCGCTTGAACCATGCTTCCGGATCCTGCTGCAGCAGGCCGAGCAGGGCGCCTCCGCCAAGCAAGGCGGCTTTTGCTCCAGCGGTACCTGACTGGCGCGCTGCATCGGCCAGCACGGCAAGCTCGGCCAGGGCCTGGGGTGTGTTGAGATCGTCGCACAAAGCCGCCTCGACGCCTTCCGGCACCGGCAGGTCGCCGGTGGCCACCTCGACGTCGGCCAGATCGCGCAGTACCCGGTACCAGCCGTCCAGCGTGCTGATGGCCTGGTGGATGGCGGCTTCCGACCAGTCCAGCGGCTGCCGGTAATGGCCGCTGAGCAGGCGCAGGCGCAGTGCCTCGGCCGGCTGGGACTTCAACAATTCGTGCACCAGCAGCACGTTGCCCAGCGACTTGGACATCTTGCGGCCATCGAAGGTGAGCATGCCGTTGTGCATCCACCAGCGCGCGAAGGTCTTGCCGCCGTGGGCGCAGGTGGACTGGGCGATCTCGTTCTCGTGGTGCGGAAACAGCAGGTCGACACCGCCAGCGTGGATATCGATCGTCTCGCCCAGCTGTGCGGCGCACATCGCCGAGCACTCGATGTGCCAGCCGGGGCGGCCACGGCCCCACGGGCTGTCCCAACCGGCCAGTTCGGGTGGGGAGGGCTTCCACAGTACGAAGTCGGTCGGGTTTTTCTTGTAAGGCGCGACTTCGACGCGCGCGCCGGCGATCAATTCGTCGGTGTCGCGGCCGGAGAGGGCGCCGTAATCCGGGTAGGACGCCACGTCGAACAACACATGGCCTTCCGCGGCGTAGGCGTGGCCGTCGGCGATCAGTGCCTGGTTCATCGCGATGATCTCGCCAATGTGCGCCGTGGCGTAGGGTTCGATATCCGGCGCGGCGATCCCGAGCCCGGCCATGTCGTCGTGGTAGGCCCGCGCGTAGCGTTCGGTGATGGTCGAGATCGGCACGCCTTCGCCGAGTGCGGCGGCATTGATCTTGTCCTCCACGTCGGTGATGTTGCGTGCGTACACCACCCGCGGGAAGTGCCGCCTCAGCAGCCTGGCCAGCACGTCGAACACCACCGGCCCGCGTGCATTGCCGATGTGCACGTAGTTGTAGACGGTGGGACCGCACAGGTACATCGTCACACGGTCGGGGTCGAGCGGAACGAACGGTTCGGTGCGACGGGTCAGGCTGTTGTAGAGCGAAATCGGCATCGGTCAAATCCGCAAAGGTTGCGTGCTGGCCGGGCGACGCCGGCGGCGCATCTTAACAAGCCGCAGCCGGCGCCGCGTTGCCGACCCGGGTGTGGGGCTTGGCCTGTCGCGCCGTGCACCGGTACCGGTATCGGTCCCGGTTTGCACCGTGCGACGCCGCGCCGGCCGGTTTGGCGGCACCGGGACTGAACGGATCGCGGCACCCCTAAGCGTGTATTCAGAGTGAATTTGCTGGAATGCTGCCAGTTCGCGCATGGCGCGTCGGTTTTGCATCGAGTACGGGAGCGGGTCATGGTCAAGTTATGGGTTTCCGCACTGGCGCTGGCGGTGATGGCGGCGGGCGTGCATGCGCAGAATGCGCCGTATCCCAACAACGACGACAATGCCCATTACGGCTGGGCCGATGTATTGCGGGCCGATCCGGTGCAGGGGGTCAGCCGCACCAACGTGCCGCAGCAGCAGTGCTATGACCAGCAGGTGGTACGACGCGACCCCGGCAACAGCGCGGCCGGTACCGTGCTCGGCGCGGTGATCGGCGGGGTGCTGGGCCATACCGTGGGCAAGGGCGACGGGCGCACCGCCGCCACGGTGGCCGGTGCGGTGGCCGGCGGCGCGGTCGGCAACCATGTCTCCGATCACGGCGGAGACTACGCAACCACGCAGACCAGCTGCCGCGAAGTCAACGCGGTCAGCGAACAGCGACGGATCATCGGCTATGACGTGGAATACCGTTATCGCGGCGAGGTCTACATGTCGCGGCTGGACTACGATCCGGGCGAGCGCCTGCGGGTTCGGGTGTCGGTCACGCCGGTGGACTGATCCGCGCCATGTCCCATGAGCCCATCGCCGCCACCAGGCGGCGATGCCTTTTTGGGGCCTGGATTGTCGCGGGCCGAAATTTTTTGTTGCACGGCAGCGAAATTCTCGCGATGATGACCACCAGTCACCTGGAACCCGAATGTCTTCAGCCGTCTATACCGCCACCGTACTGACCAGCGCCCGCGCGGCCGCTGGCATGACGTCGCGTGCGCGCCGACCGATGATTCGACATTCGGCCGGGTAGGCTGTCGCGCGCTTTTCAGGTGTATCGACGACAAGACCCGGCCATCGCGCCGGGTTTTTTTGTGCTTGAGGCTTGGAGAAAATGATGGCACCACGACATTTCATCACCACCCAGGACTACAGCCGCGCCGAGATCGACGCGTTGCTGGAGCAGGCCGCCGCGTTCAAGCGCTCGCCGCGCGGCCAGCAACTGGCAGGCAAATCCATTGCGTTGCTGTTCTTCAACCCCTCGATGCGCACCCGCACCAGCTTCGAGCTGGGCGCGTTCCAGCTGGGCGCGCATGCGATCGTGCTGTCGCCGGGCAAGGACGCATGGCCGATCGAGTTCGAGGTGGGCAGCGTGATGGACGGCGACACCGAGGAGCACATCGCCGAAGTGGCGCGGGTGCTGAGCCGCTATGTCGACCTGATCGCCGTGCGCGCGTTCCCTAAGTTCCAGGACTGGGCGGTGGATCGCCAGGACAAGGTGATCAAGGCGTTCGCGCAGTACGCCACGGTGCCGGTGATCAACATGGAGACGATCACCCACCCCTGCCAGGAACTGGCTCACGCGCTGGCGCTGAAGGAGCATCTGGGCAACCTGCAGAACAGGAAGTACGTGCTGACCTGGACCTACCATCCGAAGCCGCTGAACACCGCGGTGGCGAACTCCGCGCTGCTGATCGCGACGAAGATGGGCATGGACGTGACCCTGCTGTGCCCCACGCCCGACTACGTGCTGGACGAGCGCTACATGGCGTTCGGCGAGCAGAATGCGAAGGAGAATGGCGGCTCGCTCAAGGTCAGCCACGACATCGAGGAAGCCTACGCCGGCGCTGACGTGGTCTACGCCAAGAGCTGGGGCGCGCTGCCGTTCTTCGGTCGCTGGGAAGAGGAAAAGCCCATCCGCGAGGCGAACAAGCACTTCATCGTCGATGAGGCGAAGATGGCGTTGACCAACCACGGCCTGTTCAGCCATTGCCTGCCGTTGCGCCGGAACATCAAGGCCACGGACGCGGTGATGGACTCACCGGCCTGCATCGCCATCGACGAGGCCGAGAACCGCCTGCACGTGCAGAAGGCGGTGATGGCTTCGTTGATCGGCACGCACTGAGGACTGACATGTACATGCCAAAGGCTTTCCACGAGACGCGTACCGACGTGCTGCACGGGCTGATCCGTGCCTATCCGTTTGCCATCGTGGTGACCCGCGCGACGGACGGGCTGAGCGCCAATCATTTGCCGTTCGAGCTGGTCGGCGATGTCTTGCATGGCCACGTCGCGCGGGGCAACGAACTGGCGCGGATGGATGGCGCCGAGGTACTGCTCATTTTTCGCGGCCCGGACGGCTATGTCAGTCCGAACTGGTATCCGACCAAGCACGAGACCGGGCGTGAGGTGCCCACGTGGAATTACGCGGTGGTGCATGTGCATGGCCGACTGCGGGTGATCGACGATGCCGATTGGATGCGCGGCCTGCTGGAGACGCTGACCGATCACCATGAGGCCGATCAGCCACAGCCATGGAAGATCACCGATGCACCCGAAGACCATATCGAGAAATCACTGCAGGCGATCGTCGGCCTGGAGGTCGTGGTCGATCGGATCGAAGGCAAGTTCAAGCTGAGTCAGAACCACCCGGCGCGCAACCGTGCCGGCGTGGTTGCCGGCCTGCGCCGGCGCGACGGCGATGGCGATGCGGAGCTGGCTGCACTGATGGCCGAACAGGAACCGAAATCATGACGAACCAGCATCGCTACCGGGTGGACGTGGAGTGGACCGGCAATCGCGGCAGCGGTACCGACGGCTATCGCAACTACGGCCGCGATCATGTGATCCGCATCGGCGGCAAGCCACCGATCGACGGCTCGTCCGATCCGACCTTTCGCGGTGACGCCTCAAGGCACAATCCCGAAGACATGCTGGTCACCGCGCTGTCGACCTGTCACATGCTTTCGTACCTGCACATGGCCACCGTCGCCGGCGTGGTGGTGACCGTCTATCGCGACGCCGCCGAGGGCACGATGGTCACCGAGGGCGATGGCGGCCGCTTCGTCGAAGTGGTGCTGCATCCGGTGGTGACCATCACGGCGGCCAGCGACCCCGCCAGGGCCGAGGCGGCGCACGAAGCCGCACACCACGCCTGCTTCATCGCCAACTCCGTGAATTTCCCGGTGCGCTGCGAGCCGCGCATCATCGTTGAATCCGTCTGACCCGTTCTTATTTCCAGGACCTGCAAGCCATGAGCAAAGACATCGTCCTCGCCTTCTCCGGCGGCCTCGACACCAGTTTCTGCGTGCCTTACCTGCGGGAGCGCGGCTGGGCCGTGCATACCGTGTTCGCCGACACCGGTGGTGTCGACGCCGAGGAGCGCGCCTTCATCGAGCAGCGTGCGGCCGAGCTGGGTGTTGCCTCGCACGTCACCGTCGATGGCGGCCCGGCGATCTGGGAAGGTTTCGTCAAGCCGTTCGTGTGGGCGGGCGAGGGTTATCAGGGGCAGTATCCGCTGCTGGTATCGGACCGCTACCTGATCGTCGAGGCCGCGCTGAAGCGCGCCGCCGAGCTGGGCACCAAGGCCATCGCGCACGGCTGCACCGGCATGGGCAACGATCAGGTGCGTTTCGATCTGACGGTGAAGGCGCTGGGCGACTACGAGATCGTGGCGCCGATCCGCGAGATCCAGAAGGAACACACCCAGACCCGCGCCTATGAGCAGAAATATCTCGAGGAGCGTGGCTTCGGCGTACGCGCCAAGCAGCAGGCCTACACGATCAACGAGAACCTGCTCGGGCTGACCATGTCCGGTGGCGAGATCGACCGCTGGCAGGCGCCGGGCGAGGGTGCGGTGGGCTGGTGCAAGCCGCGCGCCGAATGGCCGTCCAAACCGCTGCGCGTGAAGATCGGCTTCGTCAAGGGCGAGGCGGTGACGCTGGACGGCGAGAAGATCGCCGGTCACATCATGCTGGCCAGGTTGAATAGCCTGTTCGCCCAGTACGGCGTCGGCCGCGGCATCTACACCGGCGACACCACGATCGGCCTGAAGGGTCGCATCATCTTCGAGGCGCCGGGCCTGACCGTGCTGCTCGCCGCACATCGCGCGCTGGAAGAAGCGGTGCTGTCCAAGCAGCAGAATCGCTTCAAGCCCGAAGTGGCGCGCAAGTGGGTGGAAGTGGTGTACGAGGGCTTCTTCCACGACCCGCTGAAGACCGATCTGGAAGCCTTCCTCGCCTCCAGCCAGTCCACCGTCAACGGCGAAGTGACGCTGGAAACCAGCGGCGGCATCGTCAACGCCGTCGCGGTCGAGTCGAAGCACATCCTCAATGCCAAGGGCGCCACCTACGCGCAGTCGGCCGACTGGGGCGTGGAGGAGGCCGAGGGCTTCATCAAGCTGTTCGGCATGAGCAGCACGCTGTGGGCGGAAGTGAATCGGAGCGGCGACGCATGAGTGCCACGCTCCGTCCGCACCCTCTCCCCAACCCCTCTCTCCAGCGGGGACTTCCTGCGGTCGCCGAAGGGAGAGGAGCTTTAAGTCACGAGGTTCCGCAATGAGCACGTTGCTCGATGCCACGCTGGAGCATCTGAAGGTGCTGGTCGGTTTCGATACGCGCAACCCACCGCGTGCGATCGGCACCGATGGCATCTTCGATTACCTGCGCGCGCAGTTGCCTGGCTTCGACGTCAAGGTGACCGACTATGGCGCGGGCGCGGTGACATTGCATGCGGTGCGCGGCAAACCGAAGTACCTGTTCAACGTGCACATGGACACGGTGCCCGATTCG
>DATNGL010000077.1:0-10106 GCA_035605895.1 Rhodanobacter sp.
TGGATGCGCTGGGCCAGCTCGGCTTCACCCATCTGTCGATCGCCACCACGCCGAGCAAGCCGGGCACCGCTCAATGAGCGTGGACCAGGCCGAGGCGCCGGATGCCGGGAGCTGGCCGACCTACAAACGCCTGCTGGGCTACACGCGGGGCTACTGGGCGATCGGCCTGATCGCCTTCGTCGGCATGCTGGCCGACGGCGGTGGCCTGGCCCTGTTCACCAACCTGCTGCGAACGGTTGTCGACAAGCTGTTCATCCAGAAAGACCCGTACCTGATCTTCTGGATGCCGCTCTGGATCGTTGCCATCTTCGTGGTGCGTTCGCTCGGCACTTTCGTCAGCGACTACGGCATGTCCTACATTGGTCGGCATGTCGTGCAGGCGATGCAGCGCGACGTGTTCAACGTGTATCTGAAATTGCCGGCGTCGTATTTCGGAAGCGAGCCATCGGGACAGCAGGTTTCGCGCATCACCTACACCAGTGAGCAGGTGGCTGCGGCGTCCAGCACCGCGGCAAAGACGGCGGTCACCGACGGTTTCACCGTACTGGCGATGTTTGTCGTGATGCTGCACAACAGCGCCTATCTCACCCTGTCGCTGTTGTTGTTGGTGCCGGCAATCGCTTTTGTGGCGACCGTGGTCAGCCGGCGTTATCGCCAGATCAGCCGGCGCATCCAGGGCACCATGGGTTCGGTGACCAGCACCGTCGAGGAATCCGTCGGCGCGCATCGCGAGGTGCGGGTCTATGGCGGCCAGGCGCATGAAAGGAATCGCTTCGACGACATCACCCGGCATACGCGTCGGCTCAACCTCAAGATCGCAGCGACCAATGCCGCCGCCAGTTCCACGGTGCAACTGGTTGCGGCCACGGCGTTGGCGGCCCTGGTTTTTCTCGGTACGCGACCGCAGATTCTCCAGAGCATGTCGCCGGGCGTGTTCCTGGCGGTACTGACGGCGATGGGTACGATGCTGGCTTCGCTCAAGCGCTTGACCACGGTGCAGTCCAACATCCAGCGCGGAATCGCCGCGGCCGAGGATATCTTTGCGGTGATCGACCTGCCGCCGGAGCGCGACGGCGGCACCTCCGAGCTGGTGCGTACCCGCGGCGAGTTGCGTTTCGTCGGGGTGAGCCTGGTCTACCCGCGCAACGACGTCGAAGCCCTGCGCGAAGTCGATCTCGATTGCGCGCCGGGCACGGTCACCGCGCTGGTCGGTCGCTCGGGCAGTGGCAAGAGCAGCCTGGTCAGCCTGCTGCCGCGCTTCAACGAGGCCAGTGCCGGGCGCATCGTGCTGGATGGCGAGGACTACGAAAGCTATACGCTGGCGTCGTTGCGGCGACAGATCGCCTGGGTCGGGCAGAGCGTGGTGCTGTTCGACGACACGGTCGCGAACAACATCGCCTACGGCGAACTGGCCGGCGCCAGCGAAGCGGACATCGTCGCCGCAGCCGAAGCGGCGAACGCCATGGAATTCATCGCCGCGCTGCCGCACGGCATCCACACGCAAGTCGGGCAGGGCGGCAACACCTTGTCCGGCGGCCAGCGCCAGCGCATCGCGATCGCCCGTGCGATTCTCAAGAACGCGCCGATCCTGGTGCTGGACGAGGCGACCAGCGCGCTCGATACCGAATCGGAGCGGTTGATCCAGCAGGCGCTGCAGCGGCTGATGAAGGATCGCACCACGCTGGTGATCGCCCACCGCCTGTCCACCGTGGAAGGCGCCGACCAGATCGCCGTGATGGACCAGGGGCGCATCGTCGAGCGTGGCACCCACGCCGAGCTGATCGCGCTGGACGGACAGTACGCCGCGCTGCACCGGATGCAGTTCCACGACCTGATGGCCAGCCCGGCCGGCCACTGAGGATCATCCATGGCGCTGATCGATACGCTCGAATCAGCCTGGTATGGCGACGCCCGCCCGCCATGGTGGACATGGCCGCTGGCGGCGTTGTACGGCGCGGTGGTGCGCCTGCGCGGCCGGCTCTACCGGAGCGGCGCGCTGCGCAGCGTACGCCTGCCGGTGCCGGTCATCGTGGTCGGCAACCTCAGCGTGGGCGGCACCGGCAAGACGCCGCTGACCATCGCGCTGGCCGGGGCGTTGCGCGCGCGCGGCTACCGTCCCGGCGTCGTCAGCCGCGGCCATGGCGGCCGTCGGCGCGAACCGCTGTTGCTGGACGACCGGCCCGACCCGGCCGAGGTCGGCGACGAACCTTGCCTGGTCCGTGCCAGCGGCGTGCCGGTGGCGATCGGGCGCGAACGACCCGCCGCGGCGCGTCTGCTGCTGGATGCCGGATGCGACGTGGTGATCGCCGACGACGGTTTGCAGCATTACGCGCTGGCCCGTGACATGGAGATTTGCGTGATCGATGGTGTGCGCCGCTTCGGCAACGGCCACCTGTTGCCGGCCGGCCCGCTGCGCGAACCGCTTTCCCGGTTGTCGCGCGTGGACTTCCGCGTGTGCAATGGCGCGTCGCCGGCGGACGCGGAGTTCCCGATGCAATTGCTCGGCGACGAGATGGTGGCGCTGCACGACGATGCACGCCGGCCCCTGCAGGATCTTGCCGGCCAGCGCGTGCACGCCGTGGCGGCGATCGGCCATCCCGCGAGGTTCTTCGCCAGCCTGCGCGCCGCCGGCATCGAGCCGATAGAACATGTGTTCGCCGATCATCACGCCTTTGTCGCGACCGACCTGGATTTCGGCGATAGGCTGTCCGTGCTGATGACCGACAAGGATGCGGTGAAGTGCCGGCATTTCACCCGCCCGGACTGGTGGCGGGTTCCAGTGCGCGCCGAATTGCCGGCGACGTTCTACGAGGCGCTGGGCGAACGCCTGGAAGGCTTGCGTCGCGAGATGGGCTCGCCGGCGACGTAGATCCGGCGCGCGAGATTGCCGCCGATCCAGTAACACAGCTCGGCCGGCCGGCGTGCGTTCCAGATCACCAGGTCGGCGCGTTGGCCTACCGCCAGCGTGCCGCGGTCGCTCAGGCCCAGCGCGCGGGCCGCGTGGACGGTCACCCCGCGCAGGGCTTCTTCCGGGGTCAGCCGGAACAGGGTGCAAGCCATGCCGGCTGCCATGCGCAGCGACAGCAGCGGCGAGGTACCGGGGTTGCAGTCGGTGGCGACGGCCATCGGCACGCCGTGTTCGCGCAGCAGGTCGATCGGCGGCAGCCTCGTTTCGCGCAAGGCATAGAACGCCCCCGGCAGCAGTACGGCGACGGTGCCGGCGGCAGCCATCGCCCTGGCGCCCGACTCGCTCAGATGCTCCAGATGATCGGCGGACTGGCCGCCGTATTCGGCGACCAGCGCGGCGCCGTCCTGGTCGGACAATTGTTCCGCGTGCAGTTTCACCGGCAGGCCGAGCTCGCGGGCGCGCCCGAACAGGCGGCGGGTTTCGGCCAGGGTGAACCCGATGTTCTCGCAGAACGCGTCGACCGCATCGACCAGGCCTTCGCCGGCCAGCGTCGGCAGCATCTCGTCGCAGACCAGCGCCACGTAGTCGTCGCGTCGATCCCGGTACTCCGGCGGCAGCGCGTGCAGGCCGAGGAAACTGGTGCGCACGCTGATCCCCAGTTCGCGACCAAGCCGGCGCGCCACGCGCAGCATGCGCCGTTCGCTGTCCAGCTCCAGGCCATAGCCGGATTTGATCTCCAGCGTGGTCACGCCGTCGGCGAGCAGGGTTTGCACGCGCGGCAAGGCCTGGGCGTACAGCATGTCCTCGCTGGCGGCGCGGGTGGCCTCGACGGTGGACACGATGCCGCCGCCGGCACGGGCAATCTCCTCGTAGCTGGCTCCGTTCAGGCGCAGGTCGAACTCGTCGGCCCGGTCACCACCGAAAACCAGGTGCGTATGGCAGTCGATCAGGCCGGGGCTGACCAGCGCGCCATCGAGCGCTTCGACCTCGCCGGCGAGCAGCTGCGGCGCGTCCGGCAGCTCATTCATGCGGCCCACCCAGGCGATGCGCCCGTGCTGCATCGCGATCGCCGCCTGCTCGATCAGGCCACAGGGCGTGTCGTCGGCGAAAGTCGCGAGCGTGGCGTTCAGCAGCAATCGGTCCCAGCGTGGAGAGTTCATCGGTGGCCTCCGCGGTTCAGGGCGTGGTCGTGCGGTCGGGCGAGGATTCGCCCGTGTTTTCTTCGGGGGCGGCGCGTTCGTCGAACGCGCTGGTCCTGCCGACATGCTGCATGGCCTCGGTTTCAAGGCGCGCCTTTTCCGAGAGCGCCGCGTGGGTGGCCCGCTGGTGTTCGAAATCCTGCACCATGCGTTCGGCGAAATCCTTGTACACCGGTGTGGGCGAGAACAGCGAGGCGGCAGCGCGGGCCAGCAGGCACGCGGCCATGATCGGGATCACCATCGCCTGGTTGTCGGTCAGCTCCATGGCGATCACGGCCGAGGTCAGTGGCGCGCCGGTGACGCCCGACAGGTAGGCGCTCATGCCGAGCAGCACCACGGAGGCCGCCGGCACATCGGGCAGGAAGTGCGCGATGTTGTGGCCGAGGCCGGCGCCGACCGCCAGTGCGGGCGAGAAGATGCCGCCGGGAATACCCGCCCAGTAGGACACGACATTGGCCAGCAACTTGGCGATGCCGAAGCTCTGCCCCGGCGACACCGCAGCCTCCTGCACGAAGGCACGCGCCTGGTCGTAACCCGTGCCGTAGACGCTGTTGTGCGAAAAGAACCCGATCAGCGCCAACGCCAGCCCGCACCCGGTGGCGAACAGCACCGGTGCATGCGAACGCAGGCGGCCGACATAGGCAAGCGGCCCATGCCGGCTGAGCAGGATCAGTCGCGCGAACAGCCCACCGAGCAGCCCGCAGATCACCCCGGTCAACAATACCGCAAGCCAGGCATGGCCCAGCGGCAGGCTGGCCTGCACCTCGCCGAAGTAGGAGTAATTGCCCATGATGCCCAGCGAGACCACGCCGCCGACGATCACGGCGGTAAGCAGCAGGCCGCTGAAGCGGTGTTCGAAGGTGCCGGCCAGTTCCTCGATCGCGAACACCACGCCGGCCAGCGGCGTGTTGAACGCGGCGGCGATGCCGCAGGCGCCGCCGGCGAGGATGAAGCGCGAGGAGGCTTTCGGATCGGTGAAGCCGAAGCGTCGGCCCAGCGAATAGAACAGGCCGGCGCCGACGTGCACGGTCGGGCCCTCGCGTCCGATCGAGGCGCCCACTGCCAGCGCGATGAGGGTCAGTATCATTTTCCCCAGCGCGATCGGCAGCGCCAGCATGCGCTGGCGAAAGTCCTCGTCCTCGATATGCATGCTGCCGATCACCTGCGGGATGCCGCTGCCGCGGGTGGCGCGCAGCTTCCCCTCGGTCGCCCAGGCCAGCAGCCCGAATACCACCGGCGTGACCAGCAAGGGTATCCACGCGCCGTAACCGAGCATCCACAGGAACAGGTGGTACGACCATGTGCTGGCCTTCGCGAACAGGATCGCCGCCAGTGCCACCACGATCGCGCCGACCCACAGCGCCAGCCGGCGCCTCCACTGGTGCGGCGCAAAGAATTCGTGACCGAGCAGTGCCTGCAGGCGGGGGTTGGACGAGCTTGGCAGGGCCGGCGCGGGTTCGATCATCGCTGCATTATCGCAGACCTTGGGTCCGGCGCCGTCAGTGCGGCAGCGGCCGCCAGCGGGTTTCGTACAGGTCGAAGCGGCGATCCTTCAGGTTCTGCACGGCACCGGCATTGCGCGCGCGGGCCAGGCTTTCCAGGCGCAGGTCGGCGAACAGCACGGTCTCGATGTTCGGCGTGGAGTCGGCGGCGATGCCGTCGCGCGCGAACGGGAAGTCGCTCGGGGTGAGGATGCAGCTCTGGCCGTACTGGATGTCGAAGTTGTTCACGCCGGGCAGGTTGCCGACGTTGCCGGACAGCACCACGTAGCACTGGTTCTCGATCGCACGGGCTTGCGAGCAGTAGCGTACGCGCAGGTAGCCTTCGCGCACGTCGGTGCAGAACGGCACGAACAGGATCAGCGCGCCCTGGTCGGTGAGATGGCGCGCCACCTCGGGGAACTCCGCGTCGTAGCAGATCATCACGCCGATCGGGCCGCAGTCGGTCTGCACCGTGGCGGCGCTCTCGCCGCCCGTGATGTTCCACACGTTGCGTTCGCTCGGCGTCGGGTGCAGCTTCTCGCGCTCGTGGATCGAGCCGTCGCGCAGGCACACGTAGCAGACATTGTGGATGTCGCCGTTGGCCTGCTCGGTGGGGTGCGTGCCGGCGATGATGTTGATGTTGTAGTGCACCGCCAGGCGACTGAACAGCTCCTTCACCTGCGGCGTGTACTGGCTCAGCTTGCGGATCGCGTCGAACGGCGACAGCTCGGTATTCTCGATCGACAGCAGCTGCAGCGTGATCAGTTCGGGGAAGGTGACGAAGTCGGCGTTGTAGTCGGCGGCGATGTCGGTGAAGTATTCGACCTGGGTGGCGAACTCGGCGAACGAGTCGATGCGGCGCTGGAAGTACTGCACCGACGCCACCCGCACGGAATCGGGTAGCTGCCGCTGCGACGTGACCGGCGGCATGTCCGGCTGGTCGAGCAGGCGCGGATTGCGCCAGACCAGGTGCACGGCGTAGCCGAGCGAGTCGTGGTCGGACGGCACGTAATCGCGCAGCAGGCCGATCATCTCGAAGTCGTTGTGGAGCTGGAAGCTGAGCGTGAGGTCACGGCGCCGCCCGTCGATCACCGCCTGCACATAAGCCTCGGCGCTGCCGTAGCGCTGCAGGTTCTTCGCCAGCCCGGGAATGCGCCCGCCGAACACGATGCCGCGCAGCTTGAGGTCGCTGCACAGACGCTTGCGTGCCTGGTACAGGCGCTGGCCGATGCGCATGCCGCGATTGTCCGGGTGCACCACCACTTCCATGCCGTACAGCCAGTTGCCGTCGGCCTTGTGGCGCGAACCCATGCCGCCGCCGGTGATCTGCGACCAGGTATGCGGCGCCAGCGCGGTCGCCTCGTCGATGCGGAAGGTGGCGCAGTAGCCGACCAGGCGGCTCTCGTACTCGACCACGAACTGGCCTTCCGGGAAGTGCGTCTGCTGGGACAGCAGCATCTCCGCCGAGTGGCCCCACTCGGGACCGTAGATTCGCCCGGTGAGCTCCACCAGTTGCGGCACATCGGCGGGGGTCGCCTGGCGCACCTGCAGGCGCGGGGCGTTTTCGGTGGTTTTCTTGGCCATGCAAACATTATGCATAGTCGGGCTTGCGGCCGGGTGAAGACGCGCACGGGCGGTTACACTGCAGCGATATCCGCATCGGAGAGCGCGTCATGAGTGAGCCCGGCGACGGTACCCGCTACAAGGCCGGCCGGCTGTGGTGCGTCGATGGCTGGAAGGCCGATGCGGCATTCGGCGTGAGCGCCGCCGGCGACCTGCTCGAAGATGCCGGTGGCATGGCCGAACCAATCGGGTCGTGGGTCCTGCCCGGCATGCCGAACCTGCACTCGCACGCGTTCCAGCGCGCGATGGCCGGGCTGGCCGAGCGCCGTGGACATGCTCGTGCGATCGTCGCTGACCGCGAAGATCAAAAAGCGGCCATCCCTGGCCGCACGCAGCAAAAAAACGACGACAATTTCTGGAGCTGGCGCGAAACCATGTACGGCTTCGCCGCCGCGATCGGGCCCGACGAACTCAGGGCGATCGCGGCCCAGCTCTATGTCGAGATGCTCAAGGCCGGCTACACCCAGGTCTGCGAATTCCACTACCTGCATCATCGGCCCGATGGCACGCCGTATGCGCCGCCCGAGGCGATGTCGCTGGCCCTGATCGAGGCGGCACGCGAGGCCGGCATCGCGCTCACCCTGTTGCCGGTGCTGTACATGAGCGGCGGTTTCGACGGGCGCGCGCTGGCCGAACGGCAGCGGCGTTTCGGCCATGATGTAGACGTCTATCTGCGCCTGCTCGAAACACTGCAGGCACACGCAGGTGCCGACCTGCGCGTCGGCATCGCGCTGCATTCGTTGCGTGCCGTGCCGGAGCGCGCCATGCGCGAGGTGCTGGCCAGTCCGCTGGCGTCCGCCTGTCCGATCCACATCCACATCGCCGAACAGATCGGCGAAGTGCAGGATTGCCTTGCCACGCGCGGCGCACGACCGGTGGAATGGTTGTTCGATCACGCGGACGTCGATGCGCGCTGGTGCCTGGTGCACGCCACCCATCTGACCGAAGCCGAGACCGTGCGGATCGCCCGCAGCGGTGCGGTGGCCGGGTTGTGTCCGACCACCGAGGCGAACCTCGGTGACGGCCTGTTCCCGTTGGCGGCTTACCTGGATGCCGGCGGAGTGCTCGGCATCGGCTCGGATTCGCACATCTCGGTTTCGCCGGTGGAGGAACTGCGCTGGCTCGAATACGGCCAGCGCCTGCAGACGCGCCATCGCAACATCGCGGCGCGGCATCCGGGCGACAGCGTGGGCGAAACCCTGTGGCGCGCCGCGCTGGCCGGCGGCGCGCAGGCGTCGGGCCTGTCGATCGGCGCAGTGCGCGCCGGTGCGCGCGCCGACCTGATCGTGCTGGATGAGGCTTCGCCCTTGCTCGCCGCACGCAACGAAACCTCGATGCTGGACAGCTGGCTGTTCGCCGGCAACACGCCGCTGGTGCGCGACGTGATGTGCGGCGGCCATTGGGTGGTGCGCGATTTCCGGCATCGCGACGAGCAACGCATTGCCGCGCGCTATCGCGCGGTGGTCGGGAAGCTGGCCACGGCCTGACCCCGGGGTCCGTTCGCTGAACGGTCGCCATCACATGGCGGCGATCGCGTCATCGTCGGTGCGTGCGGATCGTTCATGGCAACACGTCCCCCATCGGAGTGTGCCATGCGTCGTCTCGTGCGCCATCTGCTCGTTGCCGCCTTGCTGCTTGCCGGTGCCGCCGCGCTCGGCGGCTGCGTGGTGGTGTCGCCCCGCGGCCGCGTCTGGGTTCCCGGCTATTGGGGTCCGCCGCATGTCTGGGTCGGCGGCCATTGGCGCTACCGGTGACGGTGCCTGCTGGCCCCGCCATCAGCCGGCGTCGCGCTTCAGCCGCAGGTCGTTGAACTTGCGTCGCTCGATCAGTGCGGTGACGTGGCCCGCAGCGTCGCGGCGGAAGATCAGCAGGTTGCGTTCGTCGTCGGTGCCCATGAAGACGTCGCGGGCGACCGGGTCGACTGCCTTGAACGGCCTGCCCGCGCCGGTCACGTAACCGAGCACATGATCGCGCACGCTGAAGGTCCAGGCGTGTGCGGGAGCGAACCGGTAGCTGCCGGCATAGTCCTGCGGCCGGAATCCGGCGACCTGCAGGTGCGGCGGCGCCGTCGGCAGGGTCACATCTTCGTAGCCCGCGATGCGCCACTGGTTGTCGCGTCTCACGAAGGTAAGCAGGGCCTGGTAACGCACCACGAAGTGCTGGCCGAAAAATGCCTCGCGCTCATACTCCTCGACCTGCAACAAGGCGGTATCGCCGAACGCGTGCAGCTGCGGCTGGCGCAACGCGATGCTGCCGGAGATATCCGCCGGGAACGGCGACAGCGCGGCGATCGCCGCCTGCTTGTCCTGGATCCTGCCGAATTCGTCGACCAGCACGGCATCGTCGGCCAGCGTGCGTTGCCACACGCCCTTGTCGCCGGTCGGAATGGCGTCGACCCACGCCTGGGTGATGGCGAGCAGTTGATCGCGCAGCGCGTCGGGAGCGCTGCCTGCATGCAGCGGCGGGAATGGCGCGACCAGCGCGGCGAACGCGACAAGCGGGACAATCGAGCGGCGCATGGGCGACTCCGTGGCGGGCGGGGATCGCAGTGTGTCGCTGCGTTGGCGGCACCACCTGTGCGCAAAGTCACGGCAGGATGTGGATCATATGTTCATGAGGCGAGGGGATGGTCGCCACGATCTCGCGGAACATGACTACAAGCATGTGCCGCAGGACCGCGGCGGGAGTATGTTGCCTGCTGTTTCCGCGGCATGGCGCCGCGACGAGGGTGGAGCATGAACGTATCGCGAGCGTCGGTGCTGACGGCCATCCTGCGCGGTGGCCTGTTGGCCGGAACCGTCGACATAGCTGCGGCGTCGCTGATCAACGGGATCAGCCCGCTGATCATCCTGCGCGCGATCGCCAGCGGCTTGCTGGGCCGTGCGGCGTTCCAGG
>DATNGL010000078.1:0-2515 GCA_035605895.1 Rhodanobacter sp.
TTGTTGAGCAAGACGTCAAGGCTCGCCGCTGCGACGACATCATTCGTTTGCGCAAGGAGCAACGCTGATGCCGAACCATTGGACAACCGACACCGCCCGCCACACCTATGCCGTGCCGCACTGGAGCGACGGCTACGTCGACGTGAGCCCGGCCGGCGAGCTGGTGATGCGCCCGCGCGGCGCGTACGGCCCTGCCCTGTCACTGCCGCAGATCGTCGAGCGCGCCCGCGCCGAGGGCCTGCGGCTGCCGCTGCTGGTGCGCTTCCCCGACATCCTGGCCGATCGCCTAGCGCGGCTGCAGGGCGCGTTCGCCCAGGCCATCACCGAGCACGGCTACGCCGGCGGCTATACCGCGATCTATCCGATCAAGGTGAACCAGCAACGTGGTGTCGCCGGTGAACTGGTGGCCGCCGGCACGCACGGCTTCGGTCTGGAAGCGGGTTCGAAGCCCGAGCTGATGGCGGTGCTGGCGATGGCGCGGCCCGGCTCCATCGTGATCTGCAACGGCTACAAGGACCGCGAATACATCCGCCTGGCGCTGATCGGCCGCAAGCTCGGCCTGCGCGTGCACATCGTGATCGAGAAGCTGTCCGAACTGGACCACGTATTCAGCGAGGCCAAGGCGCTGGGCGTCGAGCCGCTGCTTGGCGTGCGCGTGCGGCTCGCCTCGATCGGCGCCGGCAAGTGGCAGAACACCGGTGGCGACAAGGGCAAGTTCGGGTTGTCGCCGAACCAGGTGCTGACGCTGATCGAGCGCCTCGACGCGGCCGGCCTCAAGCACACGCTGAAGCTGCAGCACTTCCACATGGGCTCGCAGATCTCCAACGTGCGCGACATCGCCAACGGCATGCGCGAAGCCACGCGCTATTTTGTCGAACTGAAGCGGATGGGCGTGCCGCTGGAGATCGTCGACGTCGGCGGCGGCCTCGGCGTGGACTACGAGGGCTCGCGTTCGCGCAGCCACAACTCGATCAACTATTCGATCGAGCAGTACGCCTCGACCATCGTGCAGTCGCTGGCCGAGGCGGTGGCCGCCGAAGGACTGGACGCGCCGCACATCCTCACCGAGGCCGGCCGCGCGATGACCGCACACCACGCGGTGATGGTGGTCAACGTGACCGAGGTCGAGGAAGTGCCTGCCGGTGCGATTCCGCCGCCGTGCGCGGATGAACCGGCGGTGCTGCGCCGCCTGCGCGAGACCTGGGAGGAACTGGACCGTCGCCCCGCGCTGGAGTTGTTCCATGAAGCCCAGCATCACCTCAGCGAAGGCCAGACGCTGTACGCGCTGGGCCAGCTCGCGCTGGCCGACCGCGCGCGGCTGGACGAGATGTACTACGCGATCGCCGGCGCGGTGCGGCTGCGCCTGCTGCCGGCCGAGCGCTCGCACCGGCAGGCGCTGGACGAGCTGGACGAGAAGCTGGTCGACAAGTACTTCGTCAACTTCTCGGTGTTCGAGTCGATCCCGGACGTGTGGGCGATCGGGCAGATCTTCCCGATCGCGCCGATCGCGCGGCTCGACGAGCGGCCGACCCGGCGCGGCGTGATCGTCGACCTCACCTGCGATTCGGACGGCCGCATCGACCACTACGTCGATGCCGAGGGTGTCGACGTGAGCCTGCCGCTGCATCAGCTCAGGAACGGCGAAAGCTATCGGCTCGGCATCTTCATGGTCGGCGCCTACCAGGAGACACTGGGCGACATTCACAACCTGTTCGGCGACACCGATGCGGTCAATGTGCGCGTGGACGGCGACGGCTACACCTTCGCCCACGTTCGCCGCGGCGACACCACCGACCTGATGCTCGACTACGTCGGCTACGATCTGGAGGCATTGCGGACGAGCTACCGCGAGCGCATCGCCGGCGCCGGCGTAACCGGTGAGGAGGCCGGGCAGTTGTACGACGCGCTCGACGGCGGCCTGACCGCGTACACCTATCTCGCCGAGGAGTCGCATTGATGGAAAGCCCCTCTCCCTGTGGGAGAGGGGTGGGGGTGAGGGTACGGCCGGAGCGAGAGACCCCGCTTCGGCCGTACCCTCATCCGACCCTTCGGGCCACCTTCTCACCCGCAAGGGGACTTCCTACGGTCGCCAAGGGGAGAAGGGAGCAGCGCTTATTCTTGATCGTCACAGGAGCAACGCATGACAAGTCTCAACGGCAAGGTCGCCCTGATCACCGGCGCGGCCAGCGGTCTCGGCAAGGCGATCGCGGAGCTGTACGCGCAGCACGGCGCCAGCGTGGCGATCGCCGACATCAACCAGGATGCCGCGGACAAGGTGGCGGCCGAAATCAAGGCGGCCGGCGGCAAGGCGCTGGGCGTGGCGATGGACGTCACCAGCGAGGACGCGGTCAACGCCGGCACCGACAAGGTTGTCGCCGCGTTTGGCCGTCTGGACATCCTGATCTCCAACGCCGGCGTGCAGATCATCAACCCGATCGACCAGTTCGCCTTCGCCGACTGGAAGAAGATGCTGGCGATCCATCTCGACGGCGGCTTCCTCACCACCAAAGCCGCG
>DATNGL010000079.1:0-2451 GCA_035605895.1 Rhodanobacter sp.
GCGTGAGCGGCCCGCTTCGTCTGGGCCAAGCAGCATCACGAGGAAAGCCCCTCTCCCTTTGGGAGAGGGGTTGGGGTGAGGGTGCGGGCGGAGCGCGGTACTTCACTTCAGGGTATGTGGTGGGCGGGCTTCGTTCCATCCCCCGTCAATCCCGAGCAACAGCTTCCGCACCGGCGCCGGCAGACCGAGTACATCGAGTTCGCCGATGCTGCACCAGCGCAACTGCGGATCGTCGGCGACGCCGGGGCGAACGGTCACGCGGTCGAACAGCAGCGGTTCGATCGTCAGGCGGTAGTGGCTGAATACGTGGGTGAACGCCGCGAGGGCTTGCGCGTCGTCGATGCGGGCGTGCTGTTGGGCGCGACGCCAGGCGCTCGCCGGGTCGACCGCTTCGGGCAGGCTCCACAATCCCGACCACACGCCCTGCGCGCCACGTCGTTCCAGCAGGACGCGCTGCTGCCCGTCGCGCAACACCAGCATCACGGTGGCGCGCGTGGGGATCGACCTGGCCGCCTTGCGCGAGGGCAACTGCGCGGTGAGCCCGTCGCGATGGGCGACGCAGTCGGCGGCGAGCGGGCAGGTCTCGCAGTGGGGGCGTGAGCGCACGCAGACGGTGGCGCCCAGATCCATGATCGCCTGGGTGTAGTCCGCCACGCGCTGCTTCGGCGTATGCGCTTCGGCGTGTCGCCACAGTTGCTTCTCGATCGCGCTCGCGGCGGGATCGCCGTGGATGCCGTGGTAACGGGCCAGCACCCGCTTGACGTTGCCGTCGAGGATGGGGAATCGCAGGCCGTGCGCCTGGGCCAGGATGGCGCCGGCGGTGGAGCGGCCGATGCCGGGCAGCGCATTCAACGCGGTGAAGTCGCGCGGCAGTTCGCCGCCATGTTGCGCCACGCAGATCCGCGCGGCCTGGTGCAGGAAGCGTGCGCGGCGGTAGTAGCCCAGTCCCGACCACAGTGCCAGCACGGTGTCCTCGTCGGCCGCGGCGAGATCGCGCAAGGTCGGCAGCGCGGCCACGAAGCGCTCGAAGTAGCCGACCACGGTGGCGACCTGGGTTTGCTGCAGCATCACCTCGGACAGCCATACGCCGTAGGCGTCGCGCTCGCCCGGCGCGGTTTCGCGCTGCCACGGCAGGTCCTTGCGGCCATGCCGGTCGAACCAGCGCAGCAGCCGGCTGGACAGGCTGGCGGTCATGGATGCTTGCTCATGTTGCGCCAGGTCATTTGTCCGGAGCGGGACTGGCCGGCGCAGCGCTGGTGCCCGCCGCCGGCGGCACGTCGTTGCCGGCCTGCACGGTGAGCCCCTCGATGTGCACGTTGCCCGCGTCGATGCTGTCGAACTCGGCGTGGCCGCTGCCCGGCGGTACCGTCAGCTGCGGGGTTTGCGGGTTGCCCAGCTGACTCCACCAGTGGGCGAGCGCCAGCGGCGGCAGGCGCAGGTCGGCGTGGTTGCCAGGGCCGTCGAGCTTCAGTGCCAGCAGCAACGGGTTGTCCTGGTTGGCCGGGCTCAGCACCAGCGAGATGTCGTACTGGCCGCCGTCGGCATGGTCGAGCTTGCCGGCGAGGCTGGCGGTCGCGTCCGCGGCACCGTGCCAGTGCGCGCGACCATTGAGGATCAGGGTCACCTTGCCGGCTTGCGCCAGGTGCAGGCTGATGCTGTCCAGTTGCAGGGTGTTGCCTTCGATGCGCGGTGTCGCGGACAGTCGCAACTGCCAGGGATTGCCGGCCGTGGTGGCGGTCACGCTGAGTGGAAACGGCTGGCCGGAAACCAGGCGGCCGGCGCGCAGCGAGAGGTTGTCCAGCAGTACTTCGTTGCCGCGCACCACGCTGCCATGACTGATGTCGATGCCGGTGTCGATGCGCGGGATATTCGGCGGCGCGTTTTCCGCCTGTGCCGGCAGCGCGGCCATCCAGTCCTGCAACGCATCCAGGTCGACCCGTGGCGAATCGATCTGCAGTTGCGAGATCACCGTGGGGCCGCCGAACAAGGTGTGCCACGGCAGCGCGAGGCGACCGCGCGCTGCCAGCAGGATCGGTGCACCGGCGCCCTCGGCGCTGAGCGTGATGCCCTGCAGGTCCAGCGCCGGCCGCGGGAACAGGCTCGGGCTGGCAGGGCTGGCCAGGCGCAGATCCAGGCCGGCGGCGCGGGCCTGGGTCTGCAGCATGGCGGTGAAGCGATCGGGCTGCAGCAGCAGGTAGACGGCGACCAGCAAGGTGAGCGCCACGGCGGCGGCGAGGCCGCCCAGCACCAGCGCGATCAGCCGCAGTCGACGCGACCCTGGCTGCACCGGCTGGCCGGTTTCAGCCATGTCCGACGCTTTCCGGCAGCAGCCCATCGACGAAAGCGCCGGCCTCGAACACGCGCAGGTCGGTCGCGGTTTCGCCCAATCCGACGAAGCGGATCGGCAGGCCGAACTCGCGCGCGAGCGCAAACACCACGCCGCCCTTGGCG
>DATNGL010000080.1:0-2096 GCA_035605895.1 Rhodanobacter sp.
CGGGTGGTATTTCATGTGTTTCGTCCACAGCACATAGGCCATCGGCGCCGCGTCCAGCGGCAGCCCGGGATGGCCGCTGTCCGCCTTCTGCACCATGTCCACCGAGAGGAAGCGAAGCGTGTTGATGCATTGCTGGTCCAGCGACGAATCGGTCATGTGGGATCCCATGGTAGGCAAGGCGGCCGCCTTGAAAGGGGTAGTGTGATCGCGTACGGGTAAAGCCGCCGTCAAACAAGGGTACCGCGACACGCAATGGTTGGCGTTGCCGGTTTCATGCTCACCGGCCCCAGCAGGTTTGGCCGGATTCTTCTCATGCAGGAACGCGCCGAGCACGATGAACAGTGCGACGGTCGGGTATTCCGCCTGCCGGGTCTCCAGAGTCGCCGACCGGAACTTGGTGGACGCATGTTGGCCAAGGTCGGTGATCACGATCGTCCCGGTCGCTCGTTCTGCATCATCACCCGTAGGCCACGCGCCCGACTGTCGGCACGTCCATCGGACGTCAACAGATGGGTGGAAAGGTGTCGCCTATCCGATCGCGCCGAACAGTTTGCCCGCAGCGGCGGTAATGGTCATGGCCAGTGCGCCCCAGAATGCGATGCGCAACGTGCCAGTGCCGATGGCGGCGCCGCCCGCACGGGCGGCTATGCCGCCGAGTACGGCCAGAAACAGCAGCGAGGCCGCGAACACCAGAGGCAACAGGCCGCTGGCGGGGGCCAGCGCGGCCACCAGCAGCGGCAGCATCGCACCCATCGCGAAGCTCAGTGCGGATGCGCCGGCGGCCTGCAGCGGGCGGGCGCGCAATGCTTCGGTGATGCCCAGTTCGTCGCGCGCATGGGCATCAAGTGCGTCGTGCGCCATCAACTGCACGGCCACCTGTCGGGCCAGGGCCGGCTCGAGGCCGCGGGCCATGTAGATGGCAGCCAGTTCCCGGTGTTCTCCGTCGACGTCGGTCTGCAGCTCGTGGCGTTCCCGGTCCAGTTCGGCCTTTTCGCTATCGGCCTGCGAATGCACCGACACGTATTCACCGGCGGCCATCGACATCGCCCCGGCGACCAGGCCGGCCAGGCCGGCGGTCAGAATGTTGCTGCGGTCGGCGTGCGCCGCGGCCACGCCAAGCACCAGGCTGGCGGTGGAGACGATCCCGTCGTTGGCGCCGAGCACGGATGCCCGCAACCAACCCATGCGGCCCGTGACGTGACGTTCGTGGTGGCGGCGTCGATGCATGCGGTGGATTTCCGTGGCTGCGGTGGCACGGCGCCGTTCAAGCGCCGATGGGATCAAACCATCCGCTTCAAGGTGTCGTCGCGGCGACCGAAGTGGTGCCACAGCGCAGCCAGGATATGCAACGCGATGACATAGTAGAAAACGGTGCCGAGGGTGGAATGGATGTCCTCGAAGCGATGCCCCAGCGCACGGTCAGGCTGGCTCGCGAACGAGGGCAGCAGGGTCATGCCGAACAGCGCGACCGGCTTGCCCTCGATCTGCAGGGTGATCACCCCCAGGATGGGTTGGATCAAAAGGAACGCGTAAAGCGCCACGTGCGTGAGCTTGCCCAGCAGCTCGCTCCAGCGCGGAGGCGCCGGCGTCACCGGCGGCCGACCACCGCGCAGGCGCAATGCCAGCCTCGGCAGGATCAGCAGCAGCACCGCAAGGCCGGCGAGGTAATGAGCACCAAGCACGTTGGCGCGGGTGGGACTGCCCTTGGCGAACAGGTCGAACAGGTTGATGAACACGTAAGCCAGCAGCACCAGAGAGAAAATCAGCCAGTGCATCCGGCGAATGGCGGGCGTGAAGCGAGGCTTCGGTTGGTCGATTGGCAAGACAGGACTCCGGTAAGGCGAAAGCGCATGACCTTGGCTTCTTCACGCGCCGACGCATGATGCCGAGTTTGCGCCTATTCGGCTGCGAGCGCGCTATCGACGATGTGCTGTGCCTCGGCAAGCAGGCTCTTGAGGTGGGCCTCGTCCCTGAAGCTTTCGGCGTAGATCTTGTAGATCGCCTCGGTGCCCGAAGGGCGGGCGGCAAACCAGCCGCTGGCGGCGACCGCCTTGATGCCGCCGATCGGCGCGCCGTTGCCGGGCGCCTTGTCCAGC
>DATNGL010000081.1:0-4452 GCA_035605895.1 Rhodanobacter sp.
TTCATCTCGACGCCACCGTGTCGACGACGCGCACCTCGCCGGTGAGCCAGGACACGTTGACGTGCCACTCGCGCCGGCCGGCCTTGAGGGTGATGCGGCCACCGGTGGAGCTGCCGTCCGGGAAGAAGCGGATGCGCCCGGTGTGATCGTTGGGTCGATCCTCCTTCGCGCTGGTAATGCTTGCCTGCAGGCCCTTGGGCAGCGCCACGTTCCGGTGCTTCGCGCCGTCGTAGCTGTTCGCCCGCGTGTCCACGTCGAAGACCTGTTCCTGCCCGCGCACGATGGCCTGCGCGCGGGTCGCCCGCAGCGCGCCGGCCAGTTCGCTGCTGGCCGCACGCACCCGCGCACTGGCCAGGCCCTGGGTCACCGATAGGGACACGGCTACCGCCGCCAGACCGATCAGCACGATGACGACCAGCATCTCCAGCAAGGTGAAGCCGCTGGCGCGCCTCCTGCCGCGGCGCCAGCCGCGGCAGGAAATCGGAAATGGAAAACAGGGAACGGCGGAAGCTTGCGAACTCGCCGCTTCTCCGATCCCCTCTTTCCCGTTCCCGACGACCGTCAGGAAGTCCCCTTGCGGGATTGCCGATTTCACTGCCAGTTGCCCGCATCCGCATTGAGCCCGTCGCCACCCGGCTTGCCGTCTTCGCCGTAGAAGATCAGGTCGTACTTGCCGTGCTGGCCGGGGTACTGGTAACCGAAGTCGTGCCCGTAGGGATCCTTCAACTGCGACTCCTTCGCGTACGGACCCTGCCAGTTCGGCGCATTGACCGGTTTCACCACGAGATCCTGCAGTTGCTGCGGCGGCGAGCCGTTGTCCAGCACGTAGTTGTCGATGTCCTGCGACAGCGTGTTCAGCTGGATCTTGCCGGTCTTGTACTTGCCCTTGTCGAAGCTGGGGATGACCTTGGTGATCACGGCCACCGCAATGATGCCGATCAGCGCGATCACCGCGAGCATTTCCAGCAGGGTGAAGCCGCTTGCGCGCGACGCGCGACGAAAACCTCGCAACGCCACTTTCCGATTCCCCATTCCCGTCTTCGACAACATCATTTGGTTCTCTCCATCCACAATCATTGAATACTGCTGGTCAGGGTAAGCAGCGGCAGCAGGATCGCGGCCATGATGACGCCCACCAGCACGGTCATCACGATGGTCAGCGTCGGCACCAGCGCGGCCAGCAGACGATCGATCGTGCGGCGCGATTCGAGTTCGAACGTATCGGCCACCTTCAGCAGCATGCCGTCGAGCTGGCCGGCTTCCTCGCCGACCTGCACCATCTGCAGCGCGAGGCGCGGGAACAGTCTGGCCTGGCCCAAGGCGAAGCCGAGCCCGGCGCCGCCCTTGACCTGTTCGTGTGCCGAGGCCAGCGCCGCATCCAGCGCGAGATTGCCGGTGACCTGGCGCGCGATGGTCAGCGAGCTCAGCAACGGCACGCCGTTCTTGAGCAAGGTACCCAGGGTGCGGGCGATGCGCGCGGTCTCCACTTTCAGCAACAAGGGCCCGACCACGCGCAGCCCAAGCAACCGGGTGTGCCAGGCCAGCCGTGCCTGCGGATCGCGCAGGCGCGCACGCCAGACCAGGATGCCGCCGATCACCAGCACGGCGATCAGCCACCACCAGGCCTGCAGGACATTGCCCAGCGCCAGCACGGCCTGGGTGATCCACGGGATCGGCACCTGCATGTCCTGGAAGATCGGCACGAATTGCGGCACCACGTAGGCCAGCAGCAGGATCAGCGAACCGAACACACCCACCATCAGGAACGCCGGATAGATCAGCGCGTTGACGATGCTGCCGCGCAGCGCCTGCGAGCGCTCGAGGTAATCGGCCAGCCGGCGCAGCGTGCCCTCCAGCGAACCGCCGGCCTCGCCGGCACGCACCAGGCTCACGTAGAGCTTGGGAAACACGCCATGCTCCTCGTCCAGTGCCGAGGAAAGCGTGGTGCCGCCGCGCACGCGATCGCGCACGCGCTCGATCAGTTTCTTCGCCGATTCCCCGTCGGGCAGTTCCAGCAGGATGGTCAGCGCACGGTCCAGCGGCTGGCCGGCACCGAGCAGGGTGGCCAGCTGGTGGGTGAACTGCGCCAGCTGGTCGCCAGTGAACGGACCACGCTTGAACAGTGCGGCCAGGCCGCTGCCGCTCGCCGCGCCGTCCGCCGGCCGCGCCTCCAGCGGCGTGTGGCCCTGGTCCTGCAGTCGACCGATCACTTCCTCGACGCTGGCCGCTTCCATCTGGCCCTGCAGTGTCTCGCCCGCGTCGCTGACGGCCTTGTAGCTGAATTGGGTCATGAGTTGAAAGCGGGGAACGGGGAACGGGGAACGGGGAACGCAACTCCTGGCACGAACCTGTGTGCAAGTGCTATGCCCAATCCATTTGGAACCGTGGAGAAAGAATCAGAGCGAGGACTGCATGTTCCCCGTTCCCCGTTCCCCGTTTCCCATCCGTCAACCCTCCTGCGTAACACGCAACACCTCCTCCAGCGTGGTGATGCCGGCGATGGCCTTGGCGATGCCGTCCTCGTACATGGTGCGCATGCCTTCGCTGCGGGCCTGCTTCTCGATGTCGCTTTCGTTGGCGTGCTGCATCACCAGCCGGCGCAGCGCCTCGCTCATGGTGAGGAATTCCATGATCGCGCGGCGACCGCGGTAGCCGCTGGGATTGGCCGCGCTGCTGCCCGGCTTCCACAGCTTGATCGGGCGCTCGCCGGTGTATTTTTCCAGCTCGAACTGCGCGACCACCTCGGGCAGCGCCTCGTACTGGATCGCGGTTTCGGGATCGAGCCGGCGCACCAGCCGCTGCGCCAGGATGCCGTTGACGGTGGAGCCGAGCAGGTAATCCTCCACGCCCATGTCGAGCAGGCGGGTGATGCCGCCGGCGGCGGAATTGGTGTGCAGGGTGGACAGCACCAGGTGGCCGGTGAGCGCTGACTGGATCGCGATGCGGCAGGTCTCCAGATCACGCATTTCGCCGATCATGATCACGTCCGGGTCCTGGCGCACGATGGAACGCAGCGCACCGGCGAAATCGAGCCCGATCTGCGGCTTCACCTGGATCTGGTTGATGCCCTCGATCTGGTATTCGACCGGGTCCTCGACGGTGATGATCTTCACGTCCGGCGTGTTGATCTGCGACAGCGCGGTATACAGCGTGGTGGTCTTGCCCGAACCGGTGGGGCCGGTGACCAGCAGGATGCCGTGCGGCCGGTTCAGCACCTCCACGAAGCGCGACTGGAAGCCGTCGGTGAAGCCCAGCGAGGCAAAGTCGAACACGATCGACTCGCGGTCGAGGATACGCATCACCACCGATTCGCCGAAGCTGGTCGGCACGGTCGACACGCGCAGGTCGAGCTCCTTGCCCTGCACGCGCAACTGGATGCGGCCGTCCTGCGGCAGGCGGCGCTCGGCGATGTTGAGGCGCGCCATGATCTTCACGCGCGAGATCACCGCGGCGGTCGACGACGACGGCGGCGCTTCGACCTCGTGCAGCACGCCGTCGATGCGGTAACGCACCTTCAGGTGATTCTCGAACGGCTCGATATGCACGTCCGAGGCGCGCTGCTCGACCGCGCGCTGCAGGATCAGGTTGACCAGGCGGATCACCGGCGCCTCGGAGGCGAGGTCGCGCAGGTGCTCGACGTCGTCTTCCTCGGCGGCGCTGCCGTCCAGGTTCTCCACGATGGTGCCCATCGCCGAACGGCCGCTGCCGTAATAGCGCTCGATCAGGCCATCGATTTCCGAGCGCAGGCCCACGCGCAGGCCGACCGGCCGGCCCGCGGCCAGCTCGACCGCCTGCCGCGGATACGGATCAGCCGGATCGGCCACCAGCAGCGCCAGCCCGTCCTTCTCGTCACGCACCGGCACCACGTGCTGTTGCTTGAGGAAACGCAGCGAAAGTTCAAGATCGGCCGGCGGCAGCTCCGGCGCATCGCGCGCGGCCAGCAGCGGCACCTGCAGCAATTCCGCCCAGGCTTCGGCCAGGTCGCGCTCGGACACCAGCCCCAGCCGCGCCATCAGCGTGGTCAGCGTGCCCTCGGTCGACTCCTCGTGCAGGCGCCGCGCACGGCCCAGGTCACTGTCCTTCAGGCGGCCACGCGCGACCAGCCACGCGCAGACTTCCGCTTCACGGTCGTCTCCCGCCATGCCTGACCCGCTGACCGCCGGCTCAATGGCTGCCGACATCCTCCACCCCGCTCGATGCGTACGTCGTCGATGCCACGCGGCAAACGACAAGTCCCATAGTTATCACATCCGGTCGGCGACAAGCGAACATCGCCAGCGACATCACATGGGGCCCGTTCACGGAACCGGCCCGCGACGAACGCCCATTATGAATGCTTCGACCTGCGGGTTGGACACCGGCGGACTAGGAAAATTGCCCGATCCCTGCCGCCGGCGTGATCGCCGCCGCGCCATGCGGGGTCCGCCCGCCCCGCCGGAACTGCAGGGCCTC
>DATNGL010000082.1:0-3314 GCA_035605895.1 Rhodanobacter sp.
CCTGCTGGCGGCGGTGCGCGGCATCCACATCCTGCCGACGGTGGCGTGGCCGGCGTCGCTGGAAAGCCGCATGATCGAGGCTTACAGCCAGGGGCGCTTCAGCCTGCCCGAGGTGTCTTACCGGGTGCCGGATCTCGCCGAGGCGCGCACCGAGCTGGCGGCGATCGAAGCGGCTGCCGGTGGCGGCGATGCACTGGATATCGACCCGCTTGGCGATTACCTGCGGCGCAGCGCCGAGTCGTGGCGCATCGCGGCGCAGATGCTCGAGGCCGTGGGCACGGCCGGCGTCACCGCGCCGTCGATTGCCTTGTACGGCAAGCCGGGTGACCTGATTCCCGGCAGCCAACGCAGCAATCTCGACGCGGCGCGCTATTTCGTCGAGCTGTCCGACGAGCTCGGTGCCGATCTGCTGGCCGACGACAGCAGCGGCTGCGTCAGCGCGGAGACCCTGCGCGGCGAACTGGCCGCGACCCTCGATGCGTTCTTCGGTGTCGGCACGATCAACGTGGAGATCGACCCGGAGCTCACCGCCAAGGCCGCGGCCGGCGCCACCCGCATTCGCCTGCGTGGCGGTGCCAGCTTCAACGAATACGATCATCACCAGTTGCTGGCGCACGAGGCGTTCGTGCACTCGCTGACCGCGTTGAACGGCAGGCAGCAGCCCTTGCTGGCCTCGCTGGGGCGTACCTCGCCACGAGTCACCGCGACCCAGGAAGGGCTGGCGGTGTTCGCCGAGCTGATGTCCGGCGCGATCGACATCGGTCGCCTCAAGCGCATCAGCCTGCGCATCCTGGCGATCGACATGGCGCTGAATGGCGCCGATTTCATCGAGGTGTACAAGTTCTTCAGCAGCTGCGGGCAAACCGCCGCCGACAGCTTCCACTCGGCCCAGCGGGTGTTCCGCGGCGTGCCGCCGGGCGGCGGCGCGGCGTTCGCGAAGGACAACGTCTATCTCTCCGGCCTGCTCACGGTGCACACGTTCTTTCGCTGGGCGCTGAAGCAGCGTCGGCTGGACCTGCTGCGGCATTTATTCGCAGGCAAGCTGGCCCTGCACGATGTGATCAGCCTGCAACCGCATTTCGCCTCCGGCGCGATCCTGCCGCCCCGCTGGCTGCCGCCCTGGATGCAGCACATGCACGGACTGGCCGGCAAGCTGGCCTTCTCGCTGTTCATCAACGGCATCCACATGAACCGGGTGCAGGAAGACCAGTTGCTGATGGCCCGGTAACCCGGTCTCCGGCGGTCGGCCCGGCCGGGCCCGGTGCTAAGATCAGCCATGCTCGACTGCCCCGGCAGATGACGTTCCCTCCCCCGAAGAAATCGCTTCCATGGCCCTCCCCGAAGAACTTCGTCTCGCCGCGCTGGAGTATCACCGCCATCCGCGGCCGGGCAAGATCAAGATCACCCCGACCACGGCGCTGCTGACCCAGCGTGACCTGTCGCTGGCGTATTCGCCGGGCGTGGCGGCGGCCTGCGACGCGATCGTCGAGGACCCGACCACGGCCGCGGAGTACACCGTCCGCTCCAATCTGGTGGCGGTGATCACCAACGGCACCGCGGTGCTCGGCCTGGGCAACATCGGGCCGCTGGCGGCCAAGCCGGTGATGGAAGGCAAGGGCGTGCTGTTCCAGAAGTTCGCCGGCATCGACGTGTTCGACATCGAGATCGACGAGAACGACCCGGACAAGCTGGTCGACATCATCGCCAGCCTGGAACCGACCTTCGGCGGCATCAACCTGGAGGACATCAAGGCGCCGGAGTGCTTCATCGTCGAGCGCAAGCTGCGCGAGCGGATGAAGATCCCGGTGTTCCACGACGACCAGCACGGCACCGCGATCATCGTGGGCGCCGCCGTGCTGAACGCGCTGGAAGTCGTGGGCAAGCAGTTCGGCGAGGTGAAGATCGCCACCACCGGCGCCGGCGCGGCCGGCATCGCCTGTCTCGACATGCTGGTGGCGCTGGGCGTGAAGCCGGAAAACATCCTTGCCTACGACCGCGAAGGCGTGATCTACAGCGGCCGGCCGAATCTCGATCCGGACAAGGCGCGCTATGCGCGCGACACACCCAAGCGCAGCCTGGCGGAGATCGTGGAAGGCGCGGATGTGTTCCTCGGCCTTTCCGCCGGCGGCATCCTGAAGCCGGAGATGGTCGCCACGATGGCTGCGCGGCCGGTGATCTTGGCGCTGGCCAATCCGAACCCGGAAATCACCCCGGAGGACGCCAAGGCCGTGCGCCCGGATTGCATCATCGCCACCGGTCGCTCCGACTACCCCAACCAGGTCAACAACGCGCTGTGCTTCCCGTACATCTTCCGCGGCGCGCTCGATGTCGGCGCCACCGGCATCAACGAGGCGATGAAGACCGCCTGCGTGCGCGCGATCGCCGCGCTGGCACGCATGGAAGCGTCCGACCTGGGCAGTGCCTATGGCGGCGAGATTCCGTGTTTCGGCGCGGAGTACCTGATCCCGCGACCGTTCGACCCGCGCCTGCTGGTGATGCTGGCGCCCGCCGTGGCGCAGGCGGCGATGGACTCCGGCGTGGCCACCCGCCCGATCGTGGACATGGGGGCGTACCGCGAGAAGCTGGGCCAGTTCATCTACCGCACCGGCCTGATCATGAAGCCGGTGTACGAACGCGCCCGTGCCGACTGCAAGCGCGTCGTGTATGCCGAGGGCGAGGAAGAGATCGTGCTGCAGGCGGTGCAGACCGTGATCGACGAACGGCTGGCGCGACCGATCCTGATCGGTCGTCCGGAGGTGATCCAGACCCGCATCGAGCGGCTCGGCCTGCGCATGCGCGCCGGTGTCGATTTCGAGCTGACCAACATCAACGACGACCCGCGCTTCAACGACTACTGGCAGCAGTACCACGCGATCACCGAGCGGCGCGGGGTCAGCCCGGCGGCGGCGAAGAACCTGCTGCGCTCGCGGCCCACCCTGATCGCTGCGCTGATGGTCGAACGGGGCGAGGCGGATGCCCTGATCTGCGGCCTGGTCGGGCGTTACCACAAGAAACTCGGCTACCTGCGCAGCGTGTTCGGGCTCGATCCGGGGGTGTCGTGCACGTCCGCGATGTGCGGGGTGATCAACGACAAGGGCGCGTGGTTCTTCCTCGACACCCATGTGCAATGCGACCCCGACGCCGAGCAGATCGCCGAGGCGACGTTGCAGGCCACTTACCGGCTGAAGCGCTTCGGCATCGAACCGAAGGTGGCCTTGCTGTCGCACTCCAACTACGGCAGTCATGACAATCCCAGCGCGGCGAAGATGCGCAAGGTCTGGCAGATCCTGAAGGCGCGCGCGCCCAGGCTGGAA
>DATNGL010000083.1:0-2478 GCA_035605895.1 Rhodanobacter sp.
TTCGTGACCGCGCTCGGCTTGCCGGCGTCGATGAACCCGATCACCTGCACCCCGCCGCTGCACCTGCAGGGTCCGATCATCGAGGCCACCCTGATCGGGCCCACCGGCAGTCCGCCGCCGAAGGCGGTCAAGGTCAAGCCGGTGCCCAACACCGTACCGCCCCCGCCCAGCGTGACCCCACCCACGCCGCCACCGCCGGAGAAGCCGGCGGTCAGCCAGCTGCCGCCGCCGCCGAAGCACCCGGACACGGTCGATCAGGAGCGCGTGGTGGAGGATGCCGCGCTGAAGGCCGACGAGGCCAAGAAGCTGCAGGAAGAGAAGGAGCGCCAGCGCCAGTCCGAGCTGGATGCCCAGGCGGCCAAGAAGAAGGAAGAGCAAAAGAAGAAGATCGACGCACTGTTTGCCAAGATGGACGCGGCGTCGGCCCAGACCAAGCAGCTGGACAGCAAGGCCAGGCAGGCCAGACAGCAGATGGAGGACCTCAAGAACGCCCAGGACAATGCCCGCTCCGACGTGCCCGATGCCAGCCAGTTGCAGACCGGCAACAACAGCCCGGACAGCGACCTGAGCAGCGAATATGTAGCGGCCATTCAGAATGCGGTCACACCGAACTGGACGCGTCCGGATAACATGCCGAGTGTCCCGTGCGATGTTCATATCGTGCAATCACCCGGCGGCGACGTCCTGAGCGCCACCGTTGACCCCAGTTGCCCCTACGACGAAGCTGGCAGGCGCTCCGTCGAGAACGCGGTATTGCGCACCAAGACCTTGCCCTACAAGGGTTTCGAAAAAGTGTTTCGACGCAACCTCACCTTCACCTTCAGGCCGCAGTGATCAAGCCCATGCGCAAACTCAGCTCAAGCTTCGCCATCATCGTGCTGGCCGTGGCGGCGTTGTTCGTCGGCCCGGTCGCCGCGCAGTCGCCGTTGACGGTCGATATCGTGGGCGGCGTCAAGACCGCCACCCCGATCGTGGTGGTGCCCTTCGCCCAGCAAGGCGGCACACCGCTGACGACCGACGTCGCCGACGTGATGCGCAACGATTTCAATCGCTCGGGCAAGTTCCGTTCGCTGGCCAAGAGCGACATCGTGGAGACGCCGTCGCAAGGTTCGGACATCAAGTTCGCCACCTGGCGCCTGCTCAAGCAGGATTACATCGTGGTCGGGCGCATCAGCGATGCCGGCAACGGCACGCTCAACGTGACCTACGAGTTGTGGGACGTCAACAAGCAGCAGGAGTTGCTCGGGGGCACCTTCACCAGCACGGCCGGCGACCTGCGTGGCGTGGCGCACCAGATGGCCGACAAGGTGTACCAGAAGATCACCGGGGTGCGCGGAGCGTTCTGGACCCGCATTGCCTACATCACCGCGGTCGGACTGGGTGACAAGACGACTTATTCGTTGATCGTGGCCGATTCGGATGGCTACAACCCGCAGGTGGCGGTGCGCTCGCGCGAGTCGCTGCTGTCGCCGGCATGGTCGCCGGATGGTTCGAGCATCGCCTATGTGTCGTTCGAGGATGGCAATTCGTCGATCCGGATCCAGAACATCATCACCGGCGCGCGCCAGCTGGTGTCGGCGCGCAAGGGTATCAATGGCGCCCCGTCCTGGTCGCCGGACGGCAGGAAGCTGGCCGTGTCGCTGTCCTACGTGGGCAATCCGGAAATCTTCGTGATCGACCTGGCCAGCCACCAGGAGACCCGGCTGACCCACAGTCTTTCGATCGATACCGAACCGGTATGGGCGCCCGACGGCCAGAGCATCTACTTCACGTCCGATCGTTCCGGCCGGCCACAGATCTACCAGATTCCGGCAACTGGCGGCACTGCCCAGCGGATCACCTTCCAGGGGCAGTACAACGCCAAAGCCTCGGTCAGCTATGACGGCAAGCAGCTCGCCATGGTGCAGGGCAGCGGGAACGTGTATCGTATTGTCATTCAGGACCAGGGTCTGGGCGGGCAGCAGCGCTTCATCTCGCCCGGTCCGCTGGACGACGCGGTCAGCTTCGCGCCCAATGCCGGCATGCTCCTGTATGCCGCAACCGAAGGCAGCCGCGGGGTTTTGTATTCGGTATCCAGTGACGGGCTGGTTCGCGAGAGGCTCAAGCTTGCCGAGGGCAACGTCCAGGAACCCGCCTGGGGGCCCTACCGGGAGCGTTGATTTTCCATGCTGTCGCACAGCACAAGCGCTGCGGCATGATGCCCAGGGACAGGGCATGAACGGCGCCGATGGCGCGTTTCGGTTTCCGGTGGGGGCGCTTGTCGCGGCCTCATCAGCAAGAGCGGCTGTGCAGCGTCACGCACTGTCGATCTTTCACATGTCAAAATAACAGCCGGTTAACCGGCGGAAGCTGTTTTGTAACCCCAATCGTCATTTGTTTGTCGGAACTCAACTCGTAAGGAACGTCACCATGAATAAGACCGTTCGCGTCGCCCTGGTCGCCCTGCTCTGCGTAGGCGCGGCCGCTTGCTCCAAGAAA
>DATNGL010000084.1:0-21339 GCA_035605895.1 Rhodanobacter sp.
CCACGGTGGAGGGCCTGGCCGCCAACGACGGCACCCTGCATCCGCTGCAGCAGGCCTTCATCGACGAGGACGCGATCGGTTGCGGCTACTGCACGCCGGGCTGGCTGATCTCCGGCGTGGCCCTGCTGCGGCGCAAACCCAAACCTGGCGACGACGACATCGACCAGTTGCCGAACCTGTGCCGCTGCGGCTGCCAGACCCGGGTGCGTCTCGCGATCAAGCGCGTCGCCGCCAGCAGGGCGGCCCAGCCATGAACGGCGACAAGACACGCCATGCGATCCGGCTGGATCGCCGCCGCTTCCTGCAGGTACTGGCCGGCACCGCCGGCGCGCTGGTGGTCGGCATCCGCGTGGCCGATGCCGCTGGCGCACCGCTGCCACCGGCCCTGCTCGGCGAGAATTTCCACGACCTCGGCGCCTATGTGCGCATCGACGGCGACGGCAATGTGCTGATCGGCGCACGCGATCCCGATACCGGCACCGGCGTGGCCACCTCGCTGCCACGCATCATCGCCGAGGAACTCGACGCCGACTGGAATCGCGTCAGCGTGGTCGCGCTGGGCCTGGGCGTCGGCAACAGCAACGGCCAGCCGCGCTGGACCTACGGCCGCCAGGTCGGCGGCAGCGGGGGATCGATCCCCGCGGCATGGAATGATCTGCGCCAGGTCGGCGCCCTGGCGCGCTGGCTGCTGATGCAGGCCGCGGCACGCCGACTGGGCGTCTCGGCCAATCGGCTGCGCTGCGATTCCGGCACGGTGATCGCGCCGGACGGGCGCCGCGTGACCTATGGCAGCCTCGCTGCGGACGCCAGTCAGATCGCGCTTCCCGCAAGCGCGCCGGCCCTCAAGGCGGCTGCAAGCTACCAGTTGGTCGGCTATCCGGCGGGCGACGTCGACGCCCACGATATCGTCACCGGCCACGCGCGCTACGCGATCGACCAGTATCTCGGCGATGCCCTGGTTGCCGTGCTGGTGCATTGCCCGTGGCCGGACGGCACGCTCTCGCGCATCGACACCAGCGACGCCCTCGCGGTCAAGGGCGTGGTCAAGGTGGTGCAACTCAAACCCGAGCCGGGCCAGCCGTGGGGCAGCACGGTGATCGCGCCGGCCGTCGCCGTGCTGGCGAAGGACACCTGGGCGGCGTTGCAGGGGCGCGCAAAACTCAAGCTGGAATGGAAGCCCGGCGCCAGCGCGGGCGAAAGCAGCGCCGCACTGGAACAGCAGGCACTCGCCACGCTCGGCAGCCAGGCCGAGCCCACCACCCGCGTGCGCGACGACGGCGACTTCGATGCGGCCGGCAAGAAAGCCGCGCGCCGGTTCGAGGCCACCTATTTCCAGCCGTGGCTTGCGCATGCCACCGCCGAGCCGATGAATTGCCTGGTGCGACTGGACAAGGATCGCGCCAGCCTCGTCGTGCCCACCCAGGCGCCGCAAAAGGCCTGGGCCGTGGTGCAGCGGCTGACCGGTCTCGCCCCCGATCAGATCGACATCCGCGTGCCCCGCGTCGGCGGCGGTTACGGCCGCCGGCTCGATCACGACTTCGTCGCCGAAGCGGTGATGCTGGCCAAGGCGGTCGACGCACCGGTGCGCCTGCTGTGGACGCGCGAGCAGGATTTCAGCCACGACTTTTACCGCTCCGGCTGCGTGCATTCGTTCAAGGCGATCGTCGATCGCAAACGCCAGCTCACCGGCTGGCACCAGCGCATGGCGAGCGCCTCGGCACTGGCTCATCGCGGCGTGCCCGAAGATCGCCTGTGGAGCTCCGAATTGCGCGCCGACCAGTTGCCCGCGGGACTGGTGCCGAACTATCGCAGCGACTGGTACGCGCAGCAGTCGGCGCAGCCGCGCGGCCCGTTTCGCGGCATGCCCCACCTCAGCAACGCGTTCGCGGTCGAGAGTTTCGTCGACGAAATCGCCCACCAGATGCTCGAGGACCCGCTGAAGACGCGGCTGCGCATCCTCGGCGAACCGCGCCAGCTGCCGCTGGGCAACGGCGCCACGCTCGACATCGGCCGCCTGCGCAACGTGTTGCAATTGGTTGCCGACCGTATCGAATGGAAGAACTGGTTGCGCAGCGTCAACGGCCTCGGCATCGCCTGCTGGCACATCGACGGCGCCTACGTGGCGCACGCCATCGAGACCGCCATGCAGGACCAGAAACTGGTCATCCAGCGCGTCGTCTGCGCCGTCGACGTCGGCCGCGTGATCAACCCGCTGGGCCTGCACGGCCAGGTCGTCGGCGCCACCCTCGATGCATTGTCCACCGCGCTCAACCCGGCGATCACCTTCAAGAACGGCCAGGTCCAGCAGCATAATTACAAGGACTACCCGCTGGCCGGCATGGCGCAGTTGCCCGACGACGTCGAAGTCATCGTCGTGCCCGGCGACCGCGCGCCCACCGGCGCCAGCTTCCTGGCGATGCCCACCGCCGCCCCTGCACTCGCCAACGCCGTGTTTCGCGTGAGCGCCGTGCGCGTGCGCCGGTTGCCGCTGATGAAGGAATTCCTGCGGCTGCTGTGAGCGCGGGACAAGCGGCTGTTCCAGTCCGGTCGAGCCTGCCGGAACAGCCGCGGCTCCGGCATCAGCCCGACGCGGCAGCCCCCGCCCGTTCCCGCGGCAACCGCACGATCATCCACACCATCAGCAACGCCGCCAGCAGCACGCCCACCGACGCCAGCCCGAGCGCCGGTGCCAGCGTGGCCTCCGGCAACACGCCTGCATAGAGCAATACCAGTCCGCACGTCATCACCAGGGCCGCCAGTTGATGCAGGTAGAACTGGATGCCCGCCAGCCGCCGGCCCGATCCGGCGACCCACAACTTGTGGACCAGGGCGTAGATGAACGACACCACGAAACCCACCAGCAGGATATGCGCATGCGCGACGAACAACGCATGGTTCTTCGATGCCGCCATGTAGATGCCGACACCCATGCCGGCGATGGCATAGGCGAAGCCGCAAAGCAGAAACTTCCGATCGATAGCCATGTTGACCCCCTCACGAGTGACCGGCCCATGGGTCAGGCGCTGCGCTGCCGGTCGCGCATCGCCCGAACGCTTCGGTTCGACAAACCCGTTCCGGTGCGACAGCGCGGCCACGCTACGGGGAAAGTGCGCATCCGTCAGACATGGTCACGTCGCGGGTTCATCCCGCGCCGCCCGTTGCACCGGACATCCGCGGCGCAGTGTGTTGGACGGCCGCGGAAATCTCAATGGAACTGATCACTCGCCGGCACCCATGAGCTGGACGATGACGCGGGCGCACGGACCGGCGTGGCTGGCGCCGAGCCTGGCGCGCACCCCGGCGGCATGGGGCCGCCGGCGACACGGGCCGCGGCGCATTCGGCATCGTTGTCGAACTTGACCATCGGCGTCGGCGTTGGTGGCGCAGGGCTGCTGGCCATCGGTGCAGGTGGCGCCAGTGGCTGCGCAGGCGCCAGGTTCAGCCGCTCGTAAACCTTGGCGGAGACGGGCGCCGCGGGCGGGTCCGGGTTGCTGCAGCCGAACAGCGCGATCGGCAGCAGCGGCTTGATGGCGCATTCGACGCGCACGCCGCGTGGCAGATGGAAGGTGTGCTTCACGGTGGTCTTCTCCACCGCGCGGCGCAGCGCCGTGTCGACCGAGCTTTCGCCCTCGGGGGTCCAGTCCTGGTCGAAGCGGGTGGCCTGGTAGCCGATGTTCGGCGCCCCGTGCCGCATGATCTCGGTATCGCCGTGCGGTTTCAGCTGTACGTAATCGCCGACGGCACCGTGCTGCTCACCCTGCCCGGCCCCGGGCTGGTCGCCGCCGGGCCTGCCCGCGCCTTGCAGCTTGCCTTGCTTGCCGGTGGATTTGCCGGCGCCTGTCGACGCCGGCGACGTGCCGGTGCTGGCGGACGCGGTGCTCGGCGGCGCGCTGGCGACGCCGGCGGGTTCGCCCACCGTGGCGGTGTCGCTGCCCTGCGGAATCGCATCCGGTGCGCGACTCACGTCGTTGGCAGCGTCGGCCGCACTGGTCGCCGCATGGTTCCGGGTCGGTACGGTGGCTTCGGCGCCGGCCGGCGTGCTGGCGGGTTTCGGTGCGCTGGCCGCGCTCGGCGTCGGCGCCGGGACGGCGAGGTTCGCGATCGTGGTCGGGGCGCTGAGGGACGGGCGCAGGGCGGATGGCTGGATGGCTGGCGCGCGGGTCACCTGGTTGAGGTCGATCCTTGCCGGTGGTACCGGCGCCGACGGCGGCGACACGGGTGCCACCGTCGCCGGCACCGCCTGCAGTTCGGTGGCGCCCACGGTGACTGCAGGCGCCTGCGGCAGCGGGAGCGCCTTCGGTGCGATCACGACCGGCGCCGGCACCGCGGGCTGTTGCATCACGATCGGCGAGGGCCGCGCCGGCAGCGGCAATGGCTGCAGGCGTGGCACCTCGGGCGCGGCCGGCGGCGCCGGCGCGGGCATCACGCTGACCGGCGCGACCATCTTCGGCACGTCGACGTGCATGGCCATGGTTGGCAGATTGAGCGGCACGGGTGCCGACACCTTCGGCAACGCCAATGAGGTGGGCGACAGGAGCGGGCGATTGCCTTCGGCCTGCGGCGGACGCACCGGCTCGGGCTGGAACTCCGGCGGCGCCGGGGGCACCGGCGTGGGCAACTGCACGGCCAGCGCAGGCGGTTCGCCGGCCGGCAACACGGGCTTCGGCAGCGGCAGCGGCGCAGGCGCGGGCAGGCTCACCGGCGGCGGTGGCGTGGCCACGGGCGTCGGCGTGGGTGCACGCGACTGCCGGCTCTGTGCAACCACCGGCGGCGCGGGAACCGGCGGCGGTGCGCTTTCCACCGCCGCCTCGATGTTTGCGCTCGGCTCGGCGTGTGGCGCCGGCGTGCTGCGGCGTCCCTGGTGGCGCGGACCACGCTCCTTCGGTGGCATGCCGCGCACCGGTGGCGGCGGTGGCGGTTCGGGCGGTTCGACCAGGCGTACCTGCAGCGGCAGTTCGGGCGGTGGTGGCGGCAACACGGGCTCGAACGCGGGGCCAAGCACGAAACCGAACAGGAAGATCGCATGCACCAGCAGCGCGCCGACCATCGCCAGCACGCGCCGGCCCCGCTCGCGTGGCTCCGACTTCGCACGCCGGTGGTAGACGCGGCCGCGCGTGGCCGCGGCCAGCGGCGAGTCCAGCAGGATCCGCGTCGGGTTGGCGGCACGACCGGCGGGGGCGTGGTCCGGGGGCGGCAAAGGCATGCGGCCAGTGTAATCGTCCCAAGAGCGTCTCGGCGGCACCGGATCTACGGTTGCCCGGTGCCCTTCGCCGCATGTTCGCGCAGTTCCGCATCGACCGCGCGATCGGGCGTGTCCACCGGGCAACCGTAAGCCAGCGGCTTGCCGGCGCGGTACATCGCGATGCAGGCCTCCACGCCGGGCGGCTCGGGCGCGTGCGTGTGGCCGTCGAGCGATTGCGACGGTGCCATGTTGAGGCGCTCGTCGCCGTCCTTGGACGATGGCGGGGGCGGCGGGTCGCCGCCGCAGCCGCCGGCCAGCATGGCCAGCGACACGGCGCAATGGAGGCGGATGCCGCCAGGCAGCCGGATGGTTTTCTTCACGGTGGTCTTGTCCACCAGTTTCTGCAGGGCGCTGTCGACCGTGTTGCCGCCAACATCCCAGTCTTTCTCGAAGCGCGTGGCGCGATATTTGACCGGACCGTCGTGCTGCATGACCTGGGTATCGCCCTGCGGCATGCGCTGCACGTAGCCGGGTGTCGGCGCGGTCGACGTGGTTGCCGGCAGCAACGGCTGGCCGTGCGCGTCGAACAGTCTGGGCGCGGGCGGTGCCTGCACGACCAGTGCGTTCTTTGCGGGCGGCTCGGGGTGCCGCCGCGGCGGCGGGACAGCAGGCGAGGGAGGTGCGGGCAGCGCAAGCGGCGGCGGCGCGTGCGCAGCGGGCGTACCGCTGATCAGACGCACCTGCATGATCTCCTCCGGCGCGGCCGGCTGCCGCGGTGGCGTCGCCGGACGCATGGCATACCACGCCAGCAGCGTGAACAGGCCATGCAACAGCAGCGCCACGATCCAGGCCAGCCTGCGCTGTGCCGGTTCGACCGGCGACTCATGCCAGCGCCGCTGCGTCCGGCCGATCCGCACGGCCTCGTCGAGCAGGGCCAGCCCGTGGCGCGGATGCCCGGGCGTCACGCGCTGGCTCGACGATGAGCGAAGCTGCTGGGAATGCGGCGCAGGGGTGATGATGATGCCTCGAGGGGAAGCGGAAGGTGCACGCAGGATGCCGGACCGGGGTTGAACCTCGCTCGACCATCCAGTCCGGCGCCGCGGCACCTTGATCAATCAGAGACCGCAGGCTCGACGGCCCGGTTCCCCGCAGTGCAGCTTGACGACACCGGCACTTGGCACAAGGCTAGATGATCGGCGCCCACGCCGACTCCGCCATGACCGCCTGCGCCCGCTGTGGAGTGCAGAACGACCATGACGGCCCGCCACCGTCAGCCGCCAACGCGCGGCCTCATGCGGCGCCGTTCATGCCATGAGGCCACGCCCTGCATGGGAGGGTCGCATCGTGACGTATTCCACGGAAAGCATCCGCAACATCGCGCTCGCCGGACACGCCGGCGTCGGCAAGACCACGCTGTTCGAGGCGCTGCTGCATGCCGGCGGGGCGATCCAGGGCGTGGGCACGGTCGAGCGTGGCAACACCGTTTCCGATAGCGACGAGCAGGAAAAGGCGCGGGTGCATTCGATCGACAGCTGCGTGGCGCAGATCGAGCACGGCGACTGCCGCCTCAACCTGATCGACACCGCCGGCTACAGCGATTACCGCGGCGCCACCCTGGCCGCGCTGGCCGCGGTGGAAACCGTGGTGATCGTGGTCAATGCGATCAACGGCATCGAGCACGGCACGCGCCGGATGATGAGGCATGCGGGCGAACGCGGCCTTGCACGCATGCTGGTGATCAACAAGATCGACTTCGACGGCGCCAACCTCGCCGCCCTGGTCGACGCCCTGCGCGAGGAGTTCGGCAGCGAATGCCTGCCGGTGAACCTGCCCGCCAACCATGGCAACCGCGTGCTGGACTGCTTCTTCCACCGCGAGGGCAGCACCGACTTTTCCTCGCTGGCGGCGGCGCACCAGCAGATCATCGACCAGGTGGTGGAGATCAACGAGGCCGTGATGGGCCGCTACCTCGACGAGGGCGAGGATGCGCTGAGCCCGCAGCAGTTGCACGACGCGTTCGAGGAGTGCCTGCGCGAGGGGCACCTGGTGCCGATCTGCTTCGTCAGCGCGCGCACCGGCGCCGGCGTGAAGGAACTGCTCGACGTCGCCGCCCGGCTGTTGCCGAACCCCGCCGAAGGCAACCCGCCGCCGTTCGTGCGCGGCGACGGCATGCCGCTGCGCGTGTCCCACGACCCGGCCGCCCATGTGATCGCCGACGTGTTCAAGATCATCAACGACCCGTTCGTGGGCAAGCTCAGCGTTTTCCGCGTCTGGCAAGGCACGATCCGCCGCGACAGCCAGTTGCTGGTGGACGACGGCCGCAAGCCGTTCAAGGTCGGCCACCTGTTCCGCCTGCAGGGCAAGAACCACGTGGAGATCGACGCGGCGGTCCCGGGCGATCTCGCCGCGGTGGCCAAGGTCGAGGACATCCACTTCGACGCGGTGTTGCACGACTCGCACGACGAGGACCGGATCTCGCTGGCACCGCTGGCGTTTCCCATGCCGATGTACGGCCTGGCGCTCGAACCGAAACACAAGGGCCAGGAGCAGAAGCTCTCCAACGCACTGGCGCGGCTGGCCGAGGAAGATCCCTGCTTTCGCGTCGAGCACCACAAGGAGCTCAACGAGACGGTGGTGCGCGGCTTGTCCGACCTGCACCTGAAGGTGATGCTGGAACGCATGCGCCTGCGCTATGCCGTGGAGGTGGAAACCCACCCGCCGCGCATCGCCTACCGGGAAACCATTGCCGCCCGCGCCGAAGGCCACCACCGGCACAAGAAGCAGACCGGCGGCGCCGGCCAGTTCGGCGAGGTGTTCCTGCGCATCGAGCCGCTCGATCGCGGTGCCGGTTTCGAGTTCGTCGACGCCATCAAGGGCGGCGTGATCCCCGGCCAGTTCCTGCCGGCGATCGAGAAAGGCGTGCGCCAGGCGATGGAGCACGGCGCGGTGGCGGGCTATCCGCTGCAGGACCTTCGCGTCACCGTCTACGACGGCAAATACCACTCGGTCGATTCAAAGGAAGTCGCCTTCATCAGCGCCGGCAAGAAGGCGTTCCTCGACGCGGTGGTCAAGGCGCGCCCGACCGTGCTGGAGCCGATCGTCAATGTCGAGGTGGCGATTCCGGAGCACAACGTGGGCGACGTCACCGGCGGCCTGGCCGGCAAGCGCGCCCGCATCATGGGCACCGACACGCAGCGCGGCGGCGAACTGGTGATCAAGGCGCAGGCACCGCTGGCGGAGCTGATCGACTACCCCACCGAGCTGAAGTCGATGACCGGCGGTCGCGGCCGCTACAGCCTCGACCTGAGCCATTACGAGGCCGTGCCGCCGAGCGTGCAGAAGCAGCTCAGCGAGGTATGGAAGCCGCACGTGGAAGAAGACTGAAGTGGCCCCAACGTCGTCATTCCGGCGAAGGCCGGAATCGCTTCACCAGCACTGGATATGGCCGTCGATGTTTATTGTTGCCAAAGGCAAGAGCGATTCCGGCCTTCGCCGGAATGACGACCCGGAAAAGGTGACAGCAACTTGTCGTGCAACCCTGGCGAGAACAGAAGCGAATTTTGACCGCTGACTACTGTTTCGCCTTGAGCATCGTGCCGGTGCACTTCGGCGAACCGCAGCGGCATGCCCACAGCTTCTTCAGCCGCGCGGTGTGCGGCACCTCGAGCACGATGCCGTAGTCGTAGGTCAGTTCCTCGCCGGGCCTGATCCGGCGGATCGCCTCGATCATCACCCGGTCGCGACGCGGATCGCCGCTGGCGCTCTCCTCGACCACGGCGCGACAGTTCGGCGCACAGCTGTGGTTGATCCAGCGCGCGCTGTTGCCTTGCTGGTTGGCGTCGATGATGTAGTCGTCGTTGAGCGTGAACAGGAAGGTATGCCCGGTCTCGCCACCATCGCCGTACAGCTTGTCGGCTTCGGCATGGCTCATCAGCTTGCCCTTGTATTCGATGATGTGCTCGCCGCGCGCGATGACGCCGGCGGCGAACACGCCGTTGCCGTGGATGGGCGAGCGACGGGCGACGAAGCGGCGTGGCCGTGAAACCTGGGGCATGAAAAGTCTGCTGGCATGTCGGGAGGGACGACGATGATGCCGATTGCCGCGCGGAATGGAAACCTTCGCCCGCGGCGACGGGCGAAACGACCCGCCGGTCCTCCCTCCCGGATTTCGAATCCCTGCTAAGATTCAAACAATCGTTTGAGGTGAACCCATGAAACGACTGCTACGCGGATTTCTGCTGATCCTGCTCGGCACCGGCCTGGTTGCCTGCGGACCGGCAAAGAAGAGCGTGTTTCCGCCCACGCTGAGCATCCAGCAGCTGACCGTGCTGCCGAACGGCCAGTGGCGACTGAACCTGCGCATCCAGAACAACAGCTACGGCGAGATGGATTTCAAGTCGCTGGAGGGCCAGTTGCAGGTGGGCGCGCTGGCACCGATTCGCCTGCATGCCACCTTCGAGCGTGACATCCCGGCACTGGCCGGCGACGTGTTGCCGCTGGACGTGCTGCCGACCAACCCGATGATCCAGGCCCTGCAGGCCGTCGCCGGCAAGGGCAGCGCCGGCTCGGTCGCCTATCGCCTCCAGGGCAGCGCCCGTGCCAGGCCCGAACAGGAAAAGAACGCCCGCGACTTCGACTTCGACGGCAATGGATGGATATCGCCCGTACCCGGCATCCCCGACACCTGGCGCTGAACCTTCGCCACCGACGACTTCCCAAGGAACTTCCATGACTGCTTACAAGGCACCCCTCGACGACCAGCGCTTTGCCCTGTTTGATGTGCTCGGCGCCGAACCGATCCTGACCTCGCTGCAAGGCGGCGAGGGCCACAGCCGCGACCTGCTCGATGCGGTGCTGGAAGAAGCCGGTCGCCTCAGCGAGCAGCTGCTGGCGCCGACCAATGCGCCCGCCGACGCGGAAGGCTGCCATTTCGACAAGGCAACCGGGGCGGTGACCACGCCGAAGAGTTTCAAGGAGGCGTTCAAGCAGTTTGCCGAAGGTGGCTGGACCGGCCTGACCAATCCCGAGGCCTACGGTGGCCAGGCGCTGCCCGGCGTGCTGGGCACCGCCACCACCGAGATCTTCCAGTCCGGCAACCTGGCCTGGAGCCTGTACCCGCTGCTGTCCGAGGGTGCCACCCACGCGATGGCGATGCACGGCGAGGAATGGCAGCGCGAGCTCTACATGAAGCCGATCGTGGCCGGGCGCTGGACCGGTACGATGTGCCTCACCGAGCCGCAGGCCGGTTCCGACCTGGGCCTGCTGAAGACCCGTGCCGAACCCGGCGGCCCGGATGCCGACGGCCACCAGGTCTACCGCCTCACCGGCACCAAGATCTTCATCAGTGCCGGCGAACACGACCTCACCGAAAACATCGTGCACCTGGTGCTGGCGCGCCTGCCCGACGCACCCGAAGGCAGCCGTGGCATCTCGATGTTCATCGTGCCCAAGTTCAAGCTCAACGCGGACGGCACGCCGGGCGAGCGCAACACCGTCGCCGCCGGCGCGATCGAGCACAAGATGGGCATCCACGCCTGCTCCACCTGCGTGATGAACTTCGACGGTGCCGAGGGTTATCTGATCGGCAAGCCGCACAAGGGCCTGGCCGCGATGTTCACCATGATGAATGCGGCGCGCCTGTCGGTCGGCGTGCAGGGCCTGGCGCTGGCCGAGCGCGCGTTGCAGAACAGCCTCAACTACGCGCGCGAACGCTTGCAGTCGCGCGCCCTCTCGGGTCCCGTATTCCCCGACAAGCCGGCCGACAACCTGCTGGTGCAGCCCGACGTGCGCCGCATGCTGCTGACCCAGCGCGCCTTCGTGGAGGGCTCGCGCGCGCTGGTGCTGTACACCGCGCTGCAGACCGACATAGAGCATCGCGGCACCGATGAGGCCGCACGCAGGAAGGCCGGCGAACTGGTCGCGTTCCTGATCCCGATCGCCAAGGGCATGACCACCGAGCTGGCGCAGGAATGCACCAAGGAAGCGCTGCAGGTCTACGGCGGCCACGGCTACATCGCCGAGAACGGCATGGAGCAGTTCGTGCGCGATGCCCGCATCATCACCTTGTACGAAGGCACCACCGGCATCCAGGCCGCCGACCTGCTCGGGCGCAAGATCCTGCAACTGCAGGGCGTGGGCTTCAAGCACTTCCTGGAGGAGATCAGCGCGTTCTGCCAGCAGCACGCAAAGACCGAATCGCTGCGCGCATTCATCGGCCCGCTGGCCGTGGCCACGCGCAACTGGAGCGACCTCACCCTGGCACTGGCGCAACGCGCCCAGGCCAACCCGGAAGAACTCGGCGCCGCCGCCACCGACTATCTGTACTACTCCGGTTATGTGACGCTGGCCTATCTGTGGGCGCGCAGTGTGCTCGCCGCCGAGACCGGCCGGCACTCGGCCGCCTTCAGGCAAGCCAAGCACGACACCGCGACGTTCTATTTCGCCCGGATACTGCCGCGCTGCGGCATGCACCAGGCCGCGATCGAGGCCGGCGTGGCGAGCCTGCCTGCGATCGACTGAGAAAACCGTGCGCCGCACGCACAAAAAGCCCGGCGATGCCGGGCTTTCTGGTGTCGAGGCAGGCGGCGCCGGAGGTCCCCCGGTTCGCGGGCACCACCGGCAGCTTGCGTCAGGTCAGGTGCCAATGTGGGTCAGGTTTGGCTCAAAAGCGACATCGCCCCGGCAATCGACGACTCAATTCCCGTAGGTTTCGCGGAACGTGTCCCCGCTCATGCGCAGATATTGCTGGATCAGCGCGTCGTGGATGACCGCGACCTGCATCAGCTCGCGCGCCAATGCTTCCTGCGCTTCGGCGATGCTTGGCTGCGCCGGCCTGGCGGCAACGGCTGGGACGGCCCGCACGACTCGCGGCGCAGGCGCATCGGCCTGGGAGAGTTCGACGTCGAGCAGATGGGAGATGTCATAGGCGATGTCGTTCATGCGTGGGGTAATGCAACAGGCTTGCCAACTATCGATGGCGTCGGTCCGATCACCTTCCATGGTCAGGACAGCCATGGCGCTATAGTGGCGTGGCTGCCCGCTTCGCGGCCGTTCGCGCGTGGGCACCACGCAACCGGCAATGCATCCTCACGGGAGATGGCAATGAAGCGGCTATTGGCGTTCGCGCGCAAGGGCCTGCCGATGGGCGGCGGCTTCGGTCTGAAACGGATCGAGGGCTGAGCCCGCGCCGGCGAGGCCGGACGACGCGGTCGCAGAGAGATGATGGACAGGCTCCGGGGAATCGGCCGCACCTTGCTGCTCGCCTTGATGGTGCTGCTCGTGGCCTGTTCGGGAACCTGGGCGGCGCTGGCGCTGTGGTATCGACTGCCGGGCGGCAGGGTCGTGCGCACGCTCGGCGGCATGGTCTGGATCCTGCTGGTGCTGGCGCTGGCCACGCTGGCGATCGACCAGCGCAGCGGCTTGCCCGTGCTTGCCTACGTGGCGCTCCACGCCCTGCTGTTGCTGTGGTGGGTCCGCATTGCTCCATCCGGCCAACGCGACTGGCGCGACGACGTGGCCCGGTTGCTGACCGGCACCGTGCAAGGCGATCAGGTCCGGCTCGACAACGTGCGCAACTTCGACTGGCGCAGCGACACCGACTACGACATCCGCTGGGAAAGCCGCACGTATGACCTGGCCCGCCTGGTCGGCGCCGACGCCGTGCTGTCCTACTGGGGCAGCCACGCGATCGCCCATGCGATGATCTCGTTCGGCTTCGACGATGGCCGCCACGTGGTGTTCTCGGTGGAGGTGCGCAAGAGTCGCGAGCAGACCTACTCCTCGATCGGCGGCTTCTTCAAGCAGTTCGAAACGATCCTGGTCGCGGCCGACGAGCGCGACATCATCCGCGTGCGCACCAACGTGCGCGGCGAGGACGACTACCTGTATCCGCTGCGCCTGGACCCGTCGACCCTGCGCTCGCTGTTCCTCTCCTATGTGCACGCGGCAAACCGGCTTGCGGCGCAGCCGGCGTTCTACAACACCTTCACCTCCAACTGCACCACCATCGTCTACCGCATGGCGCGCCAGATCGACGCCGGCCTGCCCTGGGACGTGCGCCTGCTGCTGACCGGTTACCTGCCGGAATATCTGCACCAGATCGGCGCGGTCGATCGCAGCGTGCCGGCGGAGATCCTTCGCCAGCGCGGCCGCATCACCGAACGCGCACGAGCGAGCGTTGCCGGCGCCGATTTTTCGCTCGCCATCAGGCGGATGGATCCATTCGCCTGATCGGCGCTCCACGCGGCGCGCCGTCGCGAATGCAACGCAGACTGAACAGCTGTCGCGTCCATGCGGCCGCTTTACGTGTGCTTGCCACCCGAGGCGTTAGGTTTTCGCGGACAGCGTTCAAAAACGATTAGCCCCCGCTTGCGCCCCGCTGTCACGTAAACGTGAGCACGAATCCCAGGAGACCGCAATGAATACGAGGATCCCCCGAATGGCCTTGTTGGCCGCAGGTTTCATGACGCTCGGCTTGGCAGGCTGCTCGCAATACGTCAAGCAGTCCGATTTCAACACCGCCATCCAGCAGCTGCAGCAGAAGCAGCAGGACCAGCAGCAACAGATCGATGCGATCAAGCAGCAGATGCAGTCGCAGTTCTCCAAGTACGACTCGCAGATCACCAGCATGCAGGGCCGGGTCAGCATCGACACGGTGGCTCATTTCGCCTTCAACAGCGCCACCCTGAGCGAGCAGGACAAGCCGGCGTTGCAGGACTTCGCCGCCACGATCGGCAAGTACCACCCCAACGTCCTGATCACGGTGGAAGGCTTCGCCGATCCGGCCGGCTCGCGTGCCTACAACAGGAAGCTTGGCATGGAGCGCGCAAACGCCGTGCGCGACTTCCTGGTCAGCAGCGGCCTGGCCACAGGCCAGGTGCGCGCGGTCAGCTATGGCGAGGACAGCAACCGCCAAGTCGCCAAGGGCGCCAGCCACGATCGTGGTGCCGACAACCGCCGGGTCTCGCTGACCGTGGACGCCACCGGTACCGGCGCCACCGCCACGGCGGCACCGTAACCGAGCCACGGAGGCTGCCCCGGATCGACTCCGGGGCAGTTCGGGCGCAGCGTCGCCATCCGGATCATGCAACCTTGTAGTTGCATTCATCTCCCGACGGGAATAACGTGCAACCTTGTAGTTGCCTTTTCCGACGCAGGAGATCGCCAGTGAATGCCTCTACCGACCGCATCGAGAAACAGATCCTGCTGAAGGCGCCGCGCCCGCGCGTGTGGCATGCACTCGCCGATGCCGGGACCTTCGGAGACTGGTTCGGCGTGGCGCTGAAGGGCCAGCGCTTTGTCGCCGGCGAATCCGTCCACGGCCACATCACCCACCCGGGTTACGAGCACCTGCTGTTCGAGATCACGCTGGAACGGATCGAACCCGAACATCTGCTGTCGTTCCACTGGCATCCGTATGCGGTGGATGCGACCCGCGACTACTCGAACGAACCGCCCACGCGGGTTGTGTTCGAGCTGGAGGAAGTCGACGGCGGCACCTTGCTGCGCGTTGTCGAATCCGGCTTCGACCGGATACCCGTCGAACGCCGCGCCGAGGCATTCCGGATGAACAGCGGCGGCTGGGATCAGCAGATGAAGAACATCCTGCATCATGTCGCCACGCACTGAACCGACCGCACCGACGGCCCACGCGAAAGCCGCGACATTGCGCAAGTCCGCACCGGTGTTCGCGGCCCTGGGCGATCCGACCCGACTGCGCCTGCTCGGCGCACTGTGCGCCGGCGGCGCCATGTCGATCACCCAGCTCACCGCGGGCAGCGCGATCACCCGGCAGGCGGTGACCCGGCACCTGGACGTACTGGCCGGCGCCGGCCTGGTCAGCGATGTGAGGCAGGGCCGCGAACGGCTATGGCAATTCGAACCGAGCCGGCTCCACGAGGCGCGCCGCTCGCTGGAAGCGATCGGACAGCAGTGGGATCGGGCCTTGCAGCGCTTGCGCGCCGCGGTGGAACGCTGACCACGGGGGTTCCGCGCCTCGGCGATCAGGCCAGCACGAAGCGCGTCACCCGCTTGACCGGATCGGCCTCGACCAGGTTCACCTTGACGTCGGCACCCAGCGGCAGCGCGGGACTGCCGCTCACGCTGGCCTCGACCGCGGGCTCGCGCAGCATCACCACGCCCTTGCCGGCGTCCGGCGCGACTTCGACGATGGCACCGTCGAACTGCTCGCCGACGCGTGACGCCAGCGCCGCCGCCTCGGCCAGGTCGAGCACGGCCTTTTCGTATTGATGCGCACGGTGACCCGACGCCTGCATGGTGGCCGGCAGGCCCGGCAGCGCCGCCAGCACCCAGTCCGGCACCGGTTGTTGCGCGCACAGCGCCACGCACACCTCGCCGGTGTAGCGATCGACCAGCCGGCGCAGTGGCGCCGTGGCATGGGTGTACTCGGCGGCAATCGCGGACTGCATCGGTTGCGCCGGCAGGCTGCCGTTGAATGCGGCGTAGCCGGCCCCGCGCAGCACCGAGGTGCAGGCGGTAAGCATCGCGACATGGCGGTCGTTGCGTGGGTCGAGCGAACGGATGAAGCCGGGATAGTCCAGCGCAGCCGGCCAGTCGATGCCGAGCGCCCGGGCGGTGATGCGCAACCGCTGCAACGCCTGCGGCTCGGGTTCGGGCAGCGTGCGCAGCAGGCCGATTTTCGCCTGCACCATCAGCCGCGCGGCCGCCATGCCGGTCAACAGCGAAATCTGTTCGTTCCAGTCCTCGATCGCCAGGCGCGCGCGGAACGCCAGGGTCCAGCGGCCATCGACGACGCTGATCTCCTGCTCCGGCAACGGCAGGCTGATGCCGCCGCGGGCCTGCTCGCACTGACGGCGCAACTCGCCGATGCGGCGCAACACCGCCCACATCGGATCGGCATTCCCCGCATCGATCGCCTGCTGCACGCCGACGTAATCGAGCTTGGCGCGACTGCGCACGCGCGCCCGGCGCACATCGATGCCGGCAATTTCGCCGGCGTGGTCCAGCCCGATCGTCCACAACAGTGCCGGACGCACCTGGTCGGGCAGCAGCGAGGCGGCGCCTTCGGAGAGCACCTTCGGATGCAGCGGAATCTTGCTGTCCGCTCCGTACAGGGTCTCGCCGCGCCGGTTTGCCTCCAGGTCGACCGGGTCCCCCGGGCGCACGAAGGCGGCGACATCGGCGATCGCGTAGTACACCCGATAGCCCTCGCCCTGCGCCTCCACGTACATTGCCTGATCCAGGTCCATCGACTCGGCCGGGTCGATGGTAAGCAGCGGCACTTCGGTACGATCCAGCGCCGGCAGGCGCGGACTCGCCGCCGCGGCCGCCGCGGCCGCCTCGACCTCGGGTGGAAACGCGATCGGCAGTTTCATCTCGCGCCGGATATCCGCCATGCCCTGCGCAAGCACGGCATTGTCGGGAGCTTGCAAGCGGATGCGGCGCGTAGTGGACACGATGGACTCCCCCGGGATCGACGTCTGGCAGTGGAAAACGCGGGCCGGCGCGAGGCATGCCATCGCGCCGGTCCTGCCGGAATATACACGCGCCGCCGGTGCGGGACTTCCGCCAGGCCCGCGCAAGGTGTAGAAACCACCACGAAGTCACGCCAACCCCGACGCCCCATGACCGACCCGACCCTGCTGATTCGTCTGGCCGAAGACGACGACGATTTTCTCTTTTCGCTGGTGCCACGCCTCGTCGACTTCACGTTGCCGGCATGGCGGCGCCGGCACGAGTGCGTCGAAGGCATCCGCAACGATCTCCACCGTCACCTGGAGGACCAGCCCGCGAACAACTTCCTGTTCGTGGCCGAGGACGCCGATGGCGAGCGGATCGGCTTCATCGAGCTGCAGAAGACCCAGGATTTCTTCACCGGTCGCACCAATTGCCACATCAACAATGTGGTGGTGGCGCCGCGCCATGAAGGACGCGGCGTCGGCAAGGCGCTGATGGCGCACGCGGAAGAGTGGGCGCGCGAGCATCACTGCGCGCTCGTCACGCTGGCGGCATTTCCGGGCAACGAGCGTGCGCTGGCCTTGTACGCATCGTGCGGCTACGGGACGGATCTGCTGCGACTGGTCAAGCCGGTACGTTGAGAGACTTCGAATGCGACAAAGCCGCCCGTGGGGCGGCTTTGTCGTGACTCTCCCGCGATCCGGACGAGTTCAGTTCTTGCTGGCGCCAGCGGCGGGTTCAGCCTGTTCACGCACATTCAGACGCTGCGCCAGGCGATCGATATTGGCCAGCGACAGCAGGTGCGCATATGCCCAGCCCAGCACGCCTTCGCGCAGCAGCTCGTGGGTGACCTTCTCGTCCAGCGCGCGCAGCTTTTCCTCGCTGATCATGAACAGGCCGTTGAGCGTGATGCCCCGGCCCGACTCCGCTTCGCCCTTGTGCAACTGCACGTTGCGCGGCTCCAGCAGATCGTGCTTGACCAGTTGCTGCATGAACCGGCGGGTGTTCTCGATGTTCTGCTGGAATTCGCCGAGGAAACCCACCGCATTGGTTAGCAGTTCGGTGTCGGTGCCATCCTCGTTGAAAAGGCGCTGGCCTTCGGCGGTGTTGAAGCCCTCGAAACGGTCGTCGAGGAACACCGTGAAGTCGTTGCCCTCCTGGCCGGCCGGCTTCTCGGCCAGCACGAACGGATAGCGGCGCACGAAGGCCGGGATGTAGACATTCTTCTCCCATTGGCCGGCTTCGTCGACGTACAGGTTCTCGTTCTCGCGCAAGCCGAGCAGGGCGATCGGACCGGCACTGGCGGCGTCGGTACCCGCAAACACGATCAGCAGATCGCGTGCGGCGAGGCCGAATTCCGGTCCGGTCAGCGGCACCGAGTGCGTATTCATCGCAAACTTCACGTGCGCCACGTTCTTCAGGCGAAGATCCTTGTGGTCGGCACGATTGAGCGGCACCGGGTGCTCGTAGAAAATGACTTCAGCCACGTTGATTCCACCTTTGTCCCCCGCCGTGCCGGGCCACCACCGCAGTGCCCCTGTCAAACCCGACGCAGGTTTTTATTGACCCGTGATCATATCAGCGCTTGGGAGCGACGGCGACCGCCGCTGCGGCGCCGTGCATCCGGCCCACCTGCGTATTGACGCGAAATTGGTCTATGCTGGCTGCAAACAGGCGCCAGACCGCGCCTAGACGCTGTTTCGAAGCCGAGGCCAAGGGACGCTCTACATGCTGATGGACTTGCCAAAAGCCGCCGACCTCCACGCGACCCGCGTGCTGTCGCTGGATGCTGCCGGCCGCATCCTGGACTGGATCAGCTGGCAGGATGCGGTGTGCCTGTATGTCCGCGATGCCGTCGCCTGGACCCTGGGTGACCCCTGCCTCACCGTGCACGGCGGGCACAACCGGGCACGCGGCAGCCAGAGCCTGCTGCATCTGCATCCGATCATCGCCAGCACCGGGCATTGCCGCGAGCACGCGATCGACCCCGCGCCGGCGCTCACCAACACCGCGCTGTTCGCGCGCGACCGCCATATCTGCATGTACTGCGGCGAGCACTTCACCCGCCTGGAGCTGACCCGCGATCACGTACTGCCCATCTCCCGCCAGGGCAAGGACGAATGGGAGAACGTCGTCAGCGCCTGCCTGCCGTGCAACCTGAGGAAGAGCAACCGCACCCCGCAGCAGGCCAACATGCCCTTGCTGGCGGTGCCCTACCGGCCCAGCTGGGTGGAGCACCTGATCCTGTCCAACCGCAACATCCTGGCCGACCAGATGGAATTCCTGGTCAGCCGGCTGCCGCGCGACCGGCGGCCGATCGCTGCCTGAGCCGAATGGCACTTTCTTAAGCGCAAAACTCCATTACCGTCATTCCTGCGAAGGCAGGAATCCGGTGACTTCAGGCTGTCAGAGGCACTGGATCCCCGCGTTCGCGGGGATGACGAGCTTAAGTCGAGGGCCATTCCCGCCTGAACCCGCAACCGGCCGCCTTCAGCCCGCGCCTTTGCCCCCGGCAGCGTTTCCCTTGTCGTCGTTGTCCAGGTCCTGCGCGTCCTTTTCGATCGTATCGATGGTCTGGCGGGCACCCTTCGCCAGCTTGCAGTAGTGCTTGCGGATCCGGTCCAGATCGTCGTCGTCCAGCTCTTCGAGATTCAGCAGCGCGTTGTGGGCCTTGCTGGTGCGGATCAGCTCGTCAAGCTTGATCTGCAGCGCGCCGGTATCCCGGTTCTGGCTGCTCTGGATCAGGAACACCATCAGGAAGGTGATGATCGTGGTGGAGGTGTTGATCACCAGTTGCCAGGTGTCGCCATAGTGGAAAAGCGGGCCGGTGCACGCCCACACGACGACCAGCGCCACGGCCAGGATGAAGGCCAGCGGCTTGCCGGCCTGGCGTGAGGTGGACTCGGCGAACCGACGGAACAATTTGCGCATCGACATGGCTGTGAATGCCCGCAGTGGAGTGGCCGTGCAGCGTCCTCGCCATGCCGTATTCGCCGCGTGCAGGGCGGGCTGCCCCGGGCCGTTCACATCCCCGCCCTTGCTCCGCCCCGCCGCTGGGCCAACAATATGCCGATGAATGACCTCAGCCACTACCCCCATCTGGCGCCGATCGAGACGCCGGCGGATCTGCGCCGCGTGCCCGATGACGAACTGCCGGCGGTGGCCGACGAGCTGCGGCGGTACCTGATCGAGGCGGTGGCCAGCTCCGGCGGGCACTTCGGCGCGGGCCTGGGCGTGGTCGAGCTGACCGTGGCCCTGCACCACGAGTTCGATACCCCGCACGATCGCCTGGTGTGGGACGTCGGGCACCAGTGCTATCCGCACAAGATCCTCACCGGTCGTCGCGAGCGCATCACCACGATCAAGAAGAAGGACGGCCTGGCGCCGTTCCCGCGGCGCGAGGAGAGCGAATACGACAGCTTCGGCGTCGGCCATTCCTCCACCTCGATCTCGGCCGCGCTGGGCATGGCGATCGCCGCGCAGCGGCTAGGAGCGCAGCGATCGGAAAATAAGCGCGGAAGCGACCATCGCAAGGTGGTGGCGGTGATCGGCGACGGCGCGATGACCGCCGGCATGGCGTTCGAGGCGCTCAATCACGCCGGCGACGTCGAGCCGGACATGCTGGTGGTGTTCAACGACAACGGCATGTCGATCAGCGAGAACGTCGGCGCGCTGACCAAGATGATGGCCCGCGCGATGGCCAGCCGCCGGCTCAACGAATGGCGCGAGCGGGCCAAGCGGGCGATCCCGAAACAGTCCTTCTTCGGACGCTGGTTCAAGCGCTGGGAAGAACACGCCAAGGGCATGTTCGTGCCCTCGACCCTGTTCGAGGAACTCGGCTTCCATTACACCGGCCCGATCGACGGCCACAACATCCCGCAACTGCTGCAGGCGCTGCGCACGGTGAAGAACCTGCCGGGCCCGCAGTTGCTGCACGTGATCACTACCAAGGGCAAGGGCTACGCGCCGGCCGAACAGGCCCAGATCGAATACCACGCGGTGGGTCCGTTCGACCCGCAGGCCGGCCTGAAGAAGAAATCCGGCCCGGCCCGGCCCACCTACACCGACGTCTTCGGCGACTGGTTGTGCGACCAGGCCGCCGCCGACGGGCGCCTGCTCGGCATCACCCCGGCGATGCGCGAGGGATCGGGCCTGGTGCGCTTCTCGAAGGAATACCCCGAGCGCTACTTCGACGTGGCGATCGCCGAGCAGCATGCGGTGACCCTGGCCGCCGGCATGGCCTGCGAAGGCGCAAAGCCCGTGGTGGCGATCTACTCCACCTTCCTGCAGCGCGCCTACGACCAGACGATCCACGACGTGGCGCTGCAGAACCTCGACGTCACCTTCGCGATCGACCGCGCCGGCGTGGTCGGCCCCGACGGTGCCACCCACTCGGGCAGCTTCGACCTGAGCTTCCTGCGCTGCCTGCCCAATTTCGTCATCATGGCGCCGGCCGACGAGAACGAATGCCGCATGATGCTGAGCACCGGCTTCCAGCACCATGGCCCCGCCGCGATCCGGTATCCGCGTGGCTGTGGCCCCGGCGTGGCGATCCACCAGGAGCTGGAGACGCTGCCGATCGGCAAGGCCGAGCTGCGCCGGCGCGGCCATGGCCTGGCACTGCTCAGCTTCGGCGCGATGCTGGAGCCCGCCGCCACGCTCGCCGCCGAGTTCGACGCGACGCTGATCAACATGCGCTTCGTGAAGCCGCTGGACGAGGC
>DATNGL010000085.1:0-4168 GCA_035605895.1 Rhodanobacter sp.
GAGCAATGCCGTCGCTGCACAGTTCGGCTGGGATCGCCTGCCCGCGGCCAGCCGCGCCGCGATCCTCGAACATGCCGCCGAGCAGCTCGAAGCGCATCGCGGCGAGTTCATCGCGCTGTGCGTGCGCGAGGCCGGCAAGAGTCTGCCCGACGCGATCGCCGAGATCCGTGAGGCGGCCGACTTCCTGCGTTACTACGCCACCATGGCGCGTCGCCTGTTCGGTCAGCCCGAGCAACTGCCCGGTCCGACCGGCGAGAGCAACCAGCTGTTCCTCAATGGCCGCGGCGTGTTCGTCTGCATCAGCCCGTGGAATTTCCCGCTGGCGATCTTCCTCGGCCAGGTCAGCGCTGCGCTCGCCGCCGGCAATGCCGTCATCGCCAAGCCGGCCGAGCAGACCTCGCTGATCGGCTACGCCGCGGTGAAGCTGCTGCACGACGCCGGCGTGCCGGTCGACGTGCTGCAATACCTGCCGGGTGACGGTGCCACCGTCGGCGCAGCACTCACTCGTGATCCGCGCGTCGCCGGCGTCGCGTTCACCGGCTCCACCGAGACCGCCTGGGCGATCAATCGCGCGCTGGCTGCGCGCAACGCATCGATCGCTGCGCTGATCGCCGAGACCGGCGGCCAGAACGCGATGATCGCCGACTCCTCCGCCCTGCCCGAGCAGATCGTCAAGGACGTGATCGCCTCAGCGTTCCAGTCCGCCGGCCAGCGTTGTTCGGCCGCACGCGTGCTGTTCGTGCAGGAAGACATCGCCGACAAGGTCTGCGCGATGCTCGCCGGCGCGATGGGCGAGTTGAAGGTAGGCGACCCCGGCCAGTTGTCCACCGACGTCGGCCCGGTGATCGACGAGGACGCGAAGAAGATCCTGGTCGACCACGCCGCGCGCATGGACAAGGAAGCGAAGAAGATCGGCGAGGTCATGATGGACCCGGCGCTCACCACCAACGGCACCTTCTTCGCCCCGCGCGCCTACGAGATTCCCTCGCTCGCCACGCTGACCCGCGAAGTGTTCGGCCCGGTGCTGCACGTGATCCGCTGGAAGGGCAGCGAGCTCAAGCAGGTGGTCGACCAGATCAATGCCACCGGCTACGGCCTCACACTGGGCATCCACAGCCGCATCAACGACACCGTCGACTACATCGCCAGCCACGCCCGCGTCGGCAACTGCTACGTCAACCGCAACCAGATCGGCGCGGTGGTCGGCGTGCAGCCGTTCGGCGGCGAATCCCTCTCCGGCACCGGCCCCAAGGCCGGCGGCCCGCACTACCTGCTGCGCTTCGCCGGCGAGCGCACGCTCACCATCAACACCACGGCGGCCGGTGGCAACGCGTCGCTGCTGACGATCGGCGAATAACTTCCCGCGGCGGATCGCTTGCGCGCTGCACAAGCGATCCGCCGGCCATGCGTGATAAAAAGTCGGGGTCGCCGGCTCGCGCCGGCCCGCACCTGCGCCGGAGCAACCGCACCATGGCACGTCCTGCAGCACGCGTTCGCCCCGATGATCCCGTGCCGGCGAACGACGACCCCCGTTTTACCGCCGCCGAGTTTCCTCCGAACAAGCTGTTGTACCTGGCCCAGCTGGCCGACGCCCGCGGCATCGACAGCCGTTCCTGGTTCGCCGGCCTGGCGCTCACCCGACAGCAGATCGCCGACCCTGCCCTGCGTGTTTCGTATCGCCAGGCCAGTACGTTCGTACGCCGCGCGCTGCAGGCGCTGCACGTGCCCGACGCCGGCCTGCTGATCGGCCGCGAAGGCACCATCGGCGGCTTCGGCCTGCTTGGCTTGGCGATGATGACCTCGCGCACCCTTGGCGAGGCGATGATGGCCGGGATTGCCCATCACAAGATCTGCGGCTGCCTGCTCGAACTGAATTTCGAGGCGTTGAGCGAGCGCGAAGTGGCCCTGGTTGCACAGCCGCGCTTCGGCGACCACGAGCTGCTGCCGTTCTTTTGCGAGGAACTGTTCGCCAGTTGCCTGATGATTGCCCGCGAGCTGGTCGGCGATGCGTTGCAGCCGCTGCGCATCGAGCTGGCCTACCCGCGGCCGGCCTATGCCGACGAGTACACCGCCCTGTTCGGCTGCGAGCTGCGCTTCGATGCGCCCCAGTGCCGCCTGCTGATCGATACCCGATGGCTGGGCCAGCCGCTGCCCGGCTACAACCCGCTGACCGCAAGACAGGCGCTTACGCTATGTGCGCAGCAAATGACGCCCGAGGGCGGCGAACCGCACCAGGAAATCGTCGCCGCGGTGGAGCGCCTGCTGCGCAGCCGGCTCGCCCAGCAGCCGAAACTCAACGACGTCGCGCGCACGCTCAATCTCAGCGAGCGTTCACTGCGGCGCAAACTGGCCGAAAGCGGACGGATCTTCCGCGAGATCCACGATCGGGTGCGCGCCGAACGCGCCCTGCAACTGCTGCAGGCCGGCACCCTGAGCGTGGCCGACGTGGGCAGTGCGGTCGGCTTCAACGACCCGCGCGAATTCCGCCGCGCGTTCAAACGCTGGACCGGAATGCCGCCGCAGGACGCTCGACGCTCCGCCGCCTGAACAAACTGGCCGACTTGCCCCCCATGGATTGGCCGATTTACCCTCCCCTTGCAAGCCCTGATGGGCGAGAGTCGACCCCATCGCACCATTGACCTTACCGGGGGGAATCCAACCATGCGCAAACTGCTCATCAGCCTGGCGATCGGCGCGGCCCTGGCCGGCTGCGGCAAGCACGAGGCCCCAGCGCAGAATACCGCCGATGCCAGTTTCGAGGCGAAGCTGCAGGAACAGCTGCTGGACGCCAAGCCCGGCAGCGTGATCGACATCCCCGCCGGCCACTACACGCTCAAGCGCGGCCTCAGCCTGCGCACCGACGGCGTCACCATCCGTGGCGCCGGCATGGACAAGACCGTGCTGTCGTTCAAGGGGCAGGTGGTGGGGCCTGAAGGCCTGCTGGTCAACGCCAGCGACTTCACCATCGAGAACCTGGCGATCGAGGACACCAAGGGCGATGCGCTGAAGATCAACCAGGGCAGGAACATCACCATCCACGGCGTGCGCATCGAGTGGACCGACGGCCCGAAGACCACCAACGGCGCCTACGGCCTGTATCCGGTGAAGACGCAGAACGTGCTGATCGAGGACTCGGTGGTGATCGGCGCCTCCGACGCCGGCATCTACGTCGGCCAGTCGCACGACATCATCGTGCGGCGCAACCGCGCCGAGAACAACGTGGCCGGCATCGAGGTCGAGAACTCGGTCAATGCCGATGTCTACGAGAACACCGCGACGAAGAACACTGGCGGCATCCTGGTCTTCAACATGCCCAACCTGTCGCTGCACGGCGAAGCGACCCGCGTGTTCAGGAACAAGGTGTTCGCCAACGACACCGACAACTTCGCCGCCAAGGGCGCGGCGGTCGCCAGCGTGCCGGCGGGCTCGGGCGTGGTGGTGAACTCCAACGACAAGGTGGAGATCTTCGACAACGACATCGCCGACAACAAGACCGCGAACATCATCATCGCCAGCTACTTCTCCACCAACTACTACAACACCCGCGGCGTGGCCGCCGACTACAACCCGTATCCGAAGGGCATCTTCGTCTACGGCAACCGCCTCAAGGGCGGCGGCGGCTCGCCCGACGGACTCAAGCTGAAAACGCTCAAGACCGCGGTGTATGGCCTCACCGGCAGCTTCCCGGATGTGCTGTGGGACGGCTATGTCGATCCCAGGGATCTGGTCGACGGCCTGCCACCGGCAGCCGATCGCATCTGCATCCGGGACGTCAACGGCGTACTCAGCGCGGACGGTCCGCACGACTACAAGAATCCGAGCAAGGACATGAAGCCGTTCGAGTGCACGCTGCCCAAACTGCCGCCGGTGGTGCTGAATCCCGAGCCGAAGGTTTGAGGTCGATCGACGTGCAGAAAGTGTTGGTGAAATTCGTCCTGCCCGTGCTTGTCCTGCTGTCGCTGGCCGCCTGCCAGCGCGGCATGTCGCCCGTAGCCTTCCATGCCGACGGAAGGCCGCCGAAGCTCAGCGACTGGCATGTGGTCGAAGTGCACGACGGCAAGCTGGAACTCAACCAGGGCGTGGTGCCGTACGATCTGAACACGCCGCTGTTCACCGATTACGCGCACAAGCTGCGCACGATCTGGATGCCCAAGGGCACCAGCGCGAA
>DATNGL010000086.1:0-3585 GCA_035605895.1 Rhodanobacter sp.
CCGGATCGAAACGCAGCCAGCCCTTGGCGATGTGCAGCCGACCGAACGGTCGCGAATAGCCGTTATGGCTGATGCTGAAGAGGATCTGGCTGTGCACCGTGTCGTAACGCCAGCCGGCTTCGGCGGCATGCACGGTCGCCAGCGGCAACAGGGTTGCCGCGAGACACCACAGCCAGCGGGTTGAGCGCAGATGGAACATGAGCCGAAGTCTGGCCGATTGGCGACGGGGCTACCAGCGACCGGGGCTGAACGGTGGGTTTCCGTGGGTGGATCAATGATGGGCGCGGCCGGTGGCAGGGCGCTTGCCAGCCAGTGAGGGCGGGCGGGCCGGCTACGGCAGCAGCGCGAAAATCCTTTGCTCCGAATCGACCGCGGCCGAAACACGACAACCCTCAGAACGAGCGCTGCACCGAATAGTCGGCCAGCGTGACCAGCGCATCGCGATAGTCGGACGCCGGCAGAGAGACGAGCTCGTCGCGGGCGGCGCTGGCATGGGCCAGAGCGCGCTGGCGGGTGCGTTCCAGGGCGCCGGAGTCGCGGATCGAGGCGATGATGCGGTCGAGCGAATCGAGGCCGCCGTGTTCGATCGCGTGGCGCAGCGACTGCGCCTGTTCCGGGCTCGCCTTTTCCAGCGCGTAGATCAGCGGCAGGGTCGGCTTGCCTTCGGCGACGTCGTCGCCGATGTTCTTTCCGAGCGTGCCGGCGTCGCTGGTGTAGTCAAGCAGGTCGTCGGCGATCTGGAACGCGTAGCCCAGTTCCATGCCGTAGCGGCGCAGCGCGGCCACCTGATTCTCCGGCAGGCCACCGAGGATGCCGCCGAGTTCGGTGGCGGCGGCGAACAGCACGGCGGTCTTGCGTTCGATCACGGCCAGGTAGTCCGCCTCGCCCACGTCGGCGTTGCCGATGTTGAGCAACTGCAGTACCTCGCCCTCGGCGATGGTGTTGGTGGTGTCGGCGAGGATGCGCATGATGCGCATGTCGTCCAGCTCCACCATCAGCTGGAACGAGCGCGAATACAGGAAGTCGCCGACCAGCACGCTGGCCGCATTGCCCCACAGGGCATTCGCGGTCTTGCGGCCGCGACGCAGGTCGGATTCGTCGACCACGTCGTCGTGCAGCAGGGTGGAGGTGTGGATGAACTCGATGATCGCGGCGAGCTTGACGTGGTGTTCGCCGCGATAGCCGGCCGTGCCGGCGGCCAGCACGTGCAGCATCGGGCGCAGGCGCTTGCCGCCGGAGGCGATGATGTGGTCGGCGATCTGGTTGATCAGCGCCACGTCCGACGCCAGCCGCCGCCGGATCAACGCATCGACCCGTTGCATGTCGGTGGCCGCGAGGTCGCGTATCCGGGCGAAGTCGTGTGAGGGTCCGTTGAGGGATTCGGCGGGCGTGCTCATGCCATGCTTCGTGAAGACGTGGGCGCCGATTATAAGGGTTTGCGGGCGGGCGCTGTGCTGTCCGCCATGGGGGCGCGCCCGATCGGTGCCGTCGTCGCCGGCGACGTTCGTGGCGTTCTGCCGCACCGGAGGCGCCGGCCAACACGCCTATAATCGAATGCTTCCGCAGTCGAACGAGCGTGGTGCGACGTCGTGAGCAAGCTCAGCAAAGGTGAATTGAAGGCCTCCTTTGCACTCTCCAGCGTGGTCGGCCTGCGCATGTTCGGCCTGTTCCTGATCATGCCGGTGTTCAGCGCCTATGCACTGCACCTGCCGGGTGCCACGCCGCTGCTGGTGGGCCTGGCGATCGGCATCTACGGCTTCGCCCAGGCCGCCCTGCAGATACCGGTGGGCCTGCTGTCCGATCGGATCGGGCGGCACCTCACGATCACCCTGGGCCTGCTGGTGTTCGTCATCGGCAGCGTGGTGGCGGCGTGGGCGCACGGCATCCACGGGATCATCGCCGGCCGCGTGCTGCAGGGCATGGGCGCGGTGTCGGGCGCCAGCCAGGCGCTGGCGGCGGATCATTCGCGCGACGACAACCGCAGCAAGGTGATGGGCATCATCGGGATCAGCATCGGCGCGGCCTTCGTGCTGGCGATCATCCTGGGCGCGCCGCTGGCGAGGATCGGCGGCCTGGCCGGCCTGTTCGGCCTGACCGCCGTGCTTGCGCTGGCCGCGATCGGGTTGCTGTGGGCGCTGGTGCCCCGGCTCGCCGAGCATCGCGCACCCGCCGCGGCGCGGCCGGGTTCGGTGTTGCGAATGCTGGTGAAGCCGCAACTGACGGTACTGAACGTGTCGGTTTTCATGATGCATGCCATGCTGACCGCCGCGTTTGTCGCGTTGCCGCTGATGCTGAAGCAGGACACCGGCATCGCGCTGGGCAGCCAGTGGGAACTCTACCTGCCGGTGATGCTGATCTCCGCGGTGATCATGGGCGGCGTGCTGCGGCGGGTCGCCTCGGTCGCGGGCAGCATGCGGCTGGTGCTGATCTGTGCCCTTGGCCTGGGGCTGGCGCTGTGCGGTTTCAGCAATGCCGGTCATGGCCACCTGCTGCTGTGGCTGTCGGCGGTGCTGTTCTTCAGCGCGTTCAACCTGCTGGAGGCCAGCCTGCCGAGCCTGGTGTCGCGGCTGGCGCCGGCGCACCTGCGCGGTGCCTCGCTGGGCGCTTACGCCACCAGCCAGTTCCTCGGCGCTGGCGTCGGCGGCGTGCTGGGCGGCATGATGCTGCAGCATGCCGGCGTGTCCGCGGTGTTCGCGGCGGCTTCGGCGCTGACCCTGCTGTGGCTGCCGCTGCTGTTGTGGGGAGGTTCCCGGGTGATCGCCGCCGACGCGGCGATGGTCGCCTGAGCGCCAGGCCGGCGTGCCGGGCGGGATTTGAATCTGCCGTCGCGCGCCCCCATTCAGCGGAGCCTGTACGGTTCGCGCGGTCGCATCCGGGGTTCGACGATGGCACATGACATCATCCTGCTGATGGCCCAGTACGGTTTGCTGCTGGTGTTCCTCAACGTGCTGGTCGAACAGGTCGGCGTGCCGGTGCCGGCGGTGCCGACCCTGATGGTGGCCGGCGCACTCGCCGCCAACGGCAAGCTGCCGCTGGTCGGCGTGGTGGCGGTGGCGTTGCTCGCCTGCCTGCTCGGCGACCTGCTCTGGTACTGGGCCGGGCGCCGCTTCGGTGGCGGCGTGATGCGCACGATCTGCCGCATTTCGCTGTCGCCGGATTCCTGCGTGAAACAGTCCGAACTGCGCTTCCAGCGCTGGCGCGGCCAGGTGCTGCTGGTGGCGAAGTTCATCCCGGGCCTGTCGACCGTGGCGCCGCCGCTGGTTGGCGCCATGGGCCTGCGGCTTCCCGCTTTCCTGTGGCTGGACGGCCTGGGCTCGCTGCTGTGGGTGGCCCTGGCGGTGGCGTTGGGGCAGGTGTTCGCCAGCCAGATCGATGCCCTGCTCGCGGCCCTGGCCAATGCGGGCACCGTGGCGTTTGAAATGGTGCTGGGGCTGCTTGCGCTGTATATCGCGGTCAAGTGGTGGCAGCGCCGGCGATTGTTGCGCACGCTGCGGATGGCGCGCGTCACCGTCGACGAGCTGAATGATGCGATGGCGGCCGGGCACGCGCCGGTGGTGGTCGACGTGCGCTCCGGGATGGCGCGGA
>DATNGL010000087.1:0-6419 GCA_035605895.1 Rhodanobacter sp.
CTGTACTTCGTCTCGCAGGCGCAGGACATCAGCCAGCGCAAGGCGTTCGAGGACGCCCTGCACCGCGAGCGCGAACTGGCCGAGGTCACCCTGCGCTCGATCGGCGACGCGGTGATCACCACCGACCCGCAGCTGCGCATCAGCTCGCTCAACCCGATCGCCGAGGCGATGACCGGCTGGAGCAGCGAAGAGGCGCAAGGGCGCCCGGTCGAGGAAGTGTTCCGGCTGTTCGATGCCGCGCACGGCGAGCCCATCGCCAACCCGCTGCACGTGGCGATCGGGCAGAACACCATCGTCGATCTCGCCGGCCGCACCCTGCTGCGCCATCGGCATGGCTTCGACACGCCGGTGGAAGACTCCTCCGCGCCGATCCACGACCATGCCGGCAACGTGATTGGCGGCGTGCTGGTGTTCCATGATGTCAGCGAGACCCGCGCGCTGGCGCTGAAGATGATCCACCTGACCCAGCACGACACGCTGACCGGCCTGCCCAATCGCAGCCAGTTGCACGATCACCTCGCGCAGGCGCTGGCCATCGCGCATCGCCGCCAGCAGCGCGCGGCCCTGTTGTACATCGACATCCATCAGTTTAAGCGCATCAACGACCAGCACGGCCATGCCGCCGGCGACCGCGTGCTGTGCGCGTTCGTGGCCCAGCTGCAGCGCAATCTGCCCGGCGATGCCCTGCTCAGCCGTCATGCCGGCGACGAGTTCGTGGTGGTGCTGCCGCACATGGACAGCGTCGGCGAGGCGGCCAGCCTCGCCCAGATCCTGCTCAACCAGGGCGAGCAGACCCAGGTGGACGGGCTGGCCGAGCTTGGCCTGCACCTCGGCATCGGCATCAGCGTGTATCCCGACGATGCGCAGGATCCGGAAAGCCTGCTGCAGCACGCGGAAACCGCGCTGGCGGCGATCCGCGGCCAGGGCCTTCACGGCTACCGTTTCTTCACGCCATCGATGAACGAACGAACGCGCGCGCGTCGCGGCATCGAGGCCGCCTTGCGCCAGGCCCTGTCGCGGCGCCAGCTGAGCCTGCATTACCAGCCCAAGATCGACGCGCACAGCGGATGCATCGTCGGTGCCGAGGCGTTGCTGCGCTGGCACGCCAAGGGACAGGAGCTGTACACGCCGGACCAGTTCATTCCGGTGGCCGAGGATACCGGCCTGATCCTGCCGATCGGCACCTGGGTGCTGCGCCAGGCCTGCCGCCAGGCGCGACTGTGGCAGCAGCAGGGCCACCGCATTCCGGTCTCGGTGAACGTCTCCCCGCTGCAGTTCCAGCATGTCGATTTCCTCGACTGGCTGGACGAGGTGCTGGAAGAAAGCGGGCTCGAGGCCGGCCTGCTCGAACTCGAACTGACCGAGCGCATGGTGATGTCCGGCGGCGATGCCACCAACGCGCTGCTGCAGCGGATCAGGCGGCGCGGCGTGCGCCTGTCGCTGGACGATTTCGGCACCGGTTATTGCAGCCTGTCCTACCTGAAGCACTTCCCGATCGACGCGCTGAAGATCGATCGCGTCTTCGTGCGCGACGTGATCGGCGACCCGGACACCGCCACGATCACCGGTGCGATCATCGCGATGGCGCGCACGCTGGACAAGCTGGTGATCGCCGAGGGCGTGGAGACGGACGAGCAGGCCGCGTTCCTGCGCCAGGCCGGCTGCACCCAGCTGCAGGGATTCCTGTTCGGCGCCCCGGTACCGGCGGAAGAGCTGGAGCTGCGATTCGCCCAGCCCGGCTGAGCCTCAGCGGTCGGCAGCGGCCGTCAGCATCGCTTCGTACATCCAGTAATGGCAGCGCTGCATGCCCAGCCCTTCGTAGGTCCGCTGGGCGCGCCGGTTCTCCGTTTCCACGTACAGGCGCAGGCCGACCGCACCGGCGGCCGCCGCGCGCTGCCCGACCGCCGCGTACAGCGCGCGGAACACGCCGCCGCGTCGTGCCGCGGGATCCACGTAGACGCTCTGGATCCACCAGAAATCGCCGCCGCGCCAGTCGCTCCACTCGAACGTCACCAGCAGGCTGCCGACGGCCACGCCGGCGTGCTCGGCGACCAGGTAGAAGCCGCGACGCGGTTGCTCCAGCACGCCGGCGATGCCGCGCCGCAGGATTTCCGGATCCAGCCGCTTGCGCTCGGTTTCCCACGCCATCGCGGCGTTCCATGCCACCAGATCGGCCATGTCGGCGAGCGTGGCGGCGCGTATCAGCAGGGACACGGCGAGACTCCGTCAGGAAGAGGCCGCCATCGTAGCGTGCGCGCTCTTCACATGCCGGCGGGTAAGGTGGCGGCACAAGCCGGTGGCTGCGCGTGTCGGCGCGCGCCACCCGAAGGCCGCCGTGGCCAGCCCTCCGCATGGCCTGGTCGGCGGATCCGCCTCAACCCCAAGGAACGTCGCGCTTGAACATCGGCAGCCTTCTCGATCGGCTCAAGTGGCGCCGCCTGCAGGCGTCCCGCCGTCGCCGGGTCGCGTCGCGCACGCGGCCGGAGCAGGAACCGGCGCTGCGCGCGGAGCTGTTCAGCGCCGAACAGATGGAGCGGCACGGCCGCGTGCTGGCCGCGCAGCACCGGTTGCGCGAGCGTTCGCACGTCGACCTGCTGCTGGGCCGGCTCGCCGACAACGAGGCGGTGATCACCCACATCTGCGAGCGGCTGACCGACGCGACCCGGCGCAAGCGGCGGATCACCCCGGCCGGCGAATGGCTGCTCGACAATTTCTACCTGATCGAGGAACAGGTCCGCACCGCCCGCCGGCACCTGCCCAGGGGCTACAGCCGCGAGCTGCCGCGGCTGGACAACGGCGCCTCCGCGGGCCTGCCGCGGGTCTACGACATCGCGCTGGAAATCATCGCGCACGGCGACGGCCGCATCGACACCGCCGGCCTGCATCGTTTCATCCACGCCTATCAGGAGGTGACCCCGCTGAAGCTGGGCGAACTGTGGGCGATCCCGATCATGCTGCGACTGGCCCTGATCGAGAACCTGCGCCGGGTCGCGGCGCGGGTGATGGCGGACTGGCGCTTTCGCAGCCGTGCCGTGCGCTGGGCCGACAGCATGACCGCCACCGCCGAACGCGATCCCAACTCGGTGGTGCTGGTGGTGGCCGACATGGCGCGCTCGGACCCGCCGATGAACGGCCCGTTCGTGGCCGAGATGGCGCGCCGGCTGCAGGGCCAGAGCCCGGCGCTGGCGTTGCCGTTGAGCTGGCTCGAGCAGCGCCTGTCCGAGTCGGGCCAGAGCATCGAGCACCTGGTCCAGCTCGAAGCCCAGCAGCAGGCCGCGGCGCAGGTCTCGGTGAGCAACAGCATCGGCAGCCTGCGCGCGCTGTCGGCGATCGACTGGCGCGATTTCGTCGAGCATGCCAGCCTGGTCGAACGGTGTCTGCGCGAGGATCCGGCCGGTGTCTACGCGGCGATGGATTTCGCCACCCGCGACCGTTACCGCCACGTGGTCGAGCGGCTGGCGCGACAGCATCGGCTGACCGAGACCGGGGTTGCCGAGGCCACCGTCGAACTGTGCCGCGCCGCGATCCCGACGGCACCCGCGCCCGCGCTGCCGCGGCATGTCGGGTTCTACCTGATCGACCGCGGCCGCCCGCTGCTGGAACGGCAGCTGGGGGTCCGGCCGCGGCTGACCGAGCGCCTGCGCCGCACGTTCGACCGTGCGCCGGTGCCGATCTACCTCGGCCTGCTGATGGTGCTGACCGTCGCCTTCGCCGAACCGCTGGCGCTGGCCGCCTCCTACGACGGCGTGGCGACGTGGGCGCTGGTCGCGATCGCGATGCTGGCGCTGATCGTGGCCAGCCAGCTGGCGTCGAGCCTGTTCAACTGGATGGCCACGCTGGCGATTTCGCCGCAACTGCTGCCGCGCATGAACTATGCGCATGGCATTCCGGCCAGTGCGCGCACGCTGGTGGCGATCCCCAGCATGCTCGCCGGCGCGCAGGACGTGGAGGAGCTGGTGGAGTCGCTGGAGGTGCGCTTCCTCGGCAACCGCGACGAACACCTGCACTTTGCCCTGCTCACCGACTTCACCGACGCGGACCGCGAGACCCTGCCCGGCGACGAGGCCCTGCTGCAGCTGGCGCAACGACGCATCGAGGCACTCAACGAGCGCTACGCCAGCCGCGAGTCCGACCGCTTCTTCCTGTTCCACCGGCCGCGTCGCTGGAACCCGTCCGAGCGCTGCTGGATGGGCCACGAGCGCAAGCGCGGCAAGCTGGCCGACCTCAACGCCCTGCTGCGCGGCAATGCGCATGATCGTTTCATGCGCATCGTCGGCGACATCGCCACGCTGCCGCCGGTGCAGTACGTGATCACCCTGGACACCGACACCGAGCTGCCGCGCGACGCGGCGCAGGCGTTCGTGGGCAGCATCGACCACCCGCTCAACCGCGCGGTGTACGACCCCGAGCGGCGGCGCGTGGTCAGCGGCTACGCCATCCTGCAACCGCGCGTGGGCATCAGCCTGCCCAGCACCGCGCGTTCGCGCTACGCCCAGCTGTACGGCAGCGACGCCGGCATCGACCCGTACACGCAGATGGTCTCGGACGTCTACCAGGACCTGTTCCACGAAGGCTCGTTCATCGGCAAGGGCATCTACGCGATCGACGCGTTCGAGCGCACGCTGGACGGCCGCTTCCCGGAAAACCGCATCCTCAGCCACGACCTGGTCGAAGGCTGCCACGCGCGTTCGGGCCTGCTCAGCGACGTGCAGCTGTTCGAGGAATACCCGGCGCGCTACGGCGCCGACGTCAAGCGCCGGCATCGCTGGATCCGCGGCGACTGGCAACTGCTGCCGTGGCTGCTGCCGTGGGCGCCGACCGCGCATGCCGGCTGGCGCCGCAACGCGCTGACCGCCCTGTCGCGCTGGAAGATCCTCGACAACCTGCGGCGCAGCCTGGTCTCGCCCGCCGTGCTGGTCTTGCTGGTGATCGGCTGGCTGGCGTTGTCGCCGGTGTTGTCGTGGACCGTCGCGGTGCTCTCGATGGTGCTGGTGCCGCCGCTGTTGTCGGCCCTGCTGGAACTGGTGCAGAAGCCGAAGGACGTGCAGCTGGACCAGCACCTGCGCGCCGGCTTCATGGCCGGCATGCAGCATGTCGCGCGAATGGCGCTGGGCCTGGCCTGGCTGCCGCACGAGGCGCTGTACCACCTGGATGCGATCGTGCGCACGCTGTGGCGCATCACGTTCAGTCGCCGCCACCTGCTGCAATGGCAGACCTCCGGCGACGTCGAGCGGCGCAGCAGCAACACGCCCGCTGCCGTATGGCGACAGATGTGGATCGGCCCGCTGTTCGCCGTGCTGCTGACCGCGGCGCTGGTGCTGCATCGGCCGCTGGTGCTGATGCTGGCGTGGCCGCTGCTGCTGCTGTGGCTGTTGTCGCCCGGCATCGCCTGGTGGATCAGCCAGCCGCCGCGCCGGCTCGACGAGTTCGCGCCCAACGCGGCGCAGACGCGTTTCCTGCGCGTGCTGGCGCGGCAGACCTGGGCGTTCTTCGACAGCCACGTCAACGCGGCGGAGCACTGGTTGCCGCCGGACAACCTGCAGGAACGGCCCGGCCCGGTCATCGCGCATCGCACCTCGCCGACGAACATCGGCCTGGCCCTGCTGGCCAACCTGGCCGGCTACGACTTCGGCTTCCTCGGCGCCGGCCGCCTGCTCGAGCGCACCCGCGACACGCTGGCCACGATGCGGCAGCTGCCGCGCTACCGCAGCCACTTCTACAACTGGTACGACACGCAGACCCTGCAGCCGCTGGCGCCGCTGTACATCTCGGCGGTGGACAGCGGCAACCTCGCCGGCCACCTGCTGACCTTGCGCCCGGGCCTGCTCGAGCTGATCGATGCGCCGGTATTCCGGCCATGCGTGCTGCAGGGCCTGCTCGATACCCTGCAGCTGCTGCACGACACGCTCGACCACGACGACAAGGCGCTGGATCGGCTGCAGGGCGAACTGCAGGATGCGCTGGACAACCCGCCCGCCACCACCAGCGCCGCGCTCGCCGTGCTGCAACGCCAGCGCGCGCAGGCGCTGGCGCTGGCCGAGATGCTGATGCCCGAGCCGGACAGCAACGCCTCGTTCTGGCTGGATGCGCTGTGCGCGCAGCTGGACGAGCTGTGCGTGGAAACGGCCCGGTTCAACCTCGATCCGCCCGACGACGACGACGGCGGTTTCCACGGCATACCCACGCTCGATCAGCTCTCACACATCGAACCCTTGTGCTGGCCCGGCACCTTCGATGCGGAGGCGATCCGCGAGCGGGCACGCGAGCGCATCGCCGTCATCGAGCAACTGGCGCAGCAGGTCGACGAACTGGCGCAGATGGATTACCGCTTCCTGTACGACAGCGCGCGCGACCTGCTGGCGATCGGCTACAACGTCGACGCGCGCCGGCTGGATGCCGGCTACTACGACCTGCTGGCA
>DATNGL010000088.1:0-8055 GCA_035605895.1 Rhodanobacter sp.
CCAGCCGGCGAGTTTCTTCATCACTTCGTTCTGGCCGAAGGTGACCAGCGACAGGTTGACGTTGATCGCGGCGGTGAGCATTTCGCGCATCGCGCTGATCGATTCGTTGACCCGGAACACGTGGTCGAAGACGTCGCGAAAATACGGCCGCAAGTCGTCGGGTATCAGGTTCGGATGCAACCGCACCAGTTGGCTGGTGATGTCCTGCAGCGGCGCCACGGCGAGGCGCAGTGTCATCAGGTCGCGCTGCATGTCGTACAGCCGGTGCACGGTGCTGCGCTTGAAGGTCTCGGCGAAGATGTCCTGCTCGAGCAAGCCGAGTTCCTCGCGGCAGTCGCGCACGATGGGCAGCAGGTTGTCGACGATGAAGTCGAGCACGCCGTAAAGGCCGTAGCTGGGTCCGTGGGCAAGCAGCTCCGGGGTGTGTTCGCAGGTGCGTCGCGCGGGCGCATACGACAGCGATGCGCCGTGGCGCACGGTGACGAGGTAGCGCTCGCCGAGAAAGATCTGGGTCTCGCCGAACTCCAGCTCGCCATTGATCAGTTGCGCGGTTTGCACCACCAGGAACAGCGAGTCGCCGTAGGTTTCGATCTTGGTGCGCTGGTGGGCGTTGTGCGCGTCCTCGATGGCGAGGTCGTGCAGGCCGAATTCCTCCTGCAGCTTTTCCAGCAGCGGCTCGTCCGGTTCGTGCAGGCCGACCCAGACGAAGGTTTCCGGCTCCTTCAGCACGTCGCTGATCGCGTCGAGGCTGATTTCGCCGATGCGATCGCCGTTGTGGCGATAGGCGATGCAGTTGACCACCATCGGTTGAGCGGTGCTCGATGGTGCGGCGGGTGTCGGCGGGGTCGGACTCATGTCCGCATGATGCCCTGCCGCGTGTGACGGGGCAACGCGCGGCGCCGCCGCGCCCGATCCGTGCAACGCGGCCTTCGCGGGATCAACGATTGCGTCGCAGGCTCCATGCCAGCGTCAGCCAGCAGGGCAGGGCGAACAGCAGCCACGGCTGGTTCTGCTGCACCGTGCCTGGCAGCAGGTGCAGTGCCACGGCGGCGATCACGGCGAGCAGTTGCAGGACGATCACGCCATCGATGAAGCGCGACGCGGCGAATCCGCGGCGGGCCCGCCACAGCGTCGGCAGCAACAGGAAGGCCAGCGGGTTGAACAGCAGCAGGTTGGCATTGGCCCAGGCCGAGTGGTGGCTGGTCAGCGTCCACAGCGCCAGCAGCAGCAGGCCGACCAGCCCGGCGGCGACCAGGTACAGCGTGCCGAGCAGGGCGTAGCCGGTCGGCCAACTGCGTCGGCACAGGACGATCAAGCCGCCCAGCAGCAGGCCGGCGACGCCCAGTGGCAGGCGCAGGTCGGGTGGCGATGCGGATGGCGCCACCAGCCGATTGGGCGAGACTGTCTGCTCGCTCGCGACCAGTGCCGACGTGCCATTGCCGGCGGAAGGGATCCGTGCCTGGCTCAGCTGCGCCTGCAGTACGGAGGGTAGGAAGCTCTCCTGCCAGGCATTCAGCGGCTGGTCGGCGTATGGACCAAGGCCCAGGTCCAGCAGCAGCATCAGCCAGGGTTGCGCACTCATCAGGCGGTCGGTTTGCTGGCGATACGTCATGCTGCCCGGACGTGCGGCGAGCTGCTTCTCCAGTACGCCACCCAGAGCCTTGTCCAACGCATCGCGCACGCGGGTGGTGCAGTTGTCGGCGTAGTAATCGTAGTTGTAGCCGGCATTTTCCGGACGCAGGTTCCACAGCAGGTCGTCGCGCAACTCGGCGGCCTGGTCGGCGCTCAGCGCCAGTCGCTGGCGCGTCACCGAGCGACCCACGCCCACGTAGTAGGCCACTTCCTGATCGGTGGGCTCGGCATCCATCATGTAGCGCATGCGGCCGCGGGCGAAGTTCAGCAAAAAATTCTTCTCGTTGAAATCGAACACGCCGTAGTTGAAGTTGACCGCCTCGCCCGAGGCGCGGTCGCGCAGTTCGATCGCGTCATGGCCGAAGCGCTCCCAGTAGATTTCGCCGGGACCGTAGGTGACCAGCGAGACCTCGAGGTCTGCGCCGGGTGCGTCGGCGACGCCGGCGCGGACGCGCCCGGACACGGTGGCCACCATGGCCAGCAGAAACAGGACGAGGGTGCGCTGGAGGCGATTCATGCGGCTTACGCGGCGGCCTGCCGCGTCACGCGGAACTGCTGCACGCGGCGATCATCCGCCTCGGTGACGTGGAACAGGTACTCGCCGATGGCCACCTCTTCGCCCGCTTCGGGCAGGTGCCCGAATTCGGAGGTGACCATGCCGCCGACGGTGTCGTATTCCTCGTCGGAGAAGGTCGCACCGGTGTGCTCGTTGAAATCCTCGATCGGGGTCAGCGCGCTGACCAGCCAGTCGCCGCCGGGTTGCTGGTGCATCAATTCGGGTGCGTCGTCGTCATCGTGCTCGTCGTCGATCTCGCCGACGATTTCCTCAAGCACGTCCTCGATGGTGACCAGGCCGGCGACGCCACCGTATTCGTTGACCACCAGGGCCATGTGGTTGCGCGTCAGCCGGAATTCCTCCAGCAGCACGTTCAGTCGCATCGATTCGGGAATCAAGACCGCCGGGCGCAGGATCGAGCGGATGTCGAAATGCTCGGCGGCGCCGAAATACTTGAGCAGGTCCTTGGCCAGCAGGATGCCGAGGATCTCGTCCTTGTCCTCGCCGTGCACGGGAAAGCGCGAGTGGCCGGATTCGACCACGACAGCCAGCAGGTCCGGCAGCGGCGACTCGACGGCGAGCATCACGATCTGCGCGCGCGGCACCATCACGTCGTCCACGCTCAGCTCGGTGACCTTGATGGCACCCTCGACCATGGTCAGGGTATCGGCGGAAAGCAGCCCGTTGGTCTGGGCCGAGCGCAACTCGTCTAGCAGTTCGCCACGGTTGCGCGGTTCGCCGGAAAACAGGTGGCCCAGTCGATCCCACCAGGTACGGTGGGCCGGGCCGCTGGTACTGCCAGGGTCGTCGTTCATCACTCTTTGCAAGTCAGCCCGGACGCGGGCGGAAGCCGGATTCTAGCGGAAAACCCGTGACGGTTCAGTGCGCTGGCGCGCTCAGGCGTAGGGATCGGCAATGCCCAGGCCGGCAAGCACGCGCGTCTCCAGTGCTTCCATGGCCGTGGCGTCGCGTTCGTCGACATGGTCGTGGCCGAGCAGGTGCAGCACGCCGTGAACGGTCAGGTGGGCCCAGTGGTCGTGCGCCGCCTTGCCCTGTTCGGCGGCTTCGCGCTGCACCACCGGGGCGCAGATGGCCAGGTCGCCGATCAGCGGCAGAGCGATGCCCGGCGGCAGTTCGACCGGGAAGGAGAGCACGTTGGTGGCGTAATCCTTGCCGCGATAGTCGCGGTTCAGCGCGCGCCCTTCATCGGCACCGACGATGCGGATCGCCAGTTCCGCCGGCTTGCGGCGTTTCGCACCGCGCAGCGCCGCCTCGGCCCAGCGGCGGAAGCTGGTCGCCGCGGGCAGGCCGGCGCGCGGCACCGCATACCCGACGGCGAGCGTCAGCGGGGCGCTCATTCGCCGTCCCCTTCCTTCTGCTCGAACGCCTCGTAGGCGCGCACGATCTTCGCCACCAGCGGGTGGCGCACCACGTCGCGCGAGGTGAAGAAAGTGAAGCTGATGCCGCCGACGCCGCGCAGCACTTCCACCGCCTGGCGCAGACCCGACCGCGTGCTGCGCGGCAGGTCGACCTGGGTGACGTCGCCGGTGATCACCGCCACGGTGCCGAAACCGATGCGGGTGAGGAACATCTTCATCTGCTCGACCGTGGTGTTCTGGGCCTCGTCGAGGATCACGTAGGAGTCGTTCAAGGTGCGCCCACGCATGTAGGCCAGCGGCGCGATCTCGATCACGTTGCGCTCGATCAGCTTGGCCACCTTCTCGAAGCCGAGCATCTCGTACAGCGCGTCGTACAGCGGGCGCAGGTACGGGTCGACCTTCTGCGACAGGTCGCCGGGCAGGAAGCCGAGCTTCTCGCCGGCCTCGACCGCGGGCCGGACCAGGATCAGCCGTTGCACCCGGTTCGCCTCCAGCGCCTCGACCGCGCTGGCGACGGCGAGATAGGTCTTGCCGGTGCCGGCCGGCCCCACGCCGAAGTTGATGTCGTGGCCGGCGATCGCATGCAGATAGCGCGCCTGGTTCGGGCCGCGGCCCTTGATCACGCCGCGCTTGACCTTGATCACCACTTCCTGCGCTTCGTCGGCCGATGCCTCGGTGATCGCGTCGATGCCGGATTCGGCCAGGTGCAGGTTGACCTTCGCGCCGGTCAGCGCCTCGTCTTCGGTGCCGGCGTACAACGCGCGCAACACTTTTTCGGTCGCGCGCGCCGCGGCGTCCTCGCCGATCACCTGGAAGATGCTGCCGCGGTGGTTGACCTCCACGCCCAGGCGCAGCTCGACCTGGCGCAGGTGCTCGTCGAACGGCCCGCACAGGTTGGCGAGTCGTGCATTGTCTTCGGGATCGAGGGTGAAGTCGCGCTGGTTGATGCCGTTCATGGGATCTTGTCGATTCGTGCGTCAGGCGGCCGCGTCGTCGGTGAGCCTGATCCGGCCGCGCAGCGAATTGGCCATCGCTTCGGTGATTTCCACGTCGACGAACTGGCCGATCAGGCGCGGATTGCCGGGGAAATTGACGAAGCGCATGTTCTCGGTGCGACCGGTCAGCTCGCTGGCGTCACGGGTGCTGGGTTTTTCCACCAGCACGCGTTGCACGCTGCCGACCATCGACTGGCTGATGGCCTTCGCGTTCGCGTTGATCGCCGCCTGCAGGCGGGACAGCCGCGCGTGCTTTTCCGTTGCCGGCGTGTCGTCGGCGAGCTTTGCCGCCGGCGTGCCGGGGCGCGAGGAGAAGATGAAGGAAAAGCTCTGGTCGAAGCCGATGTCCTCGATCAGCTTCATGGTCTTCTCGAAATCCTCGTCGGTCTCGCCGGGGAAGCCCACGATGAAGTCGGACGACACGCAGATGTCCGGCCGCACCGCGCGCAGCTTGCGGATCTTCTGCTTGAACTCCAGCGCGGTGTAGCCGCGCTTCATCGCGCCGAGGATGCGGTCGGAGCCGGCCTGCACCGGCAGGTGCAGGTAGTTCGCCAGCTGCGGCACGTTCGCGTAGGCCTCGATCAGCGAGTCGGAGAACTCCAGCGGGTGCGAGGTGGTGAAGCGGATGCGGCCGATGCCGTCGATCTGCGCGATCGCGTGGATCAGCACGGCGAGATCCGCGATGCCGCCGTCGTGGGTGGGGCCGCGATAGGCATTGACGTTCTGACCGAGCAGGTTCACTTCGCGCACGCCTTGCGCGGCGAGCTTGGCGACTTCGACGATGACATCGTCGAACGGTCGGCTGATCTCCTCGCCGCGGGTGTACGGCACCACGCAGTAGCTGCAGTACTTGGAGCAGCCTTCCATGATCGAGACGAAGGCGGTCGGACCTTCCGCGCGCGGCTCGGGCAGGCAGTCGAACTTCTCGATCTCGGGGAAGCTGATGTCGACCTGCGGCAAGCCGCTGGCGCGCTGCGCCTCGATCAGCTGGGGCAGGCGATGCAGGGTCTGCGGCCCGAACACCAGATCCACGTAGGGAGCGCGCTTGACGATCGCCGCGCCTTCCTGCGAGGCCACGCAACCGCCGACGCCGATCAGCACCGGCTTGCCGTCTTTCTTGTGCTGCTTCCAGCGGCCGAGCTGGCTGAAGACCTTTTCCTGCGCCTTCTCGCGGATCGAGCAGGTGTTGATCAGGATCACGTCCGCCTCGGACTCGTCCTGGGTCAGCTCCATGCCGTGCGACGCACGCAGCACGTCGGCCATCTTGGCCGAGTCGTACTCGTTCATCTGGCAGCCGTGGGTCTTGATGAAAAGCTTCATGGGAGCAGGTTTGCCGCTCATCGCGTGGATACCGTGGTTCGTTTGCCGGGAGCTGAAGTCCGCTGAACCGCGCAGTCTACCCGCGAGGGGCCGGCACTGCCAGCAATCCGCCATGGCAGATCAAGCACTTGCGCCGACTGCGCGGAACCGGCGCAACGCCTGCGGGGCATGGAAACGCTGCGTGGCGCACGAAACCGCCAGCGCGCACTTGGCGTGCGCGGTCCGTGGCGGCACACTGCGCCCATGTCCGGTGCCGCCAGCCACAGGGGAAGCGTCGATCGGCCAGCGCGCAGCTTCCCGTCACGCCCGATCCTTGCCGGGGTCGTGCTGCTGGCTGCGTGTCTGTATGGCGGCGCGGCGCGGGCCGGCACGCTCTACCAGTGCACCGGCAGCAGCGGCGAGACCGTGTACAGCAGCAGCCGCGCGGGTTACCGCGCCTGCCATGCGATCAGCAGTTATGCCGAGCCGAAGGCGCGTGTCCGCACGCGTCCGCGCGAACGCACCTCGCTGACCGGGGTAGCCGGCACCGTCGCCACCACGGCGCGCAGCCTGTTTGCCGATGGATCGCAGCCGGTCTCGCTCGCTGGCGTGCGCGGCAGCGTCGCCACGACCGCGCGCGCCGCGGATGCGATGCCCCCCGCACCACGGGTGTCGCTCGCTCGGGTGCGCGGCTCGGTCGAGACCAACGCCAGGTTGCCGCTGGCCGCCGCCGCGGCCGGCACTCCCGGCCAATGGCGCTATCGCGAATCGCATGGCGACGCCGTGCTGGCCGCGCCGGTGGTGGCGGGCGCTTCCGCCAATCGGGTGCTGCGCGGGGCGGTGTATCGCATCGTGCGTGCGGACGGCAGCGTGGAGTACACCAACATGCAACCGTCCGGCGGCAAGGGGCGCGCGGTGACCATGCTGTTCAGTTACATCGCGACATGCGTCGCCTGCAACCTGCACTCGACGATCCACTGGAACAGCGTCGCGCTCAACCTTGATGCGTATGCCGACACGATCCGTGCCGCCAGCATCGAGTACGGCGTGGACGAGGCGTTCCTGCGCGCGATCATCCACGCCGAGAGCGCGTTCAATCCGCGTGCCCTGTCGCTCAAGGGGGCGCAAGGCCTGATGCAGCTGATGCCGACCACGGCCAGCGACATGGGCGTGCTGGACGCGTTCAATTCCGACCAGAATATCCGTGGCGGTGCGCGCTACCTGAGCCTGCTGCTGCACGACTTCAACGGCAACGAACGCCTGGCCGCGGCCGCCTACAATGCCGGCCCCGGTGCCGTGCAGCGCTACAAGGGCATACCACCGTATGCCGAGACCGAGGTCTACGTGGAGCGGGTGGAGACCTTGCGCAAGCGCTACGGCGAGGCGATCCATCCGCCGCTGGCGTCGCGCGGCTCGAGTTGAGCGCGTTCCGCGCCGTGCCCGCCCATTCTCGAGGATGCCATCGTCGTCGGCTTGCGCCGGCGACCGCCGCTACTGCTCCAACGTGGCGTTGTCGCTCATGGCCGGTCGCTGCGCCAGGGTGATCTCCAGATGGAACGGGCCGCCGTCGCGCAGGCCGGAGACCTCGACCTGGCTGCCGGGCTTCAGTGCCGCTTCGTGCCGTCGCAGGTCGGCCGGATCGAGGATGTCGTGCGAGCCGATCCGCAGCAGGATGTCGCGTGGCCTGAGCCCGGCCTGCGCGGCCGGGCCACCGGGGTAGACCGCGGTGACCTGGACGCCGCGCGCTGCCGACGGCAGCCCGCTGTTGGCGGCCACCGGCACGAAGGCGTAGTCGGCGCCGAGCCAGCCGCGCACCACGTGTCCGGTGGCGATCAGCTGATCCAGCACCTTGGTGGCGGTGGCGACCGGGATCGCGAAGCCGATGCCCTCGGCATTGGCCGCCTGGCCCTTGCCGATCAGCAAGGTGTTGATGCCGACCAGCTGGCCCCGGGTATTGACCAGCGCGCCGCCGGAATTGCCCAGGTTGATCGCCGCGTCGGTCTGGATGAAATCCTCGGCGCTGGAGCTGTTCAACTGCCGCCCGATCGCGCTGACGATGCCCATGGTGACGGTCTGGTTGAGCCCGAACGGGTTGCCGATCGCGAGCACCACGTCGCCGGGCCGCAACTGCTGCGGGTCGGCCATGTGGATCACCGGCAGGTTGCTGGCGTCGATCTTCAGCACGGCCAGATCG
>DATNGL010000089.1:0-22773 GCA_035605895.1 Rhodanobacter sp.
ATCCAGGATGCGCTGAAACACCATCACCCCGGCCTGCTGCTGGAGATATGCAATGACGGTGGACGCATGGTCGATTTCGGCAGCGCGGCCCATGGCGACTACTTCTCGATCGTGGATTCCTACGACCCGCTGTCCAACCGGCAGGCCTTCTACGATGCCAGCCACGTGCTGCCGCCCGCCATGCTCGAGACCTACGTGAAGGCGTGGCCGACGCCACGGATCGAGAATTTCCGCTACATGCTGCGCAGCGGGATGATGGGCTGGTTCACGCTGATGATCGACACCAACAGCTGGACGCGCCAGCAGCATGCCGCAGCGGCGCGGGAGATCGCGTTCTACAAATCGACGTTGCGTCCGTTGATCCGTGCTGCGGACCTGTACCACGCGGGCCCGCGGCCGGACGGCAAGGGCTGGGACGGGACCGAATACTTCGACGCTGCGCGCGACCACGGGGTGCTGTATGCCTTCCATGGCAGCGCGGCGACACCGGACGTGTTCCGATTCAAGCTGCGCGGGCTGCGCAGCGGACATCGGTATCGCCTGCATTTCCGGGACCACTCGTCACCCGACAAGGTATTTGACGGGCGCGACCTGATGCTGTCCGGCGTGGCCGTGTCGCTGCCGAGGACGAATTCTTCCGAGCTGGTGGTGATCGAGGGCCTGCCATGACGAGAAGACATGGTTGGTCGCTGGCGCTTGCCCTGCTCTGCGCGTGCACCTCGCCTGCGGCATGGCCGGCAGCCGCCACGCAGCTTGCCGCCGGTGCAGGCAAGCCGGCAGTCCACGCATACTCCGGCGGCAAACTGGTGGTTCAACCCGCCGTGATCATCGCCGCCGCCAAGGCGTTCCGGGATCCGGATCCCGCCCTGCAGGCAATGGTGCGTTCGGCCCTGCTCAATACCGGCACCCAGATCGTGGCAGCGGCCGACGGCACCGCCTACGTCAGGACCGGCGACATTCCCGCCGAATGGCTGCGCGACTCCAGCGTGCAGGTCGAGGCGACCTATCTCGACTATGCCCACGATCCGCAAATCCGCAGACTGATCAGGGCGGTGATCCAGCGCCAGGCGAAGTACCTGATCGTCGATCCCTATGCGAACGCATTCAGGCAGGACTACACGGTGTGGGAGCGCAAGTTCGAGCTCGACTCGTTGTGCTACCCGATCCTGCTTGCCTGGAAGTACTACAAGGTGACCGGCGATGCGTCGGTGTTCACGCCCGAAGTCAGGGCGGCCTTCCTGCGCGTGCTCGACGTCATGCAGATCGAGCAGCACCATCGGCGCCGCAGCTCCTATCGCTTCAAGTCCGACACCCAGCAGGCAGGCGTCAATCCGGTGGCCTGGACCGGCATGATCTGGACCGGCTTTCGCCCATCGGATGACCCGTGTGTCTACAACTACCTGATCCCCGCCGAGATGATGGCGGTGCAGGCCTTGACGGCGTTGAAGGAGATCGCCGCCGTCTATCACGACCCGGCGATGGCGGCTCGCGCCGAAAGGCTGCGTCAGCAGGTGCATGCCGGCATCCAGAAATACGGCATCGTGAAGGGGCCCGACGGGAAGCCGATGTACGCCTACGAAGTCGACGGGCTCGGCCACGCCAACCTGATGGACGATGCGAACCTCCCCGATCTGCTGGGGGCGCCGTATTTCGGCTACGTCCGCGTCGACGATCCGATCTACCAGAACACGCGGCGCTTCGTGCTCTCCGCGGCCAACCCGTTCTACTACGCCGGTCCGCTGGCAGCGGGGCTGGGCAGCCCGCACACGCCACGGGGCATGATCTGGCCGCTCGGCCTGCTGGCCGAAGGCTTCACCACCGACAACCCGGCCGAACGGCAACGCGTGCTGAAAATGCTGCTGGCCAGCGATCCCGGTGACCATCGCCTGCACGAGTCGTTCGATCCGCACGACGCCAGAAAATTCACGCGCGAAGACTTCGGCTGGCCGAATGCCTTCTTCACCGAATACATCGCAAGGCTGCGCGGCGCGCCTGCGCATCCCGTGCCGAGCCTGGCGGGCCTGCGATTCGCCACGAAAGCGGTCCACTGAACGGCGGACACGAACTCCCGGGTCGACCGGGAACGATTTCCTCCGCGCTGTTCCGATGCAAGCGGCCACGGCCCACGCGATCGACGATGAATCGCAAGACAAGCCGTCGCCGCGGCCTTCGCCTCTCCCTGGAAACTTGCACGCGCGGCAGACGCGCGCGCACTATTCCGGCCATCGACCGAACCGCGCCTTGCCTCGCAGGAGCTGTCTGGATCACACGGGGAAACAACGGATGGCTGGAAATTTCACGCTCACGTTCAAGCCACCGGACGGCACAAGCACGGCGTCACCCGCGCTGCGTTCCTTCGATCTGTTCCCGACCCGGATCTGGCAAGCCGGCCTGCCCGCCCTGGCGCCATACCTGTATTCATGGACCACGGCCGTGCTGGCCCTGCGCGCGGCCCATCCACAACCGGCAGGCCGAACCAATCGCCAGGGCTGGAACAGCGAAGACATGTCGATACTGGAGCAACCGGTGTTTGCTCCGTTGCGACAGGCGATTCATTCCGGGTGTGCCGCTGCGCTGGGCGAGATGGGCGTGCGCGGCGGCCGGTTCGCGCTGCAATCGTGGATCAACCTGCACGACCGCGGCGGCTTCAACTTCCTGCACGTGCATGAAGGCTGCCTGCTGTCCGGGTGCTTCTACCTGAGCGTGCCTGCCGGTTCCGGCAAACTGGTGTTCCGCGACCCGCGGCCGGGCGTGATCCACGGCTACGTCAAGGGCGCGGTGCCGAACGGCTACAGCGATATCCGGCTTGCACCCGAAACCGGCCTGCTGGTGTTGTTCCCCTGCTGGATGGAGCATTTCGTGGAGCCGCACGAAAGCGACGAGCCGCGCATCTCGATCTCCTTCAATGCAGTGACGGCGTAGGGCTCCTAGGTCCGACCATCGGGCACCACGTCGAACGCCACCGTCAGGCGGGTCTGCTCGCCTGGAAAAGGCAGCGTGCCGTGCCAGAAATACGACGGGAACAGCACCAGCATGCCCACCTCGGGGCGCACCACGTGCTGCGCCGGCAAAGTCGGCGTGGTGACGATGCCGGGCTCACCGAAGCTGAGCACGCCGTCCCGGCTTCGCGTGTCGGCCATGCTGTCGGGCAGCTCGATATAGCAGGCCGACGAGATCCATCCGCGCGGATGCACGTGGCTGGTGTGAAAACCGGCCGTGCGCAACCTGACCGACCAGCTGCCGTTGAAACGCCAACCGCCCCGGTTGCGACGGCGCAACGGGTCGGTACCGTGGCCGATGTGCTTCAGGTAGGCATCGATCGGTGCCGCAAAAGCCTTGAACAGCGCCTGGATCACCGGGTCGGCGCTGCGCGTCAGGTCGTCCGTGGTCTCCGTGCCGTGGCGCAGGGACTGGAACAGCAACGGGTGGCGCTGCCCGTCATGCAGGCGCGCCAGGCTGCGTTTCACGTCGGCAAGAAAGCTGGCCTGATCGTCCCAGCCGGGCGGCACGGCGACTGGCTGCGGCAATGCCCATCGCGCGTAGTCGCAGAGTTCCCGGTAACGCGGGTCACCGAGCAGTCGCCAGGCCGTGGTCTGCAGGGCGATGAGGTATTGGTCGTCGGGGGCGGCCGCCAGCAACACATCGCAGTCGGGTAGCGCGCCGCGCGCGTCGCCGACGCCGAGCCGGGCAGCCACCAGCAAGGTGCGCGCGGCAATGTCCGCAGGCGCGGCGCGCAGCGCGCGCTCGGCCAGTTCGAGGGCGATCGACGGCTCGAATTCCAGCGCAGCCAAACCGGCGCGCACCAGCAACGCCGGCGCGGCATGCGCGAGTGCGGCGGGCGCCGCCAGACAGGCGTATGCCCCACGCGGGTCACCGGCGCCCTGCAGGATGGCCGCCTTCGCCGCGCGCAGGGCATCGTCGTTGGCGAACATGAGCAAGGCCCGATCCAGCGTGGCGGTGGCTTGCACGCGGTCGCCGGTGCGCATCCAGACCAGCCGGGCAAGATGGCTTTGCGCCTCGGCCAACTGCGGTTGCAGACGCAGGCAATCGCGCAGGGCCGTCTCGGCGCCCTCGAAATCGCCAAGCCCCGTCAGGCTGCGGGCACGCGTGTAATAGAGCATCGCCGTCGGCCGCCCCTGCGCCACCGCCTGGCGTGTCAGTCGCTCGGCTTCCGCGGGTTGATTCGCGGCATCGAGGGCAATCGCCAGGGCATGCGCAGCGGCAGGATGGTCCGGCGCGGCGGCCACGACATGCCGATAGAACGCCACCGCGTCATCCTGCCGTCCCAACGCGGCGAGTGAGGCCACATGCTGGGTGACCAGGTCGGCGTCCGCGCTGCCGCCGGCGCAGTGGCGCTCCAGCACTTCGAGCGCCTGCGCCGGGCGCTGCGTGTCATTGAAATGGCGGGCCAGCACCAGGGCGGCCCGCGGAAACGGGGGCGTACCGATGGCGGCTCGCCGCAACAGCGGCTCGGCCTCGCCGGCACGGCCGCTGTTGAGCAACAACTCCCCCAGGGTCGCCAGGGTGGGTGTCCAGGCCGGATCGTCCACCAGCGCTTCGCGCAGTAGCGTTTCGGCGCCCACGGCATCGCCCAGCGCCAGCCGGGCTCCGGCCAGCAGGCGTTTTGCCTCGGCAAAATCCGGATGCTCCGCAACGATCGCTTCGAGCCGGCTGTGCGCGTCGCGGAAACTGCCCTCCTGCAGCAGGGAGCTGATTCGCCGCATCGCTTCGATGACCGCGGGGGACGTCATGGCCATGCGACGACGTACTCCCAAGATGGATGCATGTTTCACCTCCCGCGCCATCGGCCGTTGAACGCCGGATCGCCACATCGGACAGGCAATGAGCGTGCAGGGCGACTTGAAGGCCTCAATGTAACGGGCCGGTGCGCCAAACGAAACGGCCCGGATCGCCGAGGGAAACGATCCGGGCCACCCTGAACGATGCAGCCAGGGTAAGTCGAGGAGCTAGAAGCTGTACTTGGCCTGGAGATTCACCTCGCGGCCCTCGATCGAGCGGGCCATGATCACGCCGCCGATACCGGTATTGACGCCGAACACCCGCGAGTTGCCTTCAGTCAGGCCGATTTCGTTGGTCAAGTTGGTTCCGCGCAGGGTGAACTGCCAGTTCTGCTGGACATTGGCAACGATGCCCGCATCCAGCGTGTGGTACGGACCCAGCGGCTGCAGGCCGGACTGGTCTTCATAGCGCTGACCGATATGCGTATAGGTCACGAATCCGGTGATGTCGCCCCACCCGGTCACGATGCGGTAGCTCGGGGTGAACATGTAGCGCAGCTTCGGCTGGCGTTGCAGCGGCTGGCCATTCAGGCCGACGCACTGCGTGTTGCCGTTGATGTCGGTGTACTCCGCGCAGCCGTTGTAGTTCGTGTAATGGCCGTCCATGTAGTTGCCGACCAGGGTCAGCTTCAGGTTCTCGATCGGCGACCAGGAGCCGTTGAAGTTCAGCCCCTTGGTCGAGGAACCATAGCTGGAAATGGTCCCGATCGGCACGCCGGAATTCGTGGTCTCCTGATATTGCAGGCCGGTGAACGTGCGGTGATAGACGCTGAGATCCACATAGACGGAGGGCGACTGGTACTTGAAGCCCGCTTCGAGGTTGCGCACCTTCTCCATCGGCGCGAAGTTGCCATTGGCGCCCCGGATGCCGTTGTCGAAGTCGTCGAAATGCGCGCCGGTATTGGCCCGCACGTACACGCTCATGTTGCTGGCAAGCTCGTAGTTCGCGCCAATCGTGAACGAGGGATGGCTCTTGTTGTAATCCTCGTGATCGTAGGTGCCGTTGCAGACCGGCGTACCGTTGTCGTAGAGCGTGTATGCGTTGCCGTCCAGATCGATCTTCGTGGTGTTGCAGGTGTTCTGCGTGACGTGCTGGTTCTCCACGCGGCCGGATACGTCGAACAGCCACGGGCCGATTTTCCAGGAGTCCGACAGGTACAGGGCCTTGTTTACGGACACGCCGTTTTCCGCGATGTCGTAGTTCCCGGTGAAGTCGACAAAGCCCTGCGGGTTGGTCACGTAGTAGGTCTGGCCTCCCTGCACATAGCTCAGGGTGATCGGCCGGGCATTGTTGGTGTTGGTCATCAGCATCTGGTTGCCGAGGGACCAGTTGTCGGTGTCGGTCGAGCGGGCGTAGTAGAACCCGGCGGTCAGGGTGTTCCCGTCGAAGATCTCCTTGCTGACGCGGAAATCATTGTTGAATGTATGCAACTGCTTCTGGATGAACCACCAGCCCTGGTGGATGACGCTCTGGTCCATCGGGACCGCGCCGCCGCCGACATAGTTGGCCTGCACGTTGTAGCTGGTGGGGTAGTTCAACGTGTCGCCGTCGACGGGCGCGTTGCTCGCGTCGCAGAAGCCGGCCGGCTGGGCCATGTTGCAGCCGTACAGGTAGTAGCTCAGCGGCTTCGGGTTGGGGCCCGAGAAGAGTGCATTGGTATTGAGCTGCCCCCCGCCGACCACGAAGTGGTCGTCCACGCTCCATTCGCCGAACTTGCCGCTGTAGCTGCCACCGAAATAGTTCAGCTTGCCGCCACGTCCGTTGGCGAGATCGGCGTTCAACATGTTGCCGTAGGGTCCGGGAACCTGGACGTGCTGCATCGCCTTGCTGTAGTAGGTTCCGGTCAACGCGTCGATGCCGGGGAAGCTGGAGTAGTTGGAGCCGCTGCCCTGGAGGATCGCCGTCGGCGTGATGAACTGGTTTTTGTCGTCAAGTGCCCGTGCCCACAGCAGCAGGCTTCCGTTATCCATGTCGTGCGACACGGTCGCCGTCAGCTGGCCGCCGTCATCCGACGGGAACTGCGGATCGCGCACGCCATCGGACCGGCGGTAGAAGCCACCGATGCTGCCATACCAGCTGTCGGCGATGGGGAAGCCGAAGAAGCCGTCCACGCGATACATGCCTTCATTGCCGTAGGTCACGCCGACGTCGCCCGAAGGTACGTCCGTGCCCTGACGCAGAAGGAAGTTGGCGGTGGCGCCCATCTGCCCGGGGCCGAAGATCGCGCCCGGTCCACCCTGCACGATCTCGACGCGATCGATGGTGTCGTCGAGACGGAACAGCGAGCTGCTGTCCATGAACGACAGCGACGGCAGTCCGTACAGCGGCGTGCCGTTGACCATCATCGTGAAGAACGGTGCGTCGCCACCACCCGGAAAGCCGGCGATCTCGATGTTGGCGCCGGTCTGGCCGCCGCTGGACTCCGGCCAGATTCCGGGCGAGATCTTCAGCAGATCCGCGGTGCTCTTCGGATTGGCATCGGTGATCTGCTGCCGATCGGCCGTGACCACGTTGTAGCTCGCATCGATTTTCTTCACGCCGCCGGCGTTGGCGGTCACCACGACGGCCTGCAGGGACTTGACGTCCTTGAGGCCGGACTTGGGGCCTCTCTTGTCGGCCGGAGTGCTGGTGGCCTGGGTGTCGTTCTGGGTATTGGCCTGGGTGTCGGCCTGCGCCGCCGGTGCAGGTCCGCTGGGGCCTGCCGCCCAGACCATCTGCGGAAGCGCGGCGGCGATCGCAGTCACCAGCGCGAGTCTGACTAGTTCAGGATGATTCATGATACTCCCTCCTCAAGGCGGTGTAGGAACACCGGTTTCTGATTCAAAGTTGCGTAATTTCTGATTTACCAACGGTCGATCCGGCGACAATCCCGCTCAGCTCCACACCACAAAATCCTCCAGCCTGAACGCGGCCAGATTCGGCAACACGGCATCGGCCTCCGCCAGGACTTGGGCGTCTCCGATACCCAGGGCCACCATGCCCGCAGCCTTGATCGACGCTATTCCTGCCTGCGCGTCCTCGATGCCCAGACAGGCGGCGGCATCGACACCCAGGGCCTCGGCGGCGCGCCGGAAGATCTCCGGATCGGGCTTCGCCCGGGCGATCGCCGAGGCGTCGACGATGTGGTCGAAGAATTCGCCGATCCCCATTCGATCGACCAGTTCGCCCGCACTGCGGCTGGCCGACGCCAGCGCCACCTTCAGGCCCGCGCGACGCACCTGGTTGAGCGCCTCCAGCGCCCCCGGAAGCAGATCGGTGGCCGAGAACGATTCGATGGCCTTCCGGTAATAGCCATTCTTTCGGTCGGCAAGCTCCTGCTTCTGCCCGGACGTGTAGTCGACAGCGGCTTCGCCGAGCACCAGATCCAGCGAGGTGGCGCGGTCGACGCCCTTGAGCTTCTCGCCCAGACTGCCGCTCCAGGGCAGGCCAAGCTCATCCGCCAAGCGCTTCCAGGCCGCCTGATGCAGGTGCGCGGTATCGGCCAGCACGCCGTCGAGGTCAAACACGATGGCCTTGAATGGTCGCGGGAATGCGGTCGCCGATGACGACGGATACGTGCCCCGTTCGCGCTGGCCGGTCAGCGCCAGCGACTGGGTAATGCCTTCATGCAAGAGCACGGGCTGGCCCGCATGCACGATACCGAGCGAGGCACCCTGCACGAGGGTGTAGTGCACCGTCGCGGCATCGACAGCAACCGTGATGCGGCGCTCCTTCCAGAAGACGCCGAAGCGATAGCCGCGCCAGCCTGTCGGCAGCATCGGATCGAAATGCAGGCCACCCGCCTCGACGCGCAGACCGCCGAACCCCCAGGTCAGGGCGAGCCAGCTGCCTGCCATCGCGGCCATGTGCGCACCGTGGCTGGTGTTCGCATGGAGGTCGTCGAGATCGACGCGCAGGCCGTCCATGAAATAGTCCCGTGCCTTTTGCGCATGGCCGACTTCGGCCGCAAGCACGGCGAAGGACGACGCGGACAGGGTCGAGTCGTGCACGGTGACCGCCTCGTAATAATCGAAGCTGCGGCGCTTGGTGGCGCGATCAACGTTGTTCCCCGCGAGCACCAGGGCCAGCAGCGCGTCGGCCTGCTTGCACACCTGATGCCGGTAGAGCGTCAGCGGGTGGTGGTGCATCAGGAGCGGGTATTTTTCCGGCGGCGTGCCGGCGAAATCCCAGGGCGGCTTGTCCAGGAAGCTGTCGTCCTGCGCGACGATGCCCAGGCGATCGTCGTGCGGCAGGTACATCGCCTCGGCGGCGCGTGACCACTCGGCGACCTCGCCGCCCGAAAGTTCCAGCTTCTGCTGCAGCGCATCGAACAGTGCCGGCGCGCTTTCCGCCATTCCCCGCGTTACTTCGACGGCATGGCGAAGGTGCTCCTGCGCCATGCGGTTGGTGTAGTAGTTGTTGTCGACCAGGGCGGTGTACTCGTCGGGCCCGGTGACGTCGTTGATGCAGAACGCGCCGCCGCGGCGGCCATTGAAATGTCCGACCTGCAGCCAGATCCGCGCGGTCTCGATCAGGATTTCCGCGCCGCCCTCGGCCAGGAAGGCGCGGTCCCCGCTGGCCTCGACGTAAAGCCTGATCGCAAATGCGATCGCGGCGTTGATGTGGTATTGCGCCGAGCCGCTGGGGTAATGCGCCGAGCACTCGTCGCCGTCGATCGTGCGCCACGGGTAGAGCGCACCGCGCTCGTGGTTCATCTCGCGCGCATGGGCGCGGGCCCGATCGAGCGTGCGCAGGCGCCACAGCAGGCTCGGCTTCACCAGCGCCGGATCGATCAGCGCGAGCGCCGGCAGCACGAAGGTTTCCGAGTCCCAGAACACATGGCCCTCGTAGCCTTCGCCGGTCAGGCCCTTCGCGGCGATGCCGCCTTGACCGTCGCGCCCGGCCGACTGGAACACGTGGAACAGATTGAATCTGAGGGCCTGCTCGCTGGCTTCGTCGCCGTCGACCGAGAGGACGGCGCGGCGCCAGAATGCGGCGAGCCCGCGTGCCTGGGCCTGCAGCAATCCGTCGAAGCCGGCGTCGAGGGCGAACTCGAGTACGGCTTCGGCACGGGCATGCAGCGTCTCCACCGATACCGCCTGACGCGGTTGATCCCATGCGTAGACGACGTATTTCTCGATCGCAACACTCTGGCCGGCCTCGATGCGCCCGGAATAGGACTGGCTGACGCTGTCCGCTTCGGCCAGAGCGCCGGAAAAGGCCAGCCCGCTGACCCGGTGACGCTGCAGACAGACCAGGCCGATCGCGCTTTCGCGGGTGCGCTGCCCGAGCCATGCCTCGCTCTCCGTGGCAACCACCCGCTCCACCTGCAGGGCGATGCCGCTGCCGGTACCGAAGCGTGGATCGTCTCCCTGCGCGGCTGCGCTGCGGCTGCCGGAGATCGACGACTCGAATTCGATCGGGCCGGAATAGTCGATCGAGCGCAGCCGCAGGCGAATGGCCAGCAGGCCGGGCCGCGCCAGCGGCACGACGCGCTCGGCATCGAGTTCGAAGGTGTGGCCCTGGTCGGTGCGCCAGCGAAGGTGACGCGAGAGCCTGCCTTCACGCAGATCGAGCACCCGACTGAAGGCGAGGATTTCACCCTGGGCCGGATCGAGCTGGCGTGGTCCCAGGCGCATGCGGATGGCGGTCGCGTCGGCGACAGGCACGCGGGTGTCCGTGGTTCGCGCGAAGCCGAAGTGACGCTCGTGGTAATGGATCGGCGCACGCTCCCAGACCCCGGCCAGAAAACTTGCCTGGGTCGGACTGGCGCTCTCCTCGAAACCGCCGCGCACACCCAGCGAACCATTGGCCAGGGCAAACAGGGTCTCATCGCGCGCGGCGTGCATGGGCTGCCATTGCGACTGGGTCAGCTGCCAGGAACCCTGTCCTGCCGTGGGCGCGCCCGCCAGTTGCTCGGTACCTGCGAAATCCTCGCCCTGGGCAGCCCCTGCCTGAACCTCGGGATGATCCGCACTCATGCGCACATGCCTTCCCGGAGCGCCCACGCGGGATCGGCGCTGCCATGCGCGGTCGCGGTCATCAACGATGAACGTTCCTGGATCAACACTCCCCTCCACGTGGCGCGCCGATGCCGGGATTCCTGCGACTTGCTCCAGCCGGCTTTAGCGCAAACCTAACATCGAACTGTTACCGATATCAAGTTACCGATAACAATAGCCGGGTTGCGGAGCGACACGCGTCATCAACCGCGCCGACCGTCGCGGCTCACGGCCCTTCGCCCCACGGGCCGTTGTTGTCGTGACACGCCGCCCGTGCCGGGCGTAGGATCGAAAGGATTTCACCTGAGCAGGCATCGCGATGAGCCGCGATTTCAATCCAGCGCGACGGGCCGTACTCAAATACGGTGCGCTGTCGGCCGCCGGCCTGGTGTTGCGGCCAGATCATGCGACCGCCGTCGCGACGGCAGCGCCACGGCCGCTGGCCGAGCTCGGTTACGCGCAGGTGCGATTGGCCCCTGGCCCGCTCGAACGGCAGGTACGCGAGAACCATCGGCTGGTCCTGAATCTCGACGAGAATTCATTGCTGCGCCCGTTCCGCCTGCGCGGCGGCCTGCCCGCACCCGGACAGGAACTCGGTGGCTGGTACGACACCTGGGGCTTCGCACCGGGCGCGACGTTTGGCCAGTGGATGAGCGCCTTGTCGCGCTACTACGCGATCACCGGCGATGCGGCGACCCGGGCCAAGGTCGAACGGCTGGTGCGCGGATATGCGGCGACGATCGAGCCGGATGGCAAGTTCTATCGCAACAACCGGTTTCCCTCCTACATCTACGACAAGCTGGTCGGCGGGCTGATCGACGCCGGGCAGCTGACCGGCAACGTTCTGGCGCTGCCCGCACTGAAGCGCACGACCACGGCGGCCCTGCCCCATCTGCCGGCGCACGCGGTTCCACGCAACGAACACGCCCTGCCGGGAGAGGACTTCAGCCAGCATGCCTGGGACGAGAGCTACACCCTGCCGGAAAACCAGTTCCTCGCCTTTCGCCTTACCGGCGACGGGCACCACCGCATGCTGGCCCGGCGCCTGATGTACGACGACTTCTTCCTGCCGCTGGCGCGCGGGGAAAACGTGTTGCCGGGCAAGCATGCGTACAGCCACATGAACGCGCTGAGTTCGGCGGCGCAAGCCTATCTCTCGCTCAACCAGCCGGTGTACCTGGAGGCGGCGAAGCAGGGCTTCGCGATGGTCGACGCACAAAGCTTCGCCACCGGCGGCTGGGGACCGGACGAGCACTTCGTGGCGCCCGGCAGCGGCAAGCTCGGCGCCGGCCTGGCGACGGAGCACAAGAGCTTCGAAACGCCGTGCGGCTCCTATGCGCACTTCAAGCTCGCCCGCCACCTGCTGCGCGTGACCCGCGACCCGCGTTACGGCGACAGCATGGAACGCGTGCTCTACAACACCGTGCTCGGTGCGCTGCCGATCCAGCCGGACGGGCATGCGTTCTACTACTCCGACTACAGCCGGCAGGCGCACAAGGGCTTTCATCCGGATCGCTGGCCGTGCTGCTCGGGCACCCTGCCCATGATCGCGGCGGATTACCGCATCAGCACGGCCTTCACCGACCCCCAGGGCATCTACGTGAACCTGTATGTGCCGGCGCGGCTAGGCTGGGTGCAGAACGGCCAACCATCGACCCTGTCGATCGACACCCGTTATCCGCATGCGAGTGCGGTCGGCATGACGATGCACACCACCACGGCCCAGACCTTCTCGCTCAACCTGCGCATTCCTGCCTGGGCCACCGGCGCGAGCGTTCGCGTCAACGGACGGCTCGAAACACGGCCCCTGGTTCCCGGAACCTTTGCCACCATACGGCGCCAATGGCGCGCCGGCGACCGGATCGAGCTCGACCTGCCGCTGCGGATGCGGCTGCAAAGCGTCGACGCGGAGCATCCCGACACCGTGGCCGTGCTCGCCGGCCCGCTGGTACTGATGCACCTGCTTGGCGACAGACCGCCGGAACTGCCGACCCGGCACATGCTGTTGTCGGCCCGACCATGGCAGCACGACCCGACACGCTGGCGCAGTGGCCGCGGCGCAGACATCACCCTGCGCGCATTTCCCGACATCGGCAAAGAAAGCTACAGCACCTACCAGGATGTCGTGCCTGCCTGACTCACACCCGAGGACTGCCAGGCTCCTAGGTCGAGCGCACGACCAGACTCACCGGCAAGGTCTCCGATGCCGCGGGCTCCCCGCGGATCAGCGCCAGCACCTTGCGCGCCAGCAGGATGCCGCCCTCCTGCCAGTCCTGATGTACCGAGCTGAGCGCCGGCAGGAAACTTGCCCCCAGCGGCATGTCGTCGTAACCCACGACCGAGACATCGCCAGGCACGGAACGCCCCACTTCCTGGATGCCGCGAATCGCACCCATCGCCAGCAGGTCGCTGCAGGCGAAGATCGCGTCGAAATCGACCCCGCGGGCATGCAGCGAGTGCACCGCACCGGTGCCGGAGTCGGGCGTGAATTCATCGCGTCGCATCAGCAGCGGCTTGATGGCATGCGCGCCCAGCGCGGCCACAAACCCGTTGAGGCGATCCTCGATCTCCGGATGACTCGGGTTGCCGATGAACACCGGACGCCGCCGTCCAAGGCGAAAGAAGTACTCGGCCACCACCGACCCGCCCAGCCGGTTGTCGCTGCCGACCACCACGTGCGAATCGCCCTTCAGGCCCGCCCCCCACACCACCATCGGCACACCGAGCTTGTGGAATCGGTGCACGGCGTCCTGATGCACGCCCTGGCCGAGCAGGATCAGCCCGTCGGCCGCCTGCACGGCGGCGGCGGCGGCGCCTTGGCGCGTGGTCAGCAGGACGCTGTAGCCGGCCGCCGTCAGCTCCTGCGAAATGCCGCCGAGCAAACCCAGCGGATATGGGTCGAACATGGTGCGGTCGCTGGACGGCTTCATCTCGACGATCACCGCCACCGTGTGGCTGTGCCGGAGGCGCAGGTTGCGTGCGCTGATGTTGAACTTGTAGCCGTGCTTCTGTGCCAGCTCGCGGATCCGTTCGCGCGTCTCCGGATTCACCAGCGGACTGTCGCCCAGCGCCCTGGAAACGGTGATTTTCGACAGCCCCGCCAGCCTGGCCAGATCCGCCATCGTGGGGCCGGCCGAATGCAGCTTGCCGCCCCCCTGTTTCTTGCTTGTCCGGCTCAATGCCCGATCCTCCCGTGTGCGATTCGGACTGATGCCCGGCCTGACCCAGTGTGGCCATTTAGGCCAGGGCCGTCCATGCCACTCCAGGCCTGGGCCTTGTCCCGGCGACGACGTCGACCCGGTCGCGCCCGCGTGTCCTCGTACTTTCGCACGCACATGATACCGTCACCATGACTTGATACCGATACCATTTGTCGGCAAACTCCGAACTCGATCATCGATCCGTTGCGTACCGGCATCGCGCATCGCATCCCGTCGCGATGCACGTCGCCGCGCTGGCACGGATTCACCACGAAGCAGGGGCTCATGAACCGATTCCGCATGATCGTCGCGCTGGCGCTGATTTACATGATGTTCGCGATCCTGCTCAACAGCGTCGGCACGGTGATCCTGCAGGCCATCGTCAGCTTCGGCGTGGACAAGCCCCAGGCGAGTCTGCTCGAGTTGTTCAAGGATCTGACGATCGCGCTGACCTCGCTGCTGGTCGCTTCCTTCCTGCCGCTGCTCGGCTATCGCCGCGCCATGATCCTGGCGCTGGCGATCGTCGGCGGCGCCTGCATGCTGATGCCGCTCTACCCCGGCTTCCACACCACCGAGCTGCTGTTCACCTGCATCGGGGTTTCGTTCGCGTTGACCAAGGTCGCGGTCTACTCGTCGATCGGATTGCTGACCAGCAACAAGGCCGAACACGGCCGGCTGACCAACACCATCGAAGGCCTGTTCATGGTCGGCGTGCTGGCCGGTGGCTGGATCTTCAGCGCCTTCATCGATCACGCCGCGCCGGCCAATCCGTCATGGCTGAATGTCTACTGGCTGCTGGCCGGGATGTGCGCACTGGTGATCGTGCTGCTGGCGGGCTCGCGGATGGACGAATCCGCGGCGCACACCGAGAAGACCAATTCGATGCGCGGCTCGCTGCTGGAAATGCTGCAGCTGTTCCTGCGTCCGCTGGTCTATGTGTTCCTGATCTCGGCGTTCCTGTACGTGCTGATCGAACAGAGCTTCGGTACCTGGTTGCCCACGTTCAACAACGAGGTGCTGAAGCTGCCCAACGCGATGAGCGTGCAGGTGGCCAGCATCCTCGCCGGCACCACCGCGATCGGCCGCCTGCTGGCCGGTCAGGTGTTGCGGCGGGTGCCGTGGTACGTATTGCTGAACATCTGCGTGATCGGCATGGGGGTGCTGGTGCTGGTGACCCTGCCACTGGCCGAGAATGTGGTCGCCCGGGCCAATGTCGGCTGGTTCAACGCGCCGGTCGCCGCGTACCTGATTCCGCTGATCGGCCTGCTGATGGCGCCGATCTATCCGGTGATCAACTCGGTGGCGCTGAGTTCGCTGCCCAAGCCCGCGCACGCGGCGATGACCGGACTGATCGTGATCTTCTCCGCACTCGGCGGCACGCTGGGTTCGCGCATCACCGCCATCGTGTTCTCGCGATTCGACGGCATCCACGCGTTCTACTTCTCGTTGATCCCGATGACCCTGCTGCTGATCTCGCTGTTCCTGTTCAAGCGCGAGACCGATCGCGAGGGTGCGCTGGCCCCGCTCAGCATCGGCCTTGCTGCCAAATAGGCGCGCATCCGAACGGGGCGCGCCTTGCCACACCTGGAGTCCGCATGAAAATCCGCCACGCCCTGTTCGCCGGCCTGTGCCTGCTCGCCACCGGCGCGTCCCTGCCCGCATTCGGCCAGACCGACCCGAGCTTCCTGCTGACCGGCACCGCCGCCAATTTCGGCAGCTATTTCCCCAGCTATCTGGCCAACGGCTATTTCTCGACGATGACCTCGCCGCGCGGCACCGAGCCGGACATGGGCTACATGGTCGCGTTCATGGACTACGCCAAGGGCGACATCGCGCGCCCCGCGGCGATTCCCGGCTGGAGCGAGATCGACTACAACCCGGGTGGCGGCTGGCTCAATGCGACTCGGCTGGACCCGAAGATCTTCGCCGGCTACACGCAGACGCTGAACATGCACGACGGCACGCTGTCGACCGGCTACCGTTTCGACTACGCCAACAAGTCGACCGACGTGCAGGTAACCACCTTCGTCAGCCAGGCCGACCCGCACCTGGCCGCGACCCGGCTGACGATCACCCCGCAGTTCGACGGCAAGGTGCAGCTGACCTTCCCGTTCCGGCTGTGGTCGGAGCACCAGCCACGCTTCCCGATCGCCACGATGACCGGCGACGAGATGATCAACGCGGTGATCGCCAGCGGCCAGAACCTGCAGAACAAGCCGGTGCCGACGCCGGACCGCGCGGCGGTCTGGTATCCCGGCCATACCCGCATCCTGGCCAGCGACGGCGACGCGAAGCGGCTCCTGCTGTGGCTGGACGGCCAGGCCGAACAGGGCCTGCACATGGCCGAAGCCGCGGCGATCGGTCTGCCCGCGGGTATCAGGATCGATGCGGCGAACCTGGAGAAAGGCCCCGACAAGCTGTCGCTGAACCTCACCGTCAGCGTGCAGAAGGGCAAGACCTATACCTTCACCAAGTACATCGCCGCCTCCCGGCAGGACTGGGGCGGCGATGCCAAGGCCGACGTGAAGCTGGCCGAAGCGGCGCGCGATGCCGGTTTCGAGCACCTGCTCGCGCGCCATGTCGCCGCCTGGCATGCGTTGTGGAAGGCCGACATCGTGATCGATGGCGATCCGAAGGTGCAGCAGGCGGTGCATTCGGATCTGTACTACCTGCTGTCCAACACCACCGTCGGCACCGCGTGGCCGATGGGCGCCTGCGCACTGACCCCCGGCTACGCCGGCCACGCATTCTGGGACAGCGATTCGTGGGTGTTCCCGGCCCTGCTGTTGCTGCATCCCGAGCGCGCCAAGCCGATCGTGATGTTCCGCGACCGCACCATGCAGCCGGCGCGCGAGCGGGCGAAACAGTACGGCGCGAAGGGCACCATGTATCCGTGGGAAGCCGATCCGCAGACCGGCGTCGACAACACCCCGCACTTCGCCTACGGCGTGTTCCGCGAGATCCACGTCAATGCGGATATCGCGATCGCGCAGTGGCAGTACTACCTCGCCAGCGGCGACAAGACGTGGCTGAAGCAGCACGGCTGGCCGGTGATCCGCGAGATCGCCGAGTTCTGGAAAAGCCGGGTGACCTGGAACGCCAGGGCAGACCGCTACGAGATCTTCCACGTCACCTCGCCCGACGAGGCCTATGACGACGTGCCGAACGACTCGTTCACCAACGCCGCCGCGCGCAAGGCGCTGGAGATCGCCGACAAGGCCGCTGCGGTGGTGGGTGCAACGCCCGACCCGAAATGGGCGCAGATCGCCGCGAAGATGTACATCCCGTTCGACCAGGCGCAGCAGCGCCACCTCGACTTCGACGCCTCGGTGCCGCACGACAAGATCACCTGGATGGGCTCGTCGCTGGTCTGGCTGATGTACCCGAACCTCGACCTGCCGATGACGCCGCAGGTGCGCCGCAACGATTTCGCGTTCCAACTGCAGGAGCTCAAGACCCACGGCGACGATCCGAACGAGATGATGATGGTGATGCTCGCCGTGGGCGAGGCCGAGCTGGGCGACGGCAAGGCCGCCGGCGACTGGATCCAGCGCAACCTGGTCGGCTTCCTGAAGCCGCCGTTCAACGTGCGCACCGAGACGGTGGCCAACAACGCCGGGTACATCCTGGCCACCTCGGCGGGCTTCGTGCAGAGCTTCGTCTATGGCCTGTCGGGCCTGCGCATCGAGGACAAGGGACTGATCGAGGCGTACCCCCCGGTGCTGCCGCCGTCGTGGAAATCGCTGAGCCTCCGGCATGTCAGCTTCCGCGGCAAGCGTTACGACATCGACATCCACCGCGATGCCGGCGGCAAGGTGGTGTTGACCCGCAAGGAGCTTTGAATCGCCCGGGGCGAACACGGCCCCGGTGCCACCAGCCATCGCACAGAGCGAAGAGGTGACCATGCGACACCGACATCCACCGCTGGCCTGGCTGGTCGCGCTCGTGGTCGCTTGCGCGGCGCCGCCGGTGCAGGCTGCAACGACCGACCCAAGCTTCCTGCTGACCGCCACCTCGGACAACTTCGCCAGTTACTTCCCGGGCCAGCTGGCCAACGGCTACCTGTCCACCACGACCGCGCCACGCGGCACGGAAGGCAACCTGGCCTACATGGTCGGCTTCATGGACTACGGCAAGGACGACATGTCCCGACCGGCCGCCGTTCCCGGCTGGACCGAAATCGACTACAGCACAGGCCAGTCCGACGCGGGTCATTTCTGGATGAACCAGGTCGACCTGAGCCCCTCGGTATTCCAGGACTACCAGCAGGTGCTGAACCTGCACGATGCCACCCTGACCACCCGCTATCGCTACCTCGATCACGACAAGGCCACGCGGGTCAAGGTGGTGAGCCTGGTCAGCGAGGCGTCGCCGCATCTGGCCGCCAGCCAGATCTCGATCACGCCGGAATTCGACGGCGTGGTGCAGCTGTCGTTCGCGTTCAACCTGTGGGCGCCGTACCAGCCCAGGTTGCCGCTGGCGAAGTTGAGCGGCGACGAGATGCAGATCGCCGTGGCCGCGCACAACCTGACCTTGCAGGCGGTTCCGCCAGCCACGCCGGATCGCGCTGCCGTGTGGTACCACGGCGACACCCACGTGCTGGCCGATGACGGTGACAGCAAGCAGCTGACCCTGTGGCTCGATGGCCGCGCCGAGCAGGGCCTCGGCATGGCCGAGGCGACCGCGGTCAGCCTGCCGGAGGGACTCAAGCCGGTCGAGGTCACGCTGGACAAGGGCATCTACCGGCTCTCGCTCGATCTGCGCGTGCCGGTACGCAAGGGACAGACCTATACCTTCACCAAATACGTCGCGGCATCACGCGCGGACTGGGGCGGCGACGCCAGGGCCGATCTCGCCCTGGCCAAGGCGGCCCGCAGCGACGGCTTCGACGCCCTGCTCGATGCGCACAAGGCGGCATGGGCCAGCCTGTGGAAAACCGACATCCGCATTGACGGCGATCCGAACGCACAACGGGTCGTGCATTCGGACCTGTACTACCTGCTGGCCAACGCGACGCCCGACACCGCGTGGGCGATCGGCGCCTGCGGCCTGACCACCGGCTATGTCGGCCACATCTTCTGGGACAGCGATTCGTGGATCTTCCCGGCACTGGTGCTGCTGCATCCGCAACATGCCAAGTCGCTGGTGATGTTCCGTGACCGTACCCTGCCCGCCGCGCAGCAACGCGCGCGTGCGCGCGGCCTGCAAGGCGCGATGTACCCATGGGAGGCCGATCCCGAGAACGGCACCGAGCAGGTCGTGCATGCCGCCTGGGTACTGGGCGAACGCGAGAACCACGTCAACGCCGACATCGCCATCGCACAATGGCAGTACTACCTGGCCAGCGGCGACCAGGCCTGGCTGAAACGGCATGGCTGGCCGGTGATCCGCGACATCGCGCGCTACTGGACCAGCCGGGCGACCTGGAATGCCGGCAGGCAACGCTACGACATCCTGCACGTCACCTCGGTCGAGGAAAACTACAACGACGTGCCGAACGACACCTTCACCAATGCCGAAGCCGCGCGGGCCCTGACCATCGCGACCGCCGCAGCGGTCGCTCTCGGCGAGAAGCCCGATCCACGCTGGGCCGAGGTCGCGAGCAAGCTCTACCTGCCGTTTTCCGCCGCCGCCGAGCACCACCTGGACATGGACGAAAGCGTGCGCCACGCCCCCGGCGACAGCGATCTCGCCTTCCTGTCGTTTCCCTCGCTCAATCTGCCGATGAAGGCGCAAGTGCGGCGCAACGACTACCTCATCGCGACGCAGGCGATGGGGCACGGGAATCGCACGCCCAACACCATGGGCCTGGCGCCGATCTCGATCGCCGCGGCCGCCGCCGGCGACACCGCCGGCGCGGCACGCTGGATCGAGCGCAACGCGGCAGCGGACATGTTCAAGCCGCCATTCAACGTGCGGCCCGAGACTGCCGGCAACAACACCGGTTATTTCCTCACCGGCTCGGGCGGATTCGTGCAAAGCCTGGTCTTCGGGCTCAGCGGGTTGCGCATCGAGGCGCAGGGGCTGGTCCAGCGCTATCCACCGCTGCTGCCGCCGACGTGGAAATCGATGACGCTGCAGAACATCAGCTTCCGCGGCCAGCACTACGACATCAGCATCGATCGCGATGCCGCGGGCAAGCCCCGGCTTCGACGCAAACCGCTTTGAGCGGACGGGAGGAAACCTGCGATGAGCAATGCGAGCCACCGGCGAACACGCCTGATCGCCTGCCTTGGCGCCCTGTTGTCCTGCGCATCGCTGGCTGCCGCGCAACCACCCGGCGTGGACAGCCAGGGCACCGCGACCGTCGCCGGGTTCTCGGTACCGTATTCGGCCTATGCCTCGCCGCAGGCGCGCCGGATGTTCCAGCGCGTGCTCGACGAAGGCCGGCATGCGCCGCCGCTGGCCGGCCCGATCGCCGCCAGCCGCGCCTACTACGACCGCATCAACACCGACCGTGCCGAACGCATGCGACGGCTTTATCCGGTGAGGATCGCGCAACGCACGATCGGTGGCGTGCCGACCCAGCTGGTCACGCCGGCGCAAGGCATCGCCCCGACCCAGCAGCACCGCGTGCTGATCAACCTGCATGGTGGCGCGTTCCTGTGGGGCGCCGGCAGCGGCGGCCTGGTCGAATCGATCCCGATCGCCAGCCTGGGCCGGATCGAGGTGGTCACGGTGGACTACCGCCAGGGCCCCGAGCACACCTTTCCCGCCGCGAGCGAGGACGTCGCGGCGGTCTACCGTGCCCTGCTCAAGCGCTACCCGGCACGCAACATCGGCATCTACGGCTGCTCGGCGGGCGGCTTCCTCACCGCCGAGTCGGTCGCCTGGTTCATCGCGAAGAAACTGCCGGTGCCCGGCGCGATCGGCACGTTCTGCGGCTCGGTCACCGAACTGGACGGCGACTCGGCCTTCGTCGCCCCGGTGCTCAATGGCGAGCCCGCGCCAGGGACGCTGTTGAAACTCGCCGACCTGCCGTATTTCAAGGGCGCCAAACCCACCGATCCACTGGTGTTTCCGGCCAATTCGCCGGCGCTGCTGGCGCAGTTTCCCCCGACCTTGCTGATCACCGGTACCCGCGATTTCACCATGAGTTCGGTGATCCAGAGCCAGCGTCTGCTGACCGCGGCCGGCGTCGATGCGGAGCTGCATGTGTGGGACGGCATGTGGCACTCGTTCTTTTCCGATCCCGAGATGCCCGAGTCGCGCGAGGCTTACAAAGTGATCGTGGATTTCTTCGGGCGCAGGCTGGGTCGATAGCCCGCCCCCGAGCGGGCAGCCGAACCGGGCTGGCGACGCCGAACGCCCGCGCCAGACTTGGCGTCCGGCTTTGCTCTTGCCCGCAGCGACGGGTATTCTCTGCGCATCATCAGTCACGCGACGAATCATGAGCCTGCAGACCGTCCTGGTCATCGACGACGAACGCGACATCCGTGAACTGCTTTCCATCACGCTGGGGCGGATGGACCTGCAGGTCGAAGCGGTCGGCACCGTGGCCGATGCCCGTCGTGCGCTGACCGAAAACACCTACGACCTGTGTTTCACCGACATGCACCTGCCCGACGGCAACGGCCAGGAAATCATCGAGCTGATCGCCGAGACCTGCCCGGACACCCCGGTGGCGATGATCACCGCCTACGGCAACGTCGATGCGGCGGTGAACGCGCTCAAGGCCGGTGCCTTCGATTTCGTCTCCAAGCCGGTCGACATCCAGATGTTGCGCGGACTGGTACGCACGGCCTTGCGGCTGGCCGAGGAAAAGCGCGAGGGTGGCGCCGCGGCGAAGGCCGCCGGCTCCAGCGACCGCCTGATCGGCGACTCGCCGGCCATGCAGCAGGTGCGTGCCACCATCGCCAAGCTGGCGCGCAACCAGGCGCCGGTATACATCGCGGGCGAATCCGGCGTCGGCAAGGAGCTGGTCGCCCGGCTGATCCACGAGCAGGGCCCGCGGGCCAGCGGGCCGTTCATGCCGGTCAACTGCGGCGCGATTCCGTCCGAGCTGATGGAGAGCGAGTTCTTCGGCCACCGCAAGGGCAGCTTCACCGGCGCCAGTGCCGACAAGGAAGGCCTGTTCCAGGCCGCCCAGGGTGGCACGTTGTTCCTCGACGAAGTCGCCGAGCTGCCGCTGCACATGCAGGTGAAGCTGCTGCGTGCGATCCAGGAAAAGGCGGTGCGCCCGATCGGCGGTCGCGACGAGATCCCGGTGGACGTGCGCATCCTGTCCGCCACCCACAAGAACCTGGGCCAGCTGGTCGAACAGGGGCAGTTCCGCCAGGATCTGTTCTATCGCATCAACGTGATCGAGCTGCGCGTGCCGCCGCTGCGCGAGCGCCGCGGCGACGTGCCGCAACTGTCCGCGTTCATCCTGAAGGCGCTGGCCGGCAAGAGCGGCGAGAGCATCGGGCAGCTGTCGGCGGCAGCCCGTCAGGCCCTGGATGCCTACGATTTTCCGGGCAACGTGCGCGAGCTGGAGAACATCCTCGAACGTGCCATGGCCATGTGCGACGGCGCCAACATCGAGGCGTCCGACCTGATGCTGCCGCAGCGCGGCGCGTACGCTTCCCACGCTGAAGCCATGCCTTCGGGTGCCGGCCGTGCGCCATCGCCGGCAGCGGCATCGCCCTCTGCGGAAGATGGCGGGCTGGACGACTACATCAGCAACATCGAGCGCACCGCCATCGTGAAGGCGCTGGAAGAGTCGCGCTACAACAAGACCGCCGCCGCCCGCAAACTCGGCATCACGTTCCGCGCGCTGCGCTACAAGCTGAAGAAGCTCGGCATCGACTGAG
>DATNGL010000090.1:0-5553 GCA_035605895.1 Rhodanobacter sp.
TCGCGCACGCGCTGCCGCCGGAGTCGATCGCGCACCATGCCCGCTTCATGGCGGATTACGAGCGGATACGCGAGTCGGAAGGCCGCGGCAGCGAAAGTGACGACTTCTACCTCGGCCTGCCCTACCGGGATACGTCCACAAGAAACCGCGAACAGTGGCAGATGAGGGCGCGCAGCTACGACTACCTCATTCGGCATGTGCTGGATGGCATCGAACGCGGCAGCCGGATTCTGGATCTCGGCGCGGGCAACGGCTGGATGAGTTATCGCCTGGCGCTGGCAGGATATCGACCCTGTGCGGTGGACCTGCTCACCAATGATCGCGACGGGCTGGGTGCGGCCCGGCATTACCGAACGCGCCTGCCGAAACTCTTTCCGCGGTTCCAGGCCGAGATCCGCCGGCTGCCGTTTGCGGACGGACAGTTCGATGCCGCGGTGTTCAACGCCTCGTTTCACTACGCCGAAGACTACGAGGCCAGCCTGCGCGAGACACTGCGCTGCGTGAAAGCAGGCGGGCTGGTGATCGTCAGCGATACGCCGTGGTATGCCCGCGAGGAAAGCGGCAGGCAGATGCTCGCCGAGCGTCGCGCGGCCTTCCTGAAAAGTCATGGCGTGGCTGCCGATGCCATCACCACGCTTGGCTATCTCACCGACGCGCACCTGCGCAGGATGGAATGCGCGCTGTCGATCCGCTGGCAAGTACATCGTCCGTGGTATGGCCTGCGTTGGGCGATGCGCCCGCTCGTGGCGAAACTTCGTGGCAGGCGGGAGCCTTCGAAATTCCGGCTTTACACAGCGCGCAAAGGCGCATGACCGTGACGAAGATCATGAGCAGAACAGCAAGGTAGTCGACGACGTGCATACCGGAGAGCAGTACCACCAGTTCATGCTGGCCTCGCCGCGCGACCGGCTGGTGCGCGACCGGTTCCAGAAGCTGGCGCTGGCGCTGCTGCCGGCGGGAGCAGCCGTGCTCGACTTCGGTGCCGGCACCGGTATCGATGCCAAGGTATATGCCGCTGCCGGCCACCCGACTTTCGTGCATGACCCGTCGGCGGCGATGGGCGAATACCTGACGCAGTACTGTCGCGACGAAATCGCCCGCAAGACCATTGTCACGGCAACGTTGCCGCTCACTTGCACGGTGCACGCGGTCACGGCGAACTTTGCGGTGCTCAATCATTTCGCGGATCACACCGGGCTTTTCGAAGGGTTGTCGCAGGTGATCCAGCCGGGCGGCTTTGTGCTGGCCAACATGCTCAATCCCTATTGCCTCGGTGATGCGCGTTACGGCTGGTGGCGGGCGAACGTGATGAACCTCGTGCGCCATGGTCACTACGCCATCGCCAGCGAAAGCCACATCCATCGTTTCGCACCACGTGTGGTGGCGCGGGCAGCAGCCCCGTATTTCCGGCTGGAACGCCTCATCCCGAACGGCTTCGGGTGGGCGGTCGATCTCTACATGTTTTTGCTGTTTCGGCGGATCTGACATGTGGAAGGACTGGATAAGGCCGTACGTGCGTCCACTGCCGCAATGGTCGACGGTGGCCGTTGCGCCTCCGCAGCAAATGGTCACGGCCACCTTGCATTGGGGTGGCCAATCGGCCAATGTCACCACGGATCACACCGTGGCTTCGCTGGTGCCACTGGTGATCGCGACCAGTCTCGATGCCGGCGACCGCCCGGTACTCGAGTACCGCGACAGCGCTACCGGAAAGCTGCTCGGTGCCTTGCGTCTGGTCCAGGCGGTGTCGGTTGCCACCGGAGAGATATCGTTCACGCTCTATCACGTTGCCGCTGGCGAACATCGCTGTCTCGGCTGGCCACTGCGCGCGTGGAATAGCAGGCTGCAGAACCGCCTCATGCGGAAAAATCGCGCGCCGCAGCACTTCGCCCCGGAGCCTGCCGCGGTACAGCAGCTCATGATCGCCTACCTGTGCCCGCGGCCGGTCGTGCTTGTCTCGGTCGACGCGCCGGACCACCAGAATATCTTCCCGATGGATCTGATCGGCCCGCTGCAGCGGAGCGGACTCTTTTCGCTCGCGCTGCGCAACACCAACGTGTCCATTCCCGTCATGCGCGAAGTGCGCCGGGTTGCGCTGTCCGGCATTCCTGCGACGATGAAGGCCGCCGTTTACCAGCTCGCCGAGCATCACAAGCAGCCGCTTCCGGGCTGGGATGCGCTTGCGCTTCCGGTCCGATCATCGCGGGAATCCGGCATTCCCGCCGCTGCCGCCGCGTTGCGCATCCAGGAGTTGGCCATCGTGCATAGCCGGGAGGTCGGTTCGCACACGCTATTCCTCGGCCGCATCGTTTCTGACGAACATCTGGCGGAAGGCACGCAGCTGCATCACACGGCCGGCTTTCATCAGGCCTGGCGCCGCCGGCAGCGCATGCCGTTCATGGAAGCTTAGGCCGCGCAATCGCGCTGCGAAGCCTCGTCGAGCAAACGCAGATAGAGCGCTTCAAATGCGAGAGCGGTGTGATCAGCGTCCTCGCGGATCGTTCGAGACTGCGCCGTCGCGGCTAGGCGCAGCCGCAGCTCCTCGTCGCCGAGCATCCGCCGGACGGCGTCCGCGAGTGCCGGCGCGGCTCCGACGGGTACGGCCAGCGCTGCCGAAGGCGCCCACTCCACGAAATGTCCGACCGCCGTACCGACCGCAGGCACGCCTGCCACCGCGGCTTCCAGCAGCACCAGCGGGCCGGCCTCGTGCAATGACGACATCACCAGCAGGTCGGCCGACTCCATCAATGGACGCAGTTCGCGCTGCGTCTTGAAGCCGAGAAAGCGTACGCGGGATTCCAGCCCGAGCCGACACGCAAGCTGCTGCATCTCGCCGTGCAGCGTGTCCACACCGACGATGTCCATCTCGAATTCCAGCCCCGTACCGGCCAGCATCGCCAAGGCGCGCAGCAGGGTCGGCTGACCCTTCACACGATTGAGGCTGGCGACGTGGATCAGCCGCGCAGGTTTCGCGCTGCGCCTGCGCGGCGCGAGCGGCGGCCATGCCTGCAGGTCGACGCCGAGCGGCACGCGCTGCGCCTTGAGGCCGAGCGCCTGCAGCGCATCGATGATCGGCGCACTGGCTGCGGTGATGACATCGGCGCCACGCAGGATCACCGCCTCGCGCAGCCGCCCCTTCCATTTTTGTCGTCCGCCGTAGTCGATCTCGCGCAGCGCGACCAGCTCGCCGCCGGCGACATGCACCAGGCTCGGCAGCCGCAGCAGTTTTGCCGCGGTGACCGCGATCAGGCTGCAGGAGCCGGAGAAGATCGCGTGGATCAGGTCGAACGGCGCACGGCGATGTTCGGTGCGGATCGCCGCGATCGCACGCAGCCGCGTCCAGCGCTCGCCGATGTTGTGGATGGTGGCGCCGGCGAGCTCCCAGCGGCCGGCGACGGCTTCCTGCTGCAACGCGAACACATGCACTTCGTGCGTCCGCGCCAGTCGCTCGATCAGCGCCAGCAGCACCGGGATCACGCGGAACTCGCCGCTGCGATCCACGCCGCCCGGCACCACCAGCGCGAGCTTCACGATCGCCTCCGGCGCCGGCCGTCGTGAACCTGCGCATACGCGGCGGCCCACTGGCGGCCCACGGCGGCGAACGACAACGTGGCGTCGAAATGCGCGCGCACCTGTGCCGGCGACGGTCGATCAACCGCGGCATCGATCAGCGCCTCGGCCAGCCGCACCCCATCGCCGCAAGGCCACAGCCTGCCGATGCGACCGCCACCGGTCAACGCGCGAAACGAGGGAATGTCGGTGACTACCGGCACCGCGCCGCAGGCCAGCGCCTCCAACAAGGCGTAGCCGGAACCCTCGGCATGGCTGCCGGAGACGAACACATCCGCGGATTGCATCAGGGCCTCGACGCGCGCGTGCTCCACCTTGCCAAGCAGGTGCACGCGCCCCTTGAGTCGCGGATCATGTTCGATGCGGTGCTGCACCTCGTCGAGCAGCGGTGCGCTTCCGAACGCGCACCACAGCTGCAGATCAGGCAGCTGCACTGCCGCACGGGACACGCCGTCGAGCACGCTCAGCGGATCCTTGCCGGCGTTCAGATGCCCCACCCACAGCACGCAGGGATCGCCATGCAGCCCGGTCCCGGCACGCGCCCGATCACGATGGCCCGGCGCGAAGCGGCAGCTGGATTCCGGTATCGCGAACACCTGCGTCAGCGGGTCGAACAGGCGCGCGCGGGTGAACGGTTGCGCCTGCTCGGGCGCAGTGAAGGCCACGCCGGAAATCGCCGCATGCCAGCGCCGCCACTGCGGCCGTCGCCACCAGCGCGGCGGCCGGTCGGCGTGGTCCTGCATGATGATCGGCAGCTGCGGCAGGCATTGCGACACGGCAAACGCCTCCTCGCCGAAGGCCAGGCCGTGCCCATGCAGCACATCGATCTTGAGGTCGCCGAGCAGGCCGGCGAAGCGGCGGGCGCGGTTTCTCGCCACTTCCAGGCCGCGGATATCGATGAAGTGATAATCGATGCCGTGGCGCGTGATCAGGTCCTCGCGCGCCGCCGCCTGGACCACCGATACCCGGGTGCCGGAGCTGGCCACCACTTCGGCGATATCCACCAGCGAAGGCCATCGCTCGAGCACCCGGATCGGCGTGAGACCCTCGGGCGCCGGCAGGAAGTTGAGCTGCGCGACGTGCAGGACCGCCATCGCTACGCGCCCGTGATTTGCGGCGTGCGCAATTGCACGAAGCGATTGGCGATGTTGAGCTCCCACGGATGGTCGTAGCGCCGATGGCGATAGCGCCACGACGCCATCGCGCTCACGCCGCGCTTGGCCCAGTACGGAGCATGCTGGTCCTGCACGGTGGGATAGCGGCAGCGCAGCACGGTGACGAAGTCGTAGATGCGCTGGCGCAGCCTGTCGCTGAGCCAGGGCGCGTCGGCATGGCAGGCGTAGTCCACCCAGCGGCGCTGGGTCCACTCGTCCGGCGTGGAGGGAAACACCACCGGCTCGCCATGAAGATCGAGCAAGGGCGCGGCAGGATGCTTGCCGCGTTCCCTTTCGTGCTTGCTGCCCTCCGGCAACGGCGTATAGATGTAGGTGATGATCTCCGAAGCCGGGTTGATCCGCTTCAATTCGCGGATGAACTCGAACGTCAGTTCGGTTTCCGCTTCGGTGTTCACCGGCGGCGCGAGCATGAAGGAAAACTCCGGGATGACGCCATGGCGCCGGCACAGCTCGGCTACCGCCAGTGTCTGGTCCGGACGCGTGCCCTTGCGGATTTCCTTGAGCATCGCGCCGCTCGGCGACTCGGCGCCGATATAGGCCATGCGCAGTCTGCTCTTGCGCACCAGTTCCCAGGTGCTTTCGGAAAGCTTGAGCAGGGCATCCGCGCGCGCGAAGCACCACCAGGGCATTTCGAGCCTGGCCATGATCTCGAGCATCGGGATCATGTCCTGTTCGCGGTCGAAGAAGTTGTGATCGTAGAAAAGGATGGAGTCGGCACCGAGTCCGTACTTGAGGTAGCTCAGCTCGCGCTCCAGGCGTTCGGTCGGCGGCAGCGACGTCGCGCCGCCGAACATGGCCGCCACGCCGC
>DATNGL010000091.1:0-4825 GCA_035605895.1 Rhodanobacter sp.
CGCTTCCAGCTGAATTTCCGCAACCACCGGAAGATCGTGGTGGTCGATGGAACGCTGGGCTTCGTCGGCGGCCTCAACGTGGGCGACGAATACCTGGGCCTGAAGCCGCCGCTGTCGCCCTGGCGCGACACCATGCTGGAACTGCGCGGGCCGGCGGTGGCGGACCTGCAGAGATTGTTCGCCGACGACTGGCAATGGATCACCGGTCAGTTGCCGCTGCTGCTGCCCTCGCCGCCGGGCGAAGGGACGGCCAGCGCCCTGATCGTGGCCACCGGGCCGGCCGACCCGCTGGAAACCGGTTCGCTGTTCTTCACCGCGGCGATCCACTCCGCGCGCGCGCGGGTGTGGTTGAGCACGCCCTATTTCGTGCCCGACAACGCCGTGCGCTCGGCCCTGCAACTGGCCGTGCTGCGCGGAGTCGACGTGCGCGTGCTGATCCCTGCCCGCCCGGATCACCGCACCGTGTTCCTCGCCTCCACCTTGCACGCCCATCATGCGCTGCGCGCCGGCATCCGGATGTTCCGCTACCAGCCCGGCTTCCTGCATCAGAAGGCCATGCTGATCGACCATGACTGCGCCGCGATCGGCAGCATGAACCTGGACAGCCGCTCGTTCCGGCTCAATTTCGAAGTCGGCGCGCTGGTGGTCGACCCCGGGTTCGCCGGCAAGGTGGAGGCCATGCTGGACGAGGATTTCTCCCGGGCGCTGGCCATCACCGACCGCGAATATCATGACGCGCCGTACCTGCGCCGCGTCGCCATGCACGTGGCGCGCCTGTTCGATCCGCTGCTTTGAATGCATCCCCACACTTGCAGGAACACGTCTCCATGCGAAAGCTGCTGATGCTCCTTGGCCTGCTGGCCGCTTGCGCCGTCGGTCATGCCGCCGAACCGGCTCATTTCGTGTCGCGCTCGTTGCAGCTGCATGGCAAGACCTATCGCTACCAGGTCTTCGTGCCGGACGGCTGGACGTCCGGGCATGCGTGGCCGGTGGTGCTGTTCCTGCACGGCAGCGGCGAACGCGGCAGCGACAACCAGGCCCAGTTGAGCCAGGGCCTGCCGCCATGGCTGAAGCAGCACGGCAAGGGTTTTGCCGCCGTGGTGGTGATGCCGCAGGCTCCACCGGACACCGCGTGGGAGGGCGCAACCGAACAGATGGCGCTGCAGGCGCTGAGCGACAGCGTCGAGCACTGGCATGGCGATCGCCGGCGACTCTATCTCACCGGCCTGTCGATGGGCGGCTACGGGGCGTGGCAGATCGCCCTGGATCACCCGGGCATGTTCGCGGCGGCCGCGATCATCTGCGGCGGCATCCACCATCCCAACGACGACGACCGGTTGTATGTGGAGGGCATCCCGGTGGACGCGGTCGATCCCTACGCCTGGGTCGCCGCGCATATCGGCAAGTTGCCGACCTGGATCTTCAACGGCGCCATCGACGACGTGGTACCACCGGCCGAATCCCATCGCATGCACGCCGCCCTGCTGGCGCGCGGCGACGAGGTGCGCTACACCGAATTCCCCGGCATCGGCCACGGCGCGTGGCCGATGGCCTACGCCACGAAGGAACTGTGGCCGTGGATGTTCACGCACCGGTTGCCGGCACCCGGACGCAAGTAGATTTCTCCAGCAGGCGGGATGAAGTCTCAACCACCCGGCGTGGCAAGCGGTTGGATCGGGCTGTCCAGCGCCACCATTTCATTACCCACCAGCGCGAGCCGGCTGGCTGGCGATGCTACCTGTGAGGCCGTGACGTACCTCGACGAATCGCTGGCGGGGCGGAAGTGAGCGGCGTCGCCATCGGTGCGGCCCTCCATATCCAGAGCGAAGGTCACCGGGAAGCGGACATGCGAGACCACCGGCTGACCATCGACGACGATGGGTTTTGCTTCGGCCTTCCGTACGGAGTTCAGGACCGCCCGAACGAAAAATCTGGCCGGACCGCCATCCGAAGTCAACGCCGCGACCACCTTCGGATCTGCAAGATGACCATCGGTGCCCACCGTGGCCTCCACGACAATCCTGGCTGCACGCAACTCTCGCGCCATCTCCTGGGGATAAGATGGGCACGTCAGGCCCCAGTAAGGCCCGTTGCCAAGATAGTCCACCTGGACCTGCGCGCCGCCGTTCCCATTCAACTGCGCCTTGAGCTCGATGATCAACCAGGTCATCGTGACCACCGGCTTGCCGTTGATACGGGCGGGATAAAAGGTCCACTTGGCCAAGGTGCGCTGCACGATGCCGGCAAACGGGTCTGTCAATTTTTGCATCGGCGTGATGTCGGTCAGATGGCCGGTCGCATCCACCGCCACCCGCACCCGGATCGGCGGAGTCGTCATCACCTTCTGGTCGCTCGTCGCCAGAGCCAGAGACGGCAGCAGCGTGAAGGTCAAGAGCAACTGCTTCAATGTTTTCATCGTCTGGCTCCGTGAGGGTTCAAGGATCACTCGGACAAAAGGGTGGCGAGGAGCTATGGATTCCGGTCGTGGACATCGCGCACGCGGTAGCCGCCGCTCAGCACCCAGCCAAGATAGACCCCCAGCGAAACCCCGAGCAGCTCGCACAACACGCGCATGCCCAGATGTTCCGGATCGTGCATCCCGGCCAGCACGGCGGTGAGCAGCGGCCGCGACTGCAGGTTGCTGTAGTTGAGGTAGAACAGATCCCACAGGTCGCCGCTGACGGTCAGGATGCTGGCCAGCAGGAACGCCCAGCCGATCTTGCGTGCGTGGCACCAGCCATGGCGGCGCCCCAGCCAGTGCAGCAGCAGGAACAGCGCCAGTGCCACCATCAGCGAAATGACGCCCGCCTCGATGCCGCCGACGATGCCACTGCCCATCCAAGTCTGGTCGTAGTGCATTTCGCCCCCCGAGAGTTCCTGATTTTTCAAACTCGAAGCCGGCCACGGATGGCCGGTCGCGGATCAATCATGCAAATGATTGATCCGCGAGAGCGAGTCCGGACAAATCCGCCGGGAGCGGATTTGAACAGCCGTAGGCTGGCCCGCATGTATGCATGCCAAGGATGGCATGCATACATGCGCCGGACTCGCGACTGAAGAAAACCACATGAAGTGGTTTTCTTCACAAGCCCCGAGACGTGACACGACGGCAGCCATTATGCGCCGCAACGAACGGCCCACTAGACTGCACCACATCATCCGATCCGAATGCCCTGCATGAATCCCCTCGCTTCCGCCACCACCGCGTTGATCCTGGTCGATGTCCAGCCGGACTTCATGCCCGGCGGCGCGCTGGCCTGCCACGAAGGCGATGCCATCGTCGAAGGCATCGACCGGTTGCTGCGCCGGCGCCGCTTCCGCCACGTGGTGGCGACCCAGGACTGGCATCCGCCCGCGCATGTCTCGTTCGCCAGCTCGCACCCGGGACGCGCACCGTTCGAGCAGATCGGGTTGTACGGTCAGCCGCAGACACTGTGGCCGGACCATTGCGTGCAAGGCACGCCCGGCGCGGAGTTGCACACGGCGATCGACTGGTCGGCGCTGGATGCGGTCATCCGCAAGGGCAGCGACCCCGCCGTGGATTCCTACAGCGGTTTCCGGGAGAACCACGGCCCGGACGGCAGCCGCCCCGGCACGGGACTGGCCGGCTGGCTGCGCGAGCGCGGTGTGGACGAGGTGGTCGTGTGCGGCCTCGCACGCGACGTGTGCGTGCTGTGGACGGCGCAGGACGCGGTGACGCTTGGCTTTCGTGCCAGCATGCTGTGGGATCTCACCCGCCCGGTCACACCGGCCAGCGATGCGGCCACGCGCGATGCCATGCAGGCCTCAGGCATCGTTCTCGCCTGAGGCGCGCACCTGCACCGAGCCGTCCTCTTCCGCGCTGATGCTCAGCGTGATCGGGCGACAGCATACCTGGCAGTCCTCGATGTACTGCTGGCTGAGAATCGACGCATCGACCAGGATCTCGATCGTTTCGCCGCAATAGGGACAGTCGATGAGGCTGGGCGTGAGCATGGCGGAGTCCCGGTCAAGAGGAGCCAAAGTACAGCAGCTGCACGGTCCGGGCGACCTGTCGCTCAACCCCGGCGCAACGACCAGGCCTGCGGCAGGCCGATCCAGAACAGCCCGTCGCGCGCGCAGCGCGGCGCCAACTTCAGCAGTTCGTTGTCCTTGCTGACCAGCCAGCGCGCGCCCGCGGCCTGCGCCAGTTCCAGGAACATCTGGTCGTCCGGATCGGCGCAGCGCGGCAGCCGCACATCGGGCGCGGGCGTGGCCAGCTCATCGGGCAGGCAGCGCACCAGCGCATCAAAGGCCAGCTCGATCCCCGGACGCGCCTCGGCGCTCACCGGCACCTGCGGGTAGTGCAGCACGCGCAGCCATTCGGTGCGGCAATCGGCCCGCGTCACCGCCTGTACCCGGCCTTCGCGCATCGCCACGTGCAGCGCCGCGGATTGCGCATCGTGGAACAGGAAGATGTCCAGGCACACATTGGTGTCCAGCACCACGCGGGGCACGTGCGGGAAATCGGCAGTCATCGGTACATGATGGGGCATGCGGGCCGCGCGATACACTGCACGCTTTCCGACCGGGATGACGACCATGGCCGAGCGCGAGTTCGACAACTACCTTGCCCGCTCCGGCGCCACGCTGGAAGGCTCGCGCTATTCCGCGTGGCTGGCGGTCACCCCGCGCAGGAACGGCTTCCCGATGTATTTCGCGATCTGCGAGAACCGCAGCTTCCGCGACAAGACCATCGCCGAGACCGCGGCGGCCAAGGCGCTCGCCGACATGCTCGGACTGGAAGCCGACGGCACGCCGATCTTCCCCGAAGGCTATACCGGTTTCGACGACGACCAGCCGGCCG
>DATNGL010000092.1:0-18499 GCA_035605895.1 Rhodanobacter sp.
GCGTTCGATCATCGCCGGCAAGGCCGGCAGGTCGGCGAGTTCCGCCTGCAGCAGCAGGGTGCTGTCGCCGCGTTGCCGCTCCAGTTCATCGGCCAGCGCGCGGGCGTCGTCGGCGGAGCGGCGGTAGTGCAACGCCAGGTCGTAGCCGGCCGCGTGCAGCGTGCGCGCGATCACCGCGCCGACACGGCGGCCGGCGCCGGTGATCAGCGCGACGGGTCGATCGTGGCGTGGTGACATGAAGTGGCTCCGGCAGATGTGCTGCATGCAGCTTGCCGCAAAGGCGCGCTGGCGTCATCCGCGGCATGGCTCATCCGGGTTTCGATTTGCCGGTTTTCGTGGCACGGGTTTCGTGGCTTTGCTCCACCGTCATCTCGCTCTCGAACATTTCGATCGCGGTGCTGGCGACTTGTCCGGTGTCGTAATACGCGTACGCGCTGACGCCAAGCGCGCCGATCACCGGCAGCCAGCGTGACACCCCCTTGCCCAGCGTGCGCTGGGTCAGCTTGATGCCGACCTGCTTCGCCACGCGTTCGGCAACGTTCCATGACATCTGGCGGAACACCAGCCGATCGCCGACGCGCACCACCAGGTCGCGAAACGCCTGCGCCGCGGTGTGCCGGAACAGACACCACATCATCTGCTCGCGCCCAAGCGTGGCGTGGCGGCCGTAGGCGGCGGCAATGTCGCTGACCATCTGGCCCTGGATCTTCCAGATCGCGATCAGCTCCGGCAGCAGGGTCAGCCAGCCCAGCGGTCCGGGCGGCAGCGCCAGCGAACCGGCGGCGAGTGCAGCGCGGCGCGCGGCGCGGTTGGCCAGACGGCGCGCTTCGCTGGCCGGGTCGCCGCTGCCGTCGATCCGGCTGCCCGGCACCTCGCTCACGAAATCGAGAATCGCCGTGGTGATCCGACCGTGGTCGACCGGCGGGATGACCGCGGGGAGTTGCTGGCTGCCGGACTTGGTCATGCGTGGCTCCATCAGGCGTGCAGGGCGACGAACACGGCGGTGTTCTCAGCAGTCTAGGTGGCCTTGCGTGACGCCGGGCCCAATGCCGCGCGTCGCCGCTGCGCCGTGTTCGATCTCCCGGGTTCCATGACTTTCGGCAGTTGTCGCAATTTCTTGCATAGATATGTTATAACATAACAATCCATCCGTTCCCTTGCTGCCGGAGTCCCCGATGAAATTCTCCCCAATCACCCTGGCTCTTGCCCTCGCGCTGGCGGCGACCACTGCCCACGCCAACGACGAGATCCCGACGTCAGCCGCCGCTCCGGGCGCAGGCGATCCGGCCGGCGGCGGCCGGCTGCAAGTGCAGAACCTGGCTGGGATATCGGTGTCGGCGGCACTGGACCAGGCTCGCAACGCGCTGTCGCCGGACACCGGCAGCAGCCAGTACGTGATCGACCACAAGGCGATCGCGCAGCTGCCGCTGGGTGCGTCGACGCCGATGAACCAGGTGCTGCTGCAGGCGCCGGGCGTGGTGCAGGATTCCTACGGCGGCCTGCACGTGCGCGGCGATCACGCGAACCTGCAATACCGCATCAACGGCGTGATCATCCCCGAGTCGATCGGCGGCTTCGGGCAAAGTCTCGACGCACGCACGATCCAGACCGTGAAGCTGCTCGATGGCGCGTTGCCGGCGCAGTACGGCTTGCGCACGGCGGCGGTGGTCGACATCACCACGAAGAGCGGGCACGACCTCGGCAACGGCGACAGCGTGGGCATCACCGGCGGCAGCAACGGCACGCTGAACCCGAACGCCTCGATCTGGGGCAGCAACGATCGCTGGAGCTGGTTCCTCACCGGCAACTACCTGGAGAACGATGCCGGCATCGAGAATCCCACGGCCAGCAAAAAGCCGATCCACGACCACACCAACCAGGCGAAGGGCTTCGGCGACATCAGCTACCTGATCGACAACGACACGCGCCTGAGCTTCCTGTTCGGCGTGGCCAACAACCGCTTCCAGATCCCGAACAACCCCGGCCAGATGCCGGAATTCGGTTACCTGGACACGGTCGACTTCAACTCCGCCGACCTCGACGAACGCCAGCGCGAGAACACCCGCTTCGGCGTGCTGGCGTTGCAGGGCAAGCTGGGTTCGACGGATTATCAGGTGTCCGTGGGCCAGCGTTACAGCAGCCTGACCTACACACCCGACCGGATCGGCGAACTCATGTTCAACGGAGTCGCTTCCGCCGTCAGCCGCAGCAATCGGGCCAGCACCCTGCAGGCGGACTTCGCCACCCGCCTGGGCAACGGCCACACCCTGCGCTACGGACTGTACGGCAGCTTCGAACACGCCGCCAGCGGCAACGACGCCTGGGTGTTTCCCGCCGATGCCGACGGCAATCAGCTAAGTACCACTCCGATCAACATCCTCGATGACAGCCGTCTCGTCGCGAAAACCTGGTCGGCGTATGTGCAGGACGAGTGGAACATCGCCGACAACTGGACACTGAACTACGGCCTGCGCGGCGACCGTTACCAGCTGGCGCGCACGGAGAGCCAGCTGAGTCCGCGCGTCGGCCTGGTCTGGCAGGCCACCGGCAGCACCACCGTGCACGCCGGCTACTCGCGCTACTTCACCCCGCCGGCGACCGAGATGATCGCCAGCGCCAACATCGCCAAGTTCGACGGCACCACCAATGCGGTGCCCGACAACGGCAACAACACGCCGCTGGCCGAACGCTCGGACTATTTCGACGCCGGCATCTCGCAGAACCTGGGGTCGGCGTGGACCATCGGCGTGGATGCCTACTACCGCAAGGTGCGGCGCCTGCAGGACGAGGGCCAGTTCGGTGCGGCCCTGATCTATTCCACCTTCAACTACGCCCGGGGGCGGGTGAAGGGATTGGAGTTCACCGCCAACTACGTGCAGGGACCGCTGTCGGCGTACTTCAACGCCTCGCTCGGCAAGGCGATCGGCGAGCGCATCATCACCAGCCAGTACAATTTCTCGCCGGACGACCTGGCCTGGATCGACGACCATTACATCTTCCTCGACCACGACCAGAAGCTCACCTTGTCCGGCGGCGTGAACTATGCGCTGGGCGACGATACCCGCGTCGGCGCCGATTACCTGTTCGGCAGCGGCCTGCGCAAGGACGGCGCGGTGCCGAACGGCGCCTCGCTGCCGGCGTACTTCCAGCTCAACCTCAACGTCTCGCACGACTTCGCGTTCGACCACTTCGGCAAGTTGCACACCCAGCTGGCGCTGATCAACGCACTGGATCGCATGTACGAACTGCGCGACGGCAGCGGCATCGGCGTCGGCGCGCCGCAGTTCGGCCCGCGCCGTGGCGTGTACCTGAGTCTGCAAAAGGACTTCTGATCGTCGTTGCGCGGGATGGCTCGCGTACCCATCACGCGGATCCGCCGGCACCATCCGCTATCCTTGCGGCGCTGAAGTCCAGGGCCGCATGCATGCAAACCCGCCTACCCGAACCGGGCGCCGACGAACGCGCCCATTCCGATCACCTGCTGCAACTGTTGCGCGAGCAGATCGCCTCGCACGGGCCGATGCCGTTTTCGCAGTACATGGAGCGCTGCCTGTATGCGCCCGGACTGGGTTACTACAGCGCCGGCCGCACCAAGTTCGGCGCGGCCGGCGACTTCGTCACCGCGCCGGAGCTGGGTGAGCTGTTTGCCCGCTGCGTGGTCAACGCGGTGCAGCCGGTGCTGGCGCTGCTGGGCGAGCAGGCGGATTTCCTCGAACTGGGTGGCGGCAGCGGCGCGTTCGCCGAGGCGGCGCTGCGCGCACTGGCGGCAGCCGGCACCTTGCCGCGGCACTACCTGATCCTGGAGCCCAGTGCGGACCTGCGCGAGCGGCAGCGCGAGCGGCTGCAGGCAAATCTGCCGGCCGAACTCAACGCGCGCCTGCGCTGGCTGGACCGCCCGCCGGAACAGGACTGGCGCGGCGTGCTGTTCGCCAACGAGGTGATCGATGCGCTGCCGGCCACGCGTTTCGCGATGCGCCAGGGCGAGGTCTACGAGGAATACGTGGCGCTCGACGGCGCCGGTCGACTGGCCCGCCTCGACCGGCCGGCCGACGCCCTGGTGGCCGGTGCCGTGCGCCATGTCGAGCGCGATCTGGGCGCGGAATTCGCCGATGGCTACCGCTCGGAAATCCTGCCGCAGTTGCCGTACTGGATCCAGGCGGTGGCCGGCGCGCTGACGGCCGGCCTGATGCTGTTCGTCGACTACGGTTACGTGCGCCGCGAGTTCTACCTGCCCGAACGCGACGACGGAACATTGATGGCGCATTACCGCCATCACGCGCACAACGATCCGCTGTATCTTCCCGGCCTGAACGATCTCACCGCCTCGGTCGATTTCACTGCGCTGGCCGAGGCCGGCAACAGCGCCGGCTTCGGCGTGGCGGCGTATCTGCCGCAAGCGCAGTTCCTGATCGGCGCAGGCCTGCAGGAAGTATTCGAGCGGATGCAGCCGCAGGACGAACACGGTCGCTACCGGCTGTCGCAGCAGGTCAAGAAGCTGATGCTGCCCGAGCAGATGGGCGAACGCTTCCAGGCGATGCTGCTGGCGCGCGGACTCGATGCCCTGCCGCTGCCGGCCGAGCTGCTGGCCGCCGATCGGGGCGACCGACTCTGAGCTGACGCGTGTTGCAACCGGATCAGTACGCCGGTGGCGTTGCTGATCCGGTGGAACTGGCCGGTGCCGGCACGGAACCGGCAGGCGCAGGCACCGAAGATGCCGGCACAGGCAGCGGCTCCACCTTGGTCGAATCCTCCGGTCGCCGTTTCAGCTTGCCGTCCTTGAACTGTTCGCTGGCGACCTGGTAATAGGCCACGGCGTCGTCGACCAGCGACTGGTTCACCGGCTGGACCGGGGTGGCGTCGCCGGTGGCGAAGTCGGGCCTGAGCTGCTCCAGCTTGCGCTGCGGTTCGAGGATGGTGAGCACGTCGCCGTGCACGTAGCCGAGCTTCTCGTAGGTGCCGGGGAAGGCATGCTCGCGATCGGGCGGCAGCTGGAACAGGTCGTGGCCGAAGAAGCGGGTGCGATAGCTGAAATTGAGCATGCCCAGCAGGGTCGGCGGGATGTCCAGCTGGCCCATCAGCCGGTGCACGCGTTCGGGCTTGAAGTTGGCCGGCGAGTAGATCCACAGCGGGATGTGATAGTTGTTGATCGGCAGGCTGGTCTTGCCGGCGCTGGAGGCGCAATGGTCGGCCGTGATCACGAACACGGTGTTGTCGAAATACGGCTTCGCGCGCGCACGCTTGATGAAATCCTGGATCGACCAGTCCGTGTAGGCCACCGCGCCGGCACGCGAATGATTGGGGAACTTCACGCGGTCGTCGGGGAAGGTGTATGGCCGGTGATTGGAGGTGGTCATGATGTGCAGGAAAAAGGGCTTCCCCTCGGCGTGGATCTGATCCATCTGGCCCAGCGCCAGTGTGTACAGATCCTCGTCGGCGACGCCCCAGACGTTCTGGCCGTGGATCGTGGCCGTCTTCGGAATGTCGCGCCGGTCCACATCGCGATAGCCGTTGTTGGCGAAGAAATAATTCATGTTGTCGAACTGGCCGTAGCCGCCGTAGACGAAATCCGACTGGTAGCCACGGTCGTTGAAGACGCCGGCCAGCGAGAACAGGTTCTCGTTGTCGTGCTCGCGGATCAACGAGTCGCCCGGCGTCGGCGGCACCGACAGGGCGAGCGCCTCGAGCCCGCGCACCGTGCGCGTGCCGTTGGCGTAGAGGTTGTCGAAGAACACGCTCTGGTCGACCAGCGAATCGAGATAGGGCGTGAGGTGCTCCTTGTTGCCGAACGTGCCCAGGTAATCGCCGGACAGGCTCTCGACGCTGATCAGCACCACGTTGAGGTGTTTTTCGGGGCCGACGCGGCGGATCTCGCGGGTGAGGTCGCGCGGATCGCCGCTGATGAAGGTGGCGTCCGGTGTCTGCAGCAGCTGGCGCAAGCGCGCGTAGGCCTGGTCGTCGGGCAGGGTGCGGTAGAACTTCGCGTAGTCGAGATGGCTGCTGCGGAACGCGGCGAAAAACTCGTAGATGCCGTTGCCCGCCAGTTCGTTGACGTAGTTGTTGTGCGTACGGTCCTTCATGCCGCCGTTGACCGTGGCCACGGAAATCACGGTGAGCAGCAACCACACCAGCACCACCTTGCCGCGCTGCCACAGCCGGCTGCCGTCATCGCGCGCGCGCAGGCCACGCCTGCCGACGAAGAACACCACCAGGGCCAGCACCACCAGCAGGACCAGCCAGCGGCCGATCGGGTACGACTCCCGGATATTGCCGATCACCTCGGAGGTGTAGACGAGGTAGTCCACCGCGATGAAATTGAAGCGCACGCTGAACTCGTTCCAGAACACCAGCTCGGACGCGGCCACGAACAGCAGGCCGTAGACCAGCAGCAGGCCGAAGCCGTACAACACCCACTGGCCGGCGCGCGAGGTATAGGTGAACGCCGCCAGCGGCAGCACGAACAGGAACGGAATGATGGCCGGCCAGGTCACCTTGAGGCTGGCGTGGTACATCAGGTGCAGCGTGCCGACGCAGAGCACGCAGGCAAGCACCACGCCGACGGCGTACAGCAGCCAGCGCAGCAACGGCGCCACCCGGCCGGACCGCGTGGGCACCAGCCACAGGAACAACACCAGCGGCCAGGCCAGGTAGATGAAGGTGACCAGGTCGTAGCCCAGCCCCACCCCGAACGCATACAGCAGGTTCAACGGCGTGTGCGCCACGTTGCCGCCGGACATGACCAGCAGCACGATCCGGGTCACGAACGAGATCGCCAGATAAGTGACACCCAGCCAGCACAGTGGACGGAAACGCTGGCGCAGCGGCGAGATCGGGACGAATGCGTTGGACACGGGCAACTCCAGCGAAAACAAAGGTTGGCCGACACCCGCGATGGGCAAGGCTATCCGGGCTTTATACCGCGGATCCGCTTTCGGGGTGATTAGCTTTCAATGCGGCGATCGCCGCGATGCGTGCCGTCTCCATCGCCTTGCCGATCGCCGGACCGGTCAGGCCATCGGCGACGAAGGCCGCGGCATCGACCGCCGCGGCGGCGGCGCGGGCCTCGCGCAGGTAGTCGGCTTGCGGGTAGGCATCGTGTTCGTGGCCAAGACGGCCGCGCTTGTCCGCGATGCAGGCCGCCAGGAACGCGTCCAGCCGCGCCGGACGGCGCAGCGCATCGAGCGAGGTCAGCAGCTTCAGCAGCGTGGCCGGTTTCAGCTCGAACGCACGATGCGCGTTCAGGTGCTCGCGACAGACCAGTGCGGCCAGGGCGGCATGTTCGGTGGGCACTTTCAGCCGCGCCGCCAGCGCGTGCAGCGGCGCGATCCCGCGATGCTCGTGGCCGACATGCCGCGGCAATTCCTGCGCCGGCGTCAGCGCCTTGCCGAGATCGTGGGTCAGCGCGCAGAAACCGACCAGGTCATCCCCCGGTGCCAGCTGCGCGGCCTGATCCAGCACCAGCTCCAGGTGCACGCCGCAGTCGATTTCCGGATGGAACTCGGCGCGTTGCGGCACGCCGTACAAGGCATCGATTTCCGGAAACAGGACGGCCAGCGCGCCGCAGTCGCGCAGTACGCGCAGGAACGCCGACGGCCGCGCCTCGGCCAGCGCCTTGCGCGTCTCCGCCCACACCCGCTCCGGCACCAGGTGATCCGCCTCGCCCGCGCGCACCATCTGCCGCATCAGCGCCATGGTCTCCGGGGCGACCGCAAAACCCAGTGGCGCAAAGCGCGCGGCGAACCGCGCCACCCGCAGGATCCGCACCGGGTCTTCGACGAAGGCCGGCGATACGTGTCGCAACACGCGCGCCTCGATGTCGCGCACGCCGCCGAAGGGATCGGTCAGCACGCCATCCGTATCCTCGGCAATTGCATTGATGGTGAGGTCGCGCCGTGCCAGGTCCTGCTCCAGGGTAACGCCGCGGTCGGCCTGGAACGCGAAGCCGTGATAGCCGCGACCGGTCTTGCGTTCGGTACGCGCCAGCGCGTATTCCTCGCCCGAGGTCGGGTGCAGGAACACCGGGAAGTCCTTGCCCACCGGCTTGTAGCCGAGTGCGAGCAGGTCCTCGGGCGTGGCGCCGACCACCACGTGATCATGGTCGCCTGCCACGCGCCCCAGCAATTTGTCACGGACCGCGCCGCCGACCAGGAAAATTCGCATGCCCGGGATTCTGCCATGCGAACGACGGCAGGAGGCGGTGGGTGGGCCGCACGAACAACCTGCTTTATGCCGCCGCCGCGCTCGCGTAAGCTGGCGCACGCGCGGCAAGTGGCAGGCAGGGGACAACCGATCATGGGGGAAACGCGGGTTCATCCGCTGATGCGCGATCGCGCTGCCGGCTTGCCGGTGGCGGTGGCGGATCTGCTTGAACGTGCGGCGACCGCTCTCGAAGCGCAGGACCTGCCTGCGGCCGAGGCGGCGCTGATCGGCGTGCTGGCGACGGCGCCGGCCTGTGCGGAGGCGTTGCGCATGCAGGGGGTGGTGCTGCATTTGCGCGGCGACTATTCCGGCGCGGTGGGCTTGCTGCAACAGGCGCATCGGCTCAAGCCGGATGACGCGCTGATCCGGATGAACCTGGCGACTTCGCGCTATGCCGGCGGCGAGCCCGATGCCGCGCTGGCCGGCCTGCAGCGTGGCTGCGCCATGGCACCGGATTTCGCGCCGGCCTGGTACAACCTCGGCAAGATGTACATGTTGCAGGAGCGCCCGGCCGGTGCCGTCACGGCGCTGCATCGCGCGCTGGATATCGAGCCCGGGCACGTGCCTGCGCGAATGCTGCTGGCGCAGGCGCAGGCGAGCCTGGGCGCCACGCTGCCGGCCAGCCAGAACTATCGCGAGGTGCTCCGCCTTGAACCCGACCAGCCCACGGCGTGGATCGGCCTGGCCGACCTGGACGCCGCGCGATTCGGCGCTGACGACGTGGTGCAACTGCAGCGGGCCCTGCGCTTGCCCGAAGCGGATCTGCACGCGCGCGTCTGTTTCGGTTTCGCCCTGACCCGCGCGCTCGAGGACCAGGGCGACTTCGGCGAGGCGTTTCGTGCGCTGCGCAAGGCCAACGGCCTGATGCACCGGCAACTGGGCTGGAACGCGATGAGGGCGACGGCGATGGCGGAGACCATGCGCCAGTTGTTTGCCCAACCGTTGCGGCCGGCGATCGACGCGACCCTGGGCGAGGACATCATCTTCGTGGTGGGCATGCCGCAGGCCGGTTCGCTGCTGGCCGGACAGATCCTGGCCACTCATTCGCAAGTGGCGATGTCCGAAGGATCGAGCGAGCTGGAGCAGCTGATCGACGCCGAGTCGACCCGCAGGCAACAGCCGCTCCGGGAATGGATGGCGGCGGCGACGCCGTCGGACTGGCAGCGGCTGGGGCTGGACTATCTCGCCCGCATCGAACCGGTGCGCCAGCGCAGGTCGCGCTTCGTCGAGCGAACGCCGCGCAACTGGCGCCTGGTCGGCGCGATCATGGCGATGCTGCCGGGGGCGCGCGTGGTGAACAGCCGTCGCGGCGCGCTCGAAACCTGTTTTGCCTGCTATCGGCAGTTGTTCGTCCATGGCCACGAATTCAGTTACGACCTCGATCACGTGGCGAGCTACTGGTCCGACTACGACCGGCTCACCCGGCATTGGCGGCAAAGGTTTCCCGCCGGCTTCCTCGATCACGACTACGAGGCATGGCAATCGGATCCCGAGCCGCAGGTGCGCCGGCTGCTGGATTTCTGTGCGCTGTCGTTCGATCCGGCGTGTGTGGAGTTCCACCGCACGCAGCGCGTCGAACGCGCCGCCAGCAGCATGGCGGCGGGCGAGCTGATGCGCCGGGACAGCCTGCGCTGTGCCGCCTATGGCGACCAGCTGGATCGCCTGCGGGCCTTGTTGCGGGCACGTGTCGCCGTCGACTGAGCGCGCCCGCACGTGCTGCCCCGGATCAGCGTTGTCGCGAGCGCGCCTCATCCAGGCGGCGTTGTCGCACGGACGGCTCAAGCAGGGACGGCAGCTCGGCACTGAAAGCTCGCGGCACGATATCCAGTGCGCCATAGCCGTCGGTCTTGCCGACCGAGTCGGTACGCAGCGAACGGAAATTGTCCAGCGAGAAAGGCTTGCCCGGAAGCAGTTCGGCGGCCCGCGCCTGCAGCCGGCCGAGGCTGTCGGGCAGCGCGAGGATCGGCGTGCGAAGGCCGGCCTGGTCGCGGATGCGGCGCACGATCTCGCCCAGCGTGAATACCTCCGGGCCATACAGCTCGAAGCTGCGTCGTCGGCCGAGTTCGGCACGGTCGACGCAGCGGGCGATCGCCTCCGCCACGTCGCCGACCCAGGTCGGTGCCAGGCGCGACCCGGCGCGCGCCAGCGGCAGCAGCGGCAGGCGTCGCAGCAGCGCGGCAAAACGGGTGACCAGTCCGTCGCCTGCACCGAAGATCACGCTGGGCTGGTAGATCGTCCAGTCCAGCGCGGAGGCCTTGACCAGCGCCTCGGCTTCGCCCCGCGTCTTGAGATAGTGCGACAGGCCCTGGCCGGCCTTGAGCGAACTCATCTGGTGCAGGCGCGCCACCCGGCTGGCCGCGCAGGCGGCGATCAGTCGCCGGGCCAATTCCACGTGCGCGCGCTGGAAGGTATCCCGCCCAGCCGGGTTGAGTATGCCGATCAGGTTGATCACCGCATCGGCACCGCTCAGGTGTGCACGCAGCGCGTTGTCGTCGTAGACGTCGGCGCTGCGCACGCTCACGCCCGGCAACACGCCAAGCACGCGCCGTCGTTCGCGGTTGCGGCTGAGCAGCACGATGCGATGGCCATCGGCAGCCAGCCTGGGCACCAGGCGGCTGCCCACGAAGCCGGTGCCGCCGAGGATGACGAGCTGCTGCGTGGCCATGCCGGTTCAGTTCCCGATTGCCGTGGCCGCTGCTGCCGGTGCCGCGCTGGAAGCCGCTGCCGGCGTCGCGGCCGGACAGCCGATGGCGCGGCGCGGGGTGTTCTTGTCCGGCAGTGCGTACGGCTGGCCGATCGCGCTCATGCGCACCGTCAACGGCACCGCGGTGCCGTGCAGGCGCCAGTCGTAGATCACGCTGAAGGCCATCACCCGCGCCACGTACTCGCGCGTTTCCTTGAACGGGATGGTGGCGACGAACAGTATCGGCGCCAGCGTGCCGCGCGCGGCCAGCCACTGGTCGACCCGGTTCGGGCCGGCGTTGTAGGCGGCGCTGGCCAGCCATGGCGAGTCGTTGAACCGCTGCGCCATCTGCGCCAGGTAGCGCGTCCCCAGCGCGATGTTGACGCCGGGCTCGTACAGGCTGGCGGCGCCGCCCCAGGCCAGGCCATTGCGCCTGGCGACGAGCGCGGCGGTGGCGGGCAGCAGTTGCATCAGACCGCGCGCATCGGCGCCGGAGCGCGCGTCGCTCATCCACGCGCTCTCGGCGCGCAGGATGCCGTAAGCCCAGGCCGGCTCGATGCCGGACTGCTCGGCCTGCGGCACCAGGCCGTCCTGGCTGGCCAGCGGGAAGCGCAGGTCGTACAGGCGCAACGCCTCGCCGCTGCTCAGCGTGAACACGGCGCGGTCGTACCAGCCGCGACGGTTGGCCAGGTCGGCGGCGATGCGCAAGGTGACTTCGTCGGCGCCTTGCAGCGCCTGCGTCCATTCACGCCGGGCCAGCGCGGGCAGGTCGACCGCGAACAGCTCGAACGCGCGGCGCAGGCCGGGTCGCGTCAGCAGTTGCTGCTCGCTTTGCGGGTCGTCGGCCAGGGCAAGCGGACAGATCGCGTACGGTTGTTGCAACTGGTCGGCGGCAAGAAAACCGAAGAAGGTGGATTTGTCGGCAAGTGCCGCGAACTGCTGCCGAGCCTGCCCGGCGTGGCCGGTGGCGGCCAGCGCGCGAGCGCGGAAGTATTGCCACTCGCCGTCCTGCTGCTGGTCGGCCGTCAGCGCCCCGATCGCGGCCAGAACCGCCGGCCAGTTCATGCGCGCCAGCGCCACCCGCACGCGCCATTCGCGGGTGCTGTCGCTCTGCGCGGCGGGCGGCAGCGCGATCAGTCGCGCCAGGGCGCCGTCATCGAAGTCGGTGGCATGGAACAAGGCCAGCGCATGCAGGATCTGGTCGCGTTGCTGCTGGCTGAAACTGAAATGGGATTGCAATTGCTGCCAGGCGCTGTCCGCGCTGCTCGACTGGCGTCGTGCCAGCCGGGTCAGTGCCAGCGTGGCGACCTGTCGGTCGCGCGGCGTGTCCGGCCAACTTGATGCGTTGGCCAGTGCGCCCGCCGGATCGCGCAACGCGAGTGCCAGTTGTCGGGCACTGGCCTGTTCGGCGGGCGGCAGCCAGCCGGTGAGGTTGTCGATCGTGCCGGCCTGGCCGGCGTCTGCGGCCCGGTCGATGCGCGTCCACAGTCTGGCGTCGGTCAGCAGGCCCTGGGCCTGCGCGGCGCTCAGTACCGGATCGCAGGCATTGGGCAGGCTCGGCCTGGTCCACAGTGCCGCCAGATCCCGCTCGAAATCCAGGCTGCCGCCTTGTGCCAGCTTCGCCTGCAACGCGTCGCAGCTGAGCGACTCGCCCAGCCCCGGTTGATAGAGCGCCAGGAAACCGGGCCAATCCTGCCGGCGCGCCAGTTCCCGCAGGAAGCTGCGGCGCAGGTCGGCGGCGGGAATCCAGTCCGGGTATTGCCGCAGATAGGACTCCACGGCGGCGCGGTCGACGCGCTGGATATCGTGTTCCAGCGCGGCGGCCTGCAGGTACGGATACAGCGGATAGTGGTGCAGCCCGCTGGCGAGCGTGCGCCAGCTGTCATCGCCCTGCTGCGCGGCCGCGTAGGCCCGCTTGAACGCGGCACGCTGGGCGGCCGTCGGTTCGCCGGCATGCACGCTGGCAGCGAGCAGCCACGCGCATATCAGCAGCAGCCAATTCGATGCGGGACGCCGCGAGGGCTTGGAAACAGGCATGGAAACTCCACCATTCGATCTCGCCGAAGTGTAGTGGAAGGCTCATCCCGGCTTGTTCGGATTCGGTGAGCGCGCCGCATGCCCTGTTAAGCTGACGCGCTGCTGCCTCAGCATCCACGGATCGTGCATGTCGACAAAACCTGCGCCTGTTTTTCGTCGAGAAAGCCTGGCGTGGTCGGCGTTGCTGGCCACGGTGCTGATCGCGGCATACTGGTGGTGGGCGCTCGGCCGGCCGGTGGACCTGCCGGACGCACCCTCGGCGCGCATTGCCTGCGTGTCGTACGCACCGTTCCGTCTGCCGGGCGAATCCCCGCTGGACGCCAGTGCGTTCATTAGTTCCGAGCGCGTCGATGCCGACTTGCGCGCGCTGTCGCAGCGCTTCGATTGCGTACGCACCTACTCGCAGGGGCAGGGCCTGAGTGTCGTGCCGCAGATCGCCGGGCGCTATGGCATGAAGGTGCTGCTCGGCATCTGGCTGGGCAGCGACCGCAAGGCGAATGCCGAGCAGATCCGGCTCGGCATCCTCACCGCGCGCAAGTATCCGAACGTGGTGCGTGGCGTGATCGTCGGCAACGAGGTGCTGCTGCGCGGCGACCTGTCATCGGCCGAACTGGCCGTCGAACTGGCCAAGGTACGTGCCGCGGTGCCGGAGCCGGTGACCTACGCCGACGTGTGGGAGTTCTGGCTGCGGCATCCCGAGCTGGCCGCCTCGGTCGACTATCTGACCATTCACATCCTGCCGTATTGGGAGGACAAGCCGGTGCCGCCGGAGCGCGCGGTACAGCATGTGGCGGCCGTCTACGCGAAGGTGCAGCAGGCATTCCCGGGCCGGCGCGTGATGATCGGTGAAACCGGCTGGCCCAGTGCCGGACGGCCGCGCCAGGCGGCGAGTGCCAGCGTGGTGAACGAGGCGCGCTACCTGCGCGAGTTCCTGGGCTATGCGGCAAAGGCGGACCTGCCGTACAACGTGATCGAGGCCTTCGACCAGCCGTGGAAGCGCGATCAGGAAGGCACCGCCGGCGGCTACTGGGGCATCTTCGATGCGCAGGCGCGGCCGAAGTTCGCGATGCAGGGACCGGTGACCGAGGATCCGCGCTGGTGGCTGGGCTGGTTGGCCGCAGCGGCGGGCGGCGGACTGTTCCTGCTGGCCGGTGCATGGCGCCGGCATCGGCTCGGCTGGCGCGACGCGCTGGCGCTCGGCTTTGCCGGCATCGCCAGCGGCGGTGCGCTGGCGTGGCAATTCCGGCAAATGGTTTTCGCCTGTCGCAACCTTTGGGAGTGGGCGGTATCGCTGGCTGCCTGCATGCTGGCCTTGTTCACCGCATTGCGGCTGGCGCGCTGGATCGCGGCCCGCCTGGCCGGCGCGACGCGTCCGTTCCTGCCTAGCCGGCTGCGACTGGCCTGGTTGTTTGCGCTGGCGTACTACGGGCTGTTGCTGGTCTTCGACGGACGCTATCGGGATTTCCCGCTGGGCCTGTTCCTGCTGCCCTGCGTCGGCTACTGCGTGGCCGGCGGCTTGTCCGATCCGTGCAAGCGGGCGATGCCGCGACTGGAGCAGCGTTTCCTGGCCGCGTGGCTGCCGTTGCTGGGGGCGATCGTGGTGGTGCAGGAGGCCGGTCTCAATCCGGTCGCCTGGCTATGGCTGGGACTGAACCTGCTGCTGGCGCTGCCGGTGCTGCTCGACTGGCGCGCCGCGCGCATCCGCCTGCAGCCGCAGCAGGCGTAGGCTGCCGATCAGCACGGCCAGCGCGCCCGTTTCGACGCAATACAACTGCAGCGCAAAAACCCCGAGTGCGGCGGCCAGCCAGGCCAGCGCACGGCGCCGGGACAGCAGTGCCAGCAGCGCGCCGAGCAGCGCGGCCACGCCGTAAACATTGTGCAGGAAGCCCAGCACCAGGGCGGTTCGGACGCGGCACCACCAAGGATCATGACCGCTGCAGAACTGCCCGATCGCACTCGATTCGATCAGCCCGAAGCGCAGCGCCGCTGCTCCCAGCCCGACGGCCAGCAACAACAGCCACGGCAGCGTCGATCGCCACGACGACGTCTTCATCGCGGCTTCCGCGCGACGGGTTTCCCGCCGACGTGCGCCGGCAGGCGAATCTCCGCCGCCAGCGGCAGATGATCGGAGAATGCCTGCGGCAGCGCCCAGGTCTTCTCCAGCTGGATCGCTTCCGAGGTGAGGATGTGATCCAGCGCCCTTCGCGGCTTCCAGCTGGGGAAGGTCGGGGTAGGCTGCGCCGGCGGCTGCAGGCCGCATTTGCTGAACAGGTGGCGCATTTCCGCGCTGTGCGGCTCCGTGTTGAGGTCACCCATCAGCACGGCGTGCGGAAAATCCTGCAGCAGCTCGGCGATGAAGCCCAGCTGGCGGGCGCGCGCCGGCGCGCTCAGCGACAGGTGCGCGATCATCACCGCCAGTGCGTGCTCGCCCTCGCCGAATTGCGCCAGCAGGGCGCCACGGCCGGGAATCCGGCTGGGTAGCGGATAGTCCGTCACCGAGGTGGGTTCGAGCCGGCTGATCAGGCCGTTGGCGGAATGCGCCAGCCTGGCCACCGGCCGGTTCGGCTGGTGGCTCCAGAACGGCAGGCCGGAAGTTTCGGCGAGGTAGCGGGTCTGGTTGAGGAAACCCGAGCGCAGGCTGCCGGCATCGGCTTCCTGCAGGCCGATCACGTCGAACCCGGTGAGCACCTCGGCAAGCCGGTCCAGGTTGTCCATCTTGCTGCGCCCCGGCAGCACCGCGGCAAGGCTGCGTGTGACGTACTCGCGGTAATGCTGCACGCTGGCGCCCGCCAGGATATTGCAGCTGAGCAGGCGCAGACGGCGTTCGGCAGGGATGGCTGCTGGATGGGTTGCGGCGGGGGTCATGGCGGCATACGGCAAATTTTGGGAAGGGATCGCCTCCACCGGCGCACCGGGCAGGCCATCGGGTGCCAGCATGCGCGCCGCCGCGTGAATGCGATGCCTGCCGCGCGATCCGATGCGCCGGCGGACGGGAAACCGCCGCGACTATTTGCCTGCCAGCTCGCGCTTGGCCAGCCACAGCGCCACGGCCAGCATCTTGGCGTGCGAGCCGACCGTGTTCACACGGTACTTGCCGTCGACCACCAGGGTCGGCGTGCCGTCGACCTGCCATGTGCGGATCAGGTCGAGGTCGCGCTTCATCTTCGCCGTGGTCGCCTCCGACGTGGCGATGCGCATGAAGTCGGCCCGGTTGACGCCCTCGCGCGCATAGAAATCGGCGAGTTCGTCCATCGAGTTGATCGGGTAGTGCTCGCCGAACTTGGCCACGAACAGCTGCAGATGCGTGCGGTCGACCACGCCCAGCTCCCTGGCGGCGTAGTACGCGCGTGCGAACGGTACCCATTCGGCGTTGAACGGCGCCGGCATCAACTTGAATTCGGCCCCGGGCGGCAGCTCCTTGCGCAGTTTCTCCGCCTCGGGCGCGAACTGGGCGCAGTGGATGCAGGCGTAGGAGAACACCTCGACCACTTCGACCTTGCCGCTGTTGCTGTAGCGCTGGTGCGGAGCCGGCAGGGTGATGTAGTCGGCGCCCTCGGTGTACGGCGTCGAGTCGCTGGACTGCGCGGTGCAGGCGCTGGCAAGCAGCAAGCCGCCGAACAGGGCGAAAACGTGCAGGCGGGCGAATCGCTTGAGCATCGGGGTGTTCTCTTCGCGGAATGGCATGGGGGACGCCGGGGGCCAGGCAGAGCGAAGCGGCCTTACTTGCCGGCCGCTTCCTTGGCGACCAGCCACTGGGTCAGTTCGATCGTTTGCGCATAGCCGCCAGCCGAGGTCACGTCGAAGCGGTACTTGCCGTTGACCACCATGGTCGGCGTGCCGGCGACGCCATAGGCCTTGATCAGGTCGTCCGCGCGTTTCATCTTGGTGTTGACGGTGAACGAGTTGGCGATGCCGACGAATTCCTTCGGATCCGCGCCGAACTTGGCATAGAACCTGGCGATGTCGTCGATCGTCGGCCAGGCCTCCTTCGGTTTCAATCCCGCGCCCTTGAGGTTGTAGGTGGCGGTCTCGCCGGTCTTCCAGGTGGCATCGAACATCGCATCGTAGGTCTTGTCGGCCACGCCCATTGCCTGCGCGGCGTAGAACGCGCGCTGGTACAGCGGCCAGTTTTCGTCGGGGCGGAACGCGGCCGGCAGATAGTTCATCACGGCGCCGGCCGGCAGGTTCTTGGCGATCTGGTCGGCGGTGGTGTGGAACGCGTTGCACGCCGGGCAGCCCCAGGAGAACACCTCGGTGACCTCGATCTTGCCCGGGTGGCTGGTCGGCTGGGCCGGATCGATCAGGAAGTAGTTCTTGCCCTCGACCCACTTGCCGTTGTCGACGAAAGGCGTGGCCGGTGCGGCGGCGGGTTCCGCCGCGACCGTGCTGTTGTCGCTGGCCGGGGCGACCGTTCCGCCGGCAGCCGGCGCCGCAGCAGTAGTGGCTGCTGCGGGGCTGCTGGCTGCCGGTGCCGGCGTGGTGGTGGCGCTGCTGCCGGCGGTGGCCGGCGTGGGAGGCTGGGCGGTGTTGCCGTTGTTGTCATGGCTGCACGCGGCCAGCGCGAGCAGGGCGGCACACAGGAGTGGCAGACGCTTGAACATGGCAACCTCGTAATCGGTGGAACGTGGGACCGACGGCGCCGACCCCGGTCGGCGCTCGATCAATCAGGGCGTGGCGGCGGCCGGCTGGCCATCGGTGCCGTGCAGGCCCTCGATGTAGCTGGCCAGCGCGGCGATGTCGTCGGCGTCCAGCTTCCTGGCGATCGTCGGCATGATCTGCGAATGCGCATCGCCGCCCCAGCTGGTGCCATCGTGCCAGGCCTTCAACGTGGCTTCGATGTATTGCGCATGCTGGCCGGCCAGCTGCGGGTACATCGCGCCCGGGTTGCCGCGACCGTCGATGCTGTGGCAAGCCATGCAGGCCGGGACGTCGCGCGTGGGGTCGCCTTCGCGGAACAGGGTCTGGCCGTGTTCGACCAGGGCCTGGTCGGCCACCCCGGGCCGCGACTTCTGGCTGGCGAAATAGGCGCCGATGTCATGCATGTCCTGGCTGGACAGCGGCGTGGCCATGCCCAGCATGATCGGGTTCTGCCGCACGCCGGATTTGAAATCGGTCAGCTGGCGCACGATGTATTCCTCGCTCTGGCCAGCCAGCTTCGGGTACTGCGCATCGCTGGAATTGCCGTCCAGGCCGTGGCAGGCACCGCAGACCGCGGCCTTGGCCTGGCCGGCGGTGGCGTCACCCGGCTTGACTGCCGCGACCTCGGTCGCAGCGGCAGGCGCGGCTGCCGTGCCGGTGCTGGCGGGTGGCGCCGCGGTGGCGGCAGCGGCGGGCGCGGCGGCTTGCGGCTGGGCCATCAGGGCGGTGGCCGACAGCGCAAACGCGAGCGCCACGGCGGCCCCGAGAACGGCGGGCCGAAAACCAGCGGAGCGAAAACTCATACACTTGACTCCCGAGAGACTTGCAAACGCTGCCGACGAGGCCATCGAAGCCTGCGGCGGACAGAAACCCAAGAATTATCCCGTGCCATCCTACCTTGGTCAAACCGTTCCCATGCCCAATCCCCTTCAAGGCGCGCAATTC
>DATNGL010000093.1:0-3319 GCA_035605895.1 Rhodanobacter sp.
CTACCTGCTGGCCTGGGCCGACAACCTGGTGGAGATCAAGACGATCTGCCACACCGGACGCAAGGCCACCATGGTGGTGCGCGTGGATGAACAGGGGCGCGCCGTCACCGACGGCCCGCAGGTTGAGATCGGCGGCAACGAACGCTATGTCTCGGTGAGCCGCGCCGAGTTCAAGAAGATCAGCGCGGGCCAGGGCCGCATCGAGCTGCAGCAGACCGTGCTACCGCTGGGCGAAGAGCACTGAGCCCGGCCCAACCCGAGGAATGCCATGAGCCACCCGATCACCATCCCCGCCTGGCAGCGCCCGCACTGGCAGGCCAGCGACGAGAAGATCCTGCTGCAGTTCTACGTGTTCGGGAAATTCGACGCCGTGCGCGTGCCCTCGCAGGACTACGGCAGCCCCGGCCTGCCGGCGGGGCTCACCGCCACCAGTCACCGCCACGCCGACCTGCGCAGCTGGGACGGCTATCCCCTGAAGGGCGCGACGGGCCGCATGTACAAGGCCGATGCGCCGCAGGCTTACCAGCGCGCGCTGGATGCGCCTGAAGTGATGGTGGTGCGCGGCACGCTGGAGGACAGCCCCGCCACGGGCTACCTGCGCGACACTCTCGGCGTGCTGGCGGGCATGCTCGACATCGGCGGCGTTGCGATCCTGGACCCGCAGATCCTCGGCCTGCTCGATGCCGATGCCTGGCGCCGGCATTATCTGATCCGCGACGGCGCGCCGATCCGCCACCATGTGCTGATCCTGTGCGATGGCGAGTCCGAACCGGGCCGCTCGTGGATCCATACCCGCGGCATGCGCAAGTTCGGCCGTCCCGATGTCAGCATCCACCACGTGCCCGATGCCGCCATCGATCGCGCTGGCCTGTTGTGCGAGCAGCTGGTCGAGTTGCAGGCGCTGGGCGCACATTTTGCCGAAGGGCAGCGACTGGACGTCGAAGGCGTGTCCGCAGGTGCAGTCGTGCGTCTTGGCGGCGGTCTGGAGGATCCGCAGTTCAATAACAGCTTCGTCGAGCTCACCTGGCCGGCATGACTCAGCGCTGGCAGCGCGGACACCAGAACGTGGAGCGCTGGCCCAGCACGACCTGCCGGATCGACGTGCCGCACACCCGACACGGTTCGCCGGCGCGGCCATAGACGTTCAACTCGCGGAAGAAATAACCCGGCGCGCCATCGGGGCTGAGGAAGTCGCGCAAGGTGGTGCCGCCGCGCTCGATCGCCAGGGCGAGGATGCGCTTCACTTCCATGGCGAGTCGGGCGTAGCGCGCGCGTGAGACGGCGCCAGCGGCGCGACGCGGGTCGATGCCGGCGGCGAACAGGGCCTCGCTGGCGTAGATATTGCCCACGCCGACCACCACCGCGTTGTCCATCAGGAACAGTTTCACCGCTGCGGTGCGGCCGCGCGACAGCTGCCACAGCAGGTCGCCGTCGAAGGCATCGGTGAGCGGTTCCGGGCCGAGTCTGGCCAGCAGTTCGTGGGTTTCCCCCGGCGCCTGCCACAACAGGCAGCCGAAACGACGCGGATCGGTGAAGCGCAAGATGCGCGGTGCCTGCGCGCTGGTGCGTTCGAGCGCGATGTCGACGTGGTCGTGCTTGCCCACCGGCGCGTCCGGCGGCAACACGCGCAGCACCCCGGACATGCCCAGATGCAGCAGGGCGCTGCCGGCGGCGGTGTGCAGCAGCAGGTATTTCGCGCGCCGCTCCACCGCCTCGATGCGTTGCCCGGGCAGTTGCTCGCTGATCTCCGGCGGGATCGGCCAGCGCAGATCCTGCCGGCGCAAGGTCACCCCCAACACGCGCCGGCCGATCAGGTACGGCGCGATGCCGCGACGGGTGGTTTCGACTTCGGGAAGTTCGGGCAAGAGGGGATTCCGCGGTTCAATGCAGCTCGGTGGTCCTGATCTCGGGCGAACGCGGCATGTAGCGCGACGACACCAGCGCGACACGCTGGCCCACCCGCACGTAGTGCTGCGGCCCGGCCACCGCGCTGACACCGAAGGCCAGCGACTGGCCATCCAGGTCCAGCACGGCACGCGGTGGCGACAGGCCGATCTTCGCCGGATCGAAGTCGCCGAGCGGACGCCAGCTCAGTACGTGCGCGGCAGCGATATCGGTCAGGTCGTTCAGGCGGTCATCGTCGGCCACGCGGCTCGGGGTGCCGTCGGTACGCCACCAGTGGCCATCGCTGCGCTTCTCGTAGTGCAGCGTGGCGGCGTCGGGCAGGGTCAGGCTCACGTGGCTGATGCTTGCCGGGTCGAGCGTGGTCAGGTCACCGTTCGCGCGGCTGGCGTCGCGCTGCAGCTGCCAGCCGGCGAGCGCGAGCAGCGCCAGCACGGTGCACAGCAGGGATACGCGTTGGCGAGCGGCACGCTTCATGGTTCAGCGCCGGCGCCGGCGCCACACGATCGCGCCACCGATCAGCAGCAGCAGCAGCGGCAGCACGATCAGGAAGCCGAAGCTCAGTGCATTCAATTCACCCTGCGAGATGTCCAGCAGCCGGTCCGGCGCGCCGCGCGGCGGCAGGTCAACCAGTTTGTCGTCGCCAAGCAGCCAGTCGAACACGCGCTCGCCCAGCGCGCGGTTGCCGCCGTTGCCGAGGAAGGTGTTGGACAGGAAATCGCCGTCGCCGATCACCACCGCACGCTGCTCGCTCTTGTCCGGACTGGGTGACAGGCGGCTCAGCGCGAAGCCGAAATCCAGCGGCCCTTTCAGCTCGCCGGCGGTGGCATCGAACTGGATGTCCGAGGTCTTCGTGTTGTCGATCGGCTTGAACTCGGTCCAGCTTTGCGGGCTGGAACGCAGGAATGCCTGCACGCCCCATTGCGTGCGCGCCACCTGGGCCAGCGCCGAGACCTGCGGGAACAGCGTGGTCAGCTGGAGGCCGCGAGTGATCGCCTGCGGCGGGTAACTGCCCAGCGCGATCATGCGTGGGTTGTGCAGGCCGAGCGCCGTGCCGGAGCCGTCGACCAGCACGCCCGGGAGTACGCGCACGCCGAGGGCATCGGCCAGCGGCTTGAGGCCGAGGTCGTCATTGCCCGGCTCGGTGAGCCACAGCAGATTTCCGCCGTTCTGCACGTAGCCGACCAGCGCCTTCACCGCACCCGGCGCCAGTGGCACGGTGGGGCTGGCCAGCACCACCAGGTCGGTATGCGCGGGCACCGCGCCGACCTGGGCGAAGTTCAGCGGCACCGCGCGCATGCCGCGGCTTTCCAGTTGCGACATGAAGGTGCCCATGTCGGCATTCGCCTGGCCATCGGCACGTCGTTCGTCGTCGCCGGTGACGAAGGCGACGATGCGGTCGTTGCCCCGCTGCAAC
>DATNGL010000094.1:0-11424 GCA_035605895.1 Rhodanobacter sp.
CCCTGAAACGCGATTTTGGCGCGCGCGTCGTGCCGCAATCCGTCAAACCCCTGGACAATCAAACCTTGGGCAATGAACCCGGAGCCATGTGATGAGAGGACAGATCGGTCAGTTGATGCAGCAGGCCCAGCGCATGCAGGAGGACATGAAGCGTGCGCAGGAGGAGATCGCCCGGCTCGAAGTCACCGGCAGCGCCGGCGGCGGGCTGGTGAGCGTGGTGATGACCGGTGCGCACGAAGTACGCCGGGTGCAGGTCGACCGGCAGACCTTCGCCGACGACCCCGAGATGGCCGAGGATCTGATCGCCGCTGCCGTCAACGACGCGGTGAACAAGGTGGCCCAGGCCAGCAAGGACAAGCTCGGTGGCGTCACCGCCGGGATGAACCTGCCGGCCGGCTTCAAGATGCCGTTCTGATGCCGGGAATTGGGAGTAGGGAATCGGGAATCGCAAGGGCGAAATGCCTCATGCTTTTGATCTTCCGATTCCCGACCTCCCATTCTCGATTCCCGGACACCCAATGAGCGGCTCGCCTCTCCTCGCCGAATTGATCGAAGCGTTGCGCTGCCTGCCCGGCGTGGGCGGCAAGAGCGCGCAGCGGATGGCCTTCCACCTGCTGGAGCGCGAGCGCGAGCGCGGCCTGAAGCTGGCGGCGGTGATGGAGCAGGCGATGCGGCGCATCGGCCATTGCGAGCGCTGCCGCAATTTCAGCGAGGAGCCGCTGTGTTCGTTGTGTGCCAGCTCCAGTCGTGATCGCCAGGTGCTGTGCGTGGTGGAGTCGCCGACCGAACTGGTGGCGATCGAACAGGCCACCGGATACCGCGGCCAGTATTTCGTGCTGATGGGCCGTCTGTCGCCGCTGGACGGGCTGGGGCCCGAGGAACTGGGACTGGCACAACTGACCCGGCGCCTCGGCGAGGGTGAAGTCGAGGAATTGATCATCGCCACCAATCCCACGGTGGAGGGCGACGCGACTGCACATTATCTGGCCCAGTTGGCGCGTGCCGGCGGAGTCCGACCGACCCGGCTTGCATACGGCGTTCCCCTCGGCGGGGAACTGGAATACGTCGATCGCAGCACGCTGGCGCACGCGTTCGGCGGCAGGCAATCGCTGGACTGAATCATCGTCATCGGATTCCCACGGGAGCAGCAATGAGCGAAACCATCTTCAGCAAGATCATCCGTCGCGAGATTCCCGCCGACATCGTTTACGAGAACGATGATGTACTGGCGTTCCGCGACCTCAATCCGCAGGCTCCCGTGCATGTGCTGTTCATCCCGAAGCAGCCGCTGGCCACGCTGAACGATGTCACCGCGAACCAGGCCGAGTTGCTCGGCAAGCTGTTGCTGGCGGCGGCGGATTACGCCAAGCAGGAAGGCTTCGCCGAACAGGGGTATCGCACCGTGATCAATTGCAACGAGGATGGCGGGCAGACGGTGTTCCATCTGCATGTCCACTTGCTGGCTGGCCGGCGCCTGCATTGGCCACCCGGTTGACCGCGAGGGGCTCGGCGAACACAAGAACGCCGGCATGCAGCCGGCGTTCTTGTGTTTGATTACTTCTTCGGCGGTGGCGGCGGTGGCGGGCGCACCACGATCACCCGCGGACCACCCCAGTAGGGATAGCCCCACGGGCCGCCCCAGTACGGGCCGAAGCCCGGACCCCAGAACGGGTCGTAGTAGCCCGGCGGATAGGCCGCGTAGCGCTGGTGCTTGGGCCACAGGTAGACCACGTTGGCCTCGACCCGCGGGTAGGCGTAGTCGTAGTCGCCGACCTTCTCGGTCACGGTGCCGTGCAGCGTACCGGTCACGGTCAACTCGCGCCCGCGAGTGAACACCTCCGGATCGTAGAAGCCGGTACGGCAGGCGACGAAGCGCCCCTCGTTCTCACCGGCATTGCCCGACCTGGGCCGCGCCTGGCTGTCCAGCGGGCGCGAAAGCACGTAGAAACAGGTTTGCTGCGGACCGGGTTCGGTCTTGATGATCTCGCCACCCCAGCGCACCTGGGTGCCACCGGCACCACCCTGCTGCGCGCTGGCGGTGGAGACGCTGGCGTAGTTGCCTTGCAGCGGCTGGGGAATCGTCGCGCAGCCACCAAGCACGGCAATGGCAGCGACGAGAGTGAGGGGACGGTACAGGGACATTGAGGTATCTCCGTCAGGATCGATGGCGTTCGCCATCGTGTTGATGTTCATTTGACCACGTTCTTCGCCCGAAAATCCCGCACGGCGCGCCGAAATGCATGGACCGATTCAGTCGGCGGTTCGTCATGAGCGTAACGCAGGTCCAGGTAGCGCTTCGCCAGTTCCATCAGTTCCTCGCGCTTTGACGGCAGGGCTCGCGCGGCGCGACTCAGGTAGTGCTGCGGACCTTCTCCCACGTGGCGCACGATATGTTGACGGGCCAGCTTGCGTTCCAGTTCGCGCAGCGCCTCGCGCAGCGGATCGCGTGACTGCCGCCGCAGCAGCGCCCAGGCCAGCCCGATGGCGATGAACAGCGTCGTGCCGATGGCAAGCAGCACGCCGAGGGTCGTCGTATCGGTGTCGCGGATGCCGAACGGCGTCAACAGGCTGCGCTGGCGTAGCGCATCAAATCCCGTAACGGCCTGATCCCACCATCGGTTGACAATATCCCAGCGATTCCTGAAACCCTGCAGCCAATTGTCGTGGTACCAGTCCAACTGGTCGCCAGCGGCCGCCGCCGCTCCCAGGCTGACCCGTTCCGGTCGCACCGCGGCGGTGGGGTCGACCCGCACCCAGCCACGCCCGGCCAGCCACACTTCGCTCCAGGCGTGGGCGTCGGAGTTGCGCACCAGCAGATAATCGCCCAGCTTGTTCCAGTAGCCCCCCTGGTAACCGGTGACCACGCGCGCGGGGATACCCGCGGCACGCATCAGCACGGTGAACGCCGATGAGTAGTGCTCGCAAAAGCCTTCCCGGGTATCGAACAGGAAATCGTCCATCGCGTTGCGGCCCAGCGGCGCCGGCGCCAGGGTGTAACGGAAACCGCCGTCGTGGAACAGGGCGAGCGCGGCACGCACGATCGCCGCTTCGTCGCTGCCGTGACGCTGGCGCCACGACTGGCCCAGGGCGAGCGTGCGCGGGTTGAAGCCGGCGGGGAGTTGCAACCAGCGGCGGTGATGTTCGTCGAGCTGCGGTTCGAGTTGGTACTGCGTGGCGGAACTCAGCGCATAGGTGAGTGCGTCGTCGACCGGCCTGGCTGCCATCACCACGCGATCCCGACGCATCGATGCGCCCGCGGGCGCGTCGATCGGCACGTCCAGCGTGGGCAGCACGTGTCGATGCGTGGGCAGCAGCCTGATCCGGTACTTCACGGCATGGGCGGCATCCAGCACCGCCGGTGGCAAGTTGCCTGCGTCGCTGTAGCTCCAACTGACGCCGTCGTACCGGGCCATCACATACGCGCGGAAATAGCGCTGGTCGGGCGGTGGCGGCGCACCGTCGAAGCTGACCCGCATGGCGGGGTGGTCGTCGGTGAGCAGCTCGGTGAAGCCGCCCGGGCTCATGCGGTCGCTGAGTCCGCTGCGCGCCTGATCGCGGGACGGTGCGCCCCACAAGGGCGAGCTCAGTCGCGGCACCAGCAGGAATGCCAGCAGGGCCAGCGGCAGCGCCGCGGCCAGCAACGCGAGCGGCGACAGCAGGCTGCGAGGGATGCTTGCCGGAGCCTGCGCGGGCTCCAGTGCACGCAGCGTCGCCAGTGCCGGCAGCAGGCCGAGCGCGACCACCACGGTGCTGACCATGCCCTGGTCGAACAACAATGCGGTCATCAGCGTGAAACAGGTGAAGCCAACCCCGACCCGCACATCGCGGGGGCTCTCGGTTTCCAGCAGCTTGAGGACCAACAAGCCGATCGCCAGCGCGGTGCCCGCTGCGCGCCCGAACAGGTTGCCGTATTGCACGATCACGGCCAGGGCCAGCAGTGCCAGCAGCGGCAACTTGACCCAGCCCGGAACGCGGCCGGCTCGTTGTCGTCGCTGCCACCAGCGCCAACCCAGCGCGCACGCCAGCGCCAGGCTGAGCCACCACGGCAGGTGTGCCGCATTCACGGCCAGCACGAAGGCCATGCCCAGGCTCAACAGGTCGAAGCTGCGCTGTCCGACCGCGGCGACCGTGGACCGGCGAGCCGGGCCCGTGCTCATGGCAGGCACGCCAGCGCATCCATGCAGCGGGCGTAGTGCAGCGCGCCGCTGCCGTTGCCGATCTCGTTGCCGGGCAGCCACAGGCTGAAGCTGCGACGGTGTTGTAGTGCCTCGTTCAACCAGCGCGCCAGCCGCGCGATGCGCGCCTCGTCCGCCATGCCGCGCAACTGGCGCCAGTCGAGCTGCCACTGCGGCTGGTTCTGCGGTTGCTCGAAATCCTTCACCAGCAGGTTGTCGTGGCGGGCGCTGGCTTTCCACGCGACGTGTCGCCGCGGATCGCCGGCCTGGTAGGCGCGCAGCGCAGCCAGTTCCTCGCCGCGGTGCAGTCGCATGCGACGGGCGTCGTCGGCCGCGGCGCTTGGTGCGGGTCCGGCCATTTCCGCTCGTGGCCACACCAGTACCGACTGCGCGGGATGCAGCCAGCTCCAGGCGCGAAACATGCCCAGCGGCCAACTGCTCCACAGGCGCATCCGCGGCAACGCCTGCCAGCCGCGAACCTCGGTGGGCAGCGCCAGCTTGACCAGCGCGGCGCCATGACCATCCAGCGCAAACGACGCGGAGGCGTCGCCCAGATCCAGCCGGATCGCGTTGCGCGGCCGGCTGGACTGCAGTGTGAAGGTGAGTTCGATCGACTCGCCGGCCACGGCATGGCCGGCACGGACCTGTTCGAGGCGCAGGCCGTCGAGGCTGCGAAACGCTACCAGCATGCTGGCGGCGCTCGCCGCACCGAGCAGGCAGGTGAGCAGCAATGCGGCGTTGTTGTTGTAGTTCAGTGCGCCGACCAGCATCACCAGCAGCAGCACGGAGAAGCCAAGCCCGAAACCGGTGGGCACGATATAGATGCGGCGCCGGTGCAGCTCGACCGGCAGGCCTTCGGGGCGCCGGTAGCGGGTGAGCGCCGGCAACCGTCGTTCGGCCCAGTCTTGCAGGCGCTGCGGCAAGCCGGGCATCAGTCCACCGCCACCTCGGTCAGCAACTGGCGTGCCAGGGTGTCGCCATGCGCACCGCGCGTGGGCAGCAGACGGTGGGCGGCCAGCGGCACGAACAGCGCCTGGATGTCTTCCGGCAGCACGTGGCGGCGACCGCTGAGCATGGCCCAGGCGCGGGCGGCGCCCAGCAGGGCCAGCCCCGCGCGCGGCGACAGGCCGGCGCGGATGTCGGCATGGCGGCGGCTGGCCGCGAGCAGGGCCTGCAGATAGTCGAGCAGGGCGGTGCTGGCCGTGATCGACTGCGCCTGGCCATGCAGGGCAAGCAAGGCAGCCGCATCCAGTTGCGGCACGAGCTGGGCCAGCAGGTCGCGCCGATCGCTGCCGGTCAGCAGCGCACGCTCGGCGATGGCATCCGGATAGTCCAGCGACAGGCGCAGCATGAAGCGGTCCAGTTGCGAATCGGGCAGCGGAAACGTGCCGTTGAGATCGAGCGGATTCTGCGTGGCGACGACGAAGAACGGCTGCGCCAGCAGATGGGTCTGGCCGTCCATGGTGACCTGGTTTTCGGCCATCGCCTCGAGCAGGGCGCTTTGCGTCTTCGGACTGGCGCGGTTGATCTCGTCGGCCAGCAGCAGACCGGTGAAGATCGGCCCGGGATGGAAGCGGAACTGCCCCGTCTCGCGTTCGTACACGCTGACGCCGATGATGTCCGACGGCAGCAGGTCGCTGGTGAACTGCACGCGCTGGAAGTCCAGCGCGAAGGTGGCGGCCAGCGCGTGCGCCAGCGTGGTCTTGCCCACGCCGGGCACGTCTTCGAGCAGCAGGTGGCCGCCGGCGATCAGGCAGGTGAAGGCGAGTTTCACCTGGTGCGGCTTGCCCAGCAGCACGCGGTTGACCTGGGCGATGGCGGCATCCAGTCGCTGCTGCAGGGATTCGTCATGTGGCTGGCTGATGGCGGACATGATTCCTTCGATCCGGAGATGGATGGGTGCATGCAGGGGATGCGGCAGTGTAGCGGCCGCCAGCGGCTTTCATCACGGCATGTCCAGGCCGGCTGCGCGCAGCAACCGCGCCAGCGCGATCAGCGGCAGCCCGATCAGGGCGCTGGGGTCCTGGCTGTCGATCGCCTCGAACAGACTGATGCCGAGGCCTTCGCATTTGAAGCTGCCGGCGCAGTCGAGCGGTTGTTCGCGTTCGACGTAACGCGCGATCTCCGCCGGCTGCAGCGCTCGAAAACGTGCCCGCGTGTGGTCGACGTGGGTTTGCCGCCAGCCGTCGCGGGTATCGAGCAGGCAAACGGCGGTATGAAAATGCACGCTGCGGCCAGAACTCGCGGCGAGCTGGCTGCAGGCGCGTTCGCGGGTGCCTGGCTTGTCCAGGATCAGGCCATCGACCTCGGCCACCTGGTCGGAGCCGATCACCAGGGCATCAGCGTATCCGCGCGCCGCCGAGTCGGCCTTGGCGATGGCCAGCCGCAGCGCGCGTGCGGCGGGCGCCTCGTTCGGCAGGGGCGACTCGTCGGTGTCCGGCGCGGCTTGTTCGAAATCCGGCAGCAATCGACGCAACAGCTCGGCGCGGTAGCGTGAGGTGGACCCCAGCACGATGCGCGGCGGAGCGGACGGCATGCGCGTCAGCCGTCCGATTCGCGCCGGATCTGCTCACGCATGGCGCTGTTCAGGTCGGTCTGCGCCTGACTCAGCGCCTGCAGCAGCGGCTGCAGGCGGTTGCGCGCGTCGCGCATCGAAGCGGCGGTCTCGTCAAGGTCGTGCTGGCTGGCGCCGGCGGAACGGTCACGTATCCAGAGGCGCTGCTGCAGCAGCGCCCGCAGGCCCGCATCGACGGCGTGCTGCGCATCCTGTTCGCTGGCGGCGGGCAGATCCGGATTGAGCGACATCACTGCGTGCGCCTGTTGCAGGCCGGAGCGGCAGGTTTTCAGATCGGCCTCGAGGCGATCCGCCAGGTCCAGCAGGGTGCGGATGCTGCCGCCGCGACGGTTCTGGCGTCTGCGCAGAAGCAGGGCGCCACCTGCCAGCAGGACCAGGATCGCGAGACAGGCGGCCACGCCAAGCGTGAAGTAGGAGTTCAAGGGCAGTGATTCGGGATGCGGAGGATCCAGTCTGCCGCATCGGGGACGGATCAGGCAAAATACCGGTGGGAGGCGGGGGTTTCGAGGCGCACGGCGTCTCGCCGGTTGACTTCCCGGCCTGGCAAACCTACCATTTCGCGATTATGTCCGTGACACTGCCAGAGTCCGTGGACGCTTGGCGCATGGTCTCGGCGCGGCGTTCGTTCGAGGGAACGCTGGCCATCGCAAGTCTGCGGCGCCTGTGTGGGGCGCTTGCGAGTACCGATGGCGAGGTGAGCTTCGAGCTGGATTTCGGGCGCGACAGCTTCGGTACGAGCTACGTGGATGTTCGTGCGAGTGCGCCGTTGACCTTGATCTGTCAGCGTACGCTTGAGCCTTTCGTGTTGCCGGTGATGCTGCAGACCCGGCTGGGGCTGATCGCCCAGGAACGCGAGGAAGCGGGCTTGCCGCCGGATTGCGAACCGTTGCTGGTGGCCGAGGATGGCCGCCTGCGTCCGGCCGATGTGATAGAGGACGAATTGCTGTTGGCGCTGCCGCTGGTGCCGGTCAACCCGGACGGCAGGCTGCCCGATGAAGTGACAGGTCACGACCTGGTGGAGGATCCCGCCGGCGAGGGACATTCCGAGAATCCGTTCGCGGTGTTGCGCGAACTGAAGAAATAACCGTTGGCCCGGGTCGAGCGATCCGGGTCGTTTGTTACAAGATCATCCCGATTCACCATCACGTTTCAGTTGGAGAACTACCATGGCCGTTGCCAAGAGCCGCCGTACCCCGTCCACCCGCGGCATGCGTCGTGCGCACGACGCGCTGCAGACCGTGCAACTGTCCACCGACCCGACCAGCGGCGAGGTGCATCAGCGCCATCACGTCACCAAGGACGGTTACTATCGCGGCAAGAAAGTGATCCAGGCCAAGGCCGCAGTGTCGGTCGAGGATTGACCGGTTGCGGGAACCCTGCGGGGTTCCCTCCGGAAGATCATGCGAGACGGCGCGGTGACGCGCCGTTTTGCGTTCCGGAGAGTTGGACCGTAACGTAACGGCCTGCGGTCGCCAGCCGGCTGGCTGACCCCGAGTCTTCGCCGATGGAAAACCGAATGACCCAGATCTACGCCCGCATCATCGCCACCGGCAGTGCCTTGCCCGAGCGCATCGTCACCAATGCCGACCTGGAAAAGATCGTCGATACCAGCGACGAATGGATCCGCACCCGCACCGGCATTCGCCAGCGGCACATCGCGGCCGATGGCGAGACCACCGGCGACCTGGCCTTCCGCGCCGCCCGGAACGCGCTGGAAGCTGCGGGCGTCAAGGCATCCGAACTCGACCTGATCGTGCTGGGCACCACCACGCCAGACATCATTTTCCCGTCCACCGCCTGCCTCGTGCAGCATCGGCTCGGCGCCAACGGTTGCGCCGCGTTCGACGTGAACGCGGCGTGCTCGGGTTTCGTCTATGCCTTGGGCGTGGCGGACAAGTTCATTCGCAGTGGCCAGTCGAAGAAGGTGCTGGTGATCGGCGCCGAAACGCTGACCCGCATGGTCGACTGGAGCGAGCGCGAGACCTGCGTGCTGTTCGGCGACGGTGCCGGGGCGGTGGTGCTGGAGGCGTCAAGCGAACCCGGCATCTATGCCACCTGCCTGCACGCCGACGGCGGTCACAAGGAGTTGCTGTACAACCCGGTGGGCGTGTCGGCCGGTTTCACGGACGAACCCAACCACGGCGTGCGCATTCGCATGGCCGGGCGGGAGGTGTTCAAGGTCGCGGTCAAGACGCTCGATTCGCTGGTCGGCGAAACCCTGGTGGCGGCCGGCATGCAGGAGTCCGACATCGACTGGCTGATTCCGCATCAGGCCAACCTGCGCATCATCGATGCCACCGCCAAGCGGCTGAAGATGTCGATGGACCGGGTGATCGTCACGGTCGACAAGCACGCCAATACCTCTTCCGGTTCGGTGCCGCTGGCGCTGGACTACGCAGTGCGTTCGGGCAAGGTGCAGCGTGGCCAGAACCTGTTGCTCGAGGCGTTCGGCGGCGGGTTCACCTGGGCTTCGGCACTCTTGCGCTACTGACCCGCAGGCGGGCCGGCCGAACCAGACGGTGCCGCCGCCTTGGCGGCATCGTGCGTTTTGTGCCGGAAACATCGAATACAGCTGCGTATGGGTGGCGATGCATGGCACCATGGCGGCTTTCGCTTTCAGGGAATCAGCGCTTCCATGAGTCCGGACTCACCTACGCTCGCTTTTGTTTTTCCCGGTCAGGGCTCGCAATCGATCGGCATGCTGGCCGAACTGGGCGCGGCCCATGCGGAAGTGCAAGCGGTTTTTGACGAGGCTTCGCAAGGCGCGGGGCTCGACTTGTGGACGCTGAGCCAGCAGGGCCCCGAAGACCAGCTCAACCGTACCGAGAACACCCAGCCGGCGCTGCTGGCGGCGAGCGTGGCGGCATGGTGGGTGTGGCAAAAACTGGGTGGTGTCCAACCGGCACGGTTGTCCGGTCACAGCCTCGGCGAATACAGCGCGCTGGTATGCGCCGGCGCCTTGTCCCTGCATGACGCGGCGGCCCTTGTGGCCGAGCGCGGTCGCCTGATGCAGGCCGCGGTGCCGGCAGGCGTCGGTGCGATGGCGGCGATCCTGGGCGGCGACGACGGGCAGATCGCCAGCGTCTGTGAGGAGATGGCGCAGGGCCAGGTGGTGGCACCGGCCAACTTCAATTCGCCCGGTCAACTGGTGATCGCGGGCAACGTCGAGGCGGTCGATCGCGTGCTGGCGAAACTGGCCGAACTGGGTGTGAAAAAGTCGATCAAGCTGGCGGTGTCGGTGCCGTCGCATTGTGCCCTGATGCGCGAAGCGGCCGACCGGCTGGGCGAGCGGATGGCGGCGATCGACTGGCAATTGCCGTCGATCCCGGTGATCCAGAATGCCGAGGCATGCAGTTACGCCAGCGTCGGGGAAATCCGCGGCGCGTTGCAGCGGCAACTGTACATGCCGGTCCGCTGGACCCAATGCGTGCAGGCGCTGGCCGCGGGTGGCGCCGTCCGTATCGCCGAGTGCGGACCGGGCAAGGTGCTGTCCGGGCTGATCAGGCGCATCGACAAGAACATCGAGGCGCGTGCGATCGGCACGCCGCTCGAACTCGATGCCGCGCATGCCGCGTGGGCGTCGGCGTAGTCTCGACGACTCCAGATACGGAAGGAACGATACAGATGAGCAAACCTCTGCAGGGCGAGATCGTGCTGGTCACCGGTGCCAGCCGCGGCATTGGCGCGGCGATCGCCGGAGAACTGGCGGCCATGGGTGCCACCGTGATCGGCACCGCAACCAGCGAAGGCGGTGCCGTCGCGATCGGTGAGCGACTGGCTGCCCAGGGCGGGCATGGTCGCGTGCTGGACGTTACCGATGGCGCGGCAGTCGACGCCTTGATCGACGGCATCGCGAAAGAGTTCGGCGCGGTGTCGATCCTGGTCAACAACGCCGGCATCACCCGCGACCAGTTGCTGATGCGCATGAAGGAAGAGGACTGGCAGGTGATCATCGACACCAACCTGACCTCGGTCTACCGCACCTCCAAGGCGGTGATGCGCGGCATGATGAAGGCGCGCAAGGGCCGCATCATCTCGATCGCCTCGGTGATCGGGCTCACCGGCAATCCGGGCCAGGCGAACTATGCTGCCGCCAAGGCCGGGATCATTGCGTTCTCCAAATCGCTGGCACGCGAGATCGGTACCCGCGGCATCACCGTCAACGTGGTGGCGCCCGGCTTCATCGACACCGACATGACCCGCGCGCTGCCGGAAGAATCGAGGCAGGGCCTGCTGGGCCAGATTGCGCTGGGCCGCCTGGGCGAAGTTGCCGACATCGCCAAGGCGGTGGGGTTCCTCGCCTCGCCGGCGGCCGCCTACATCACCGGTGAGACGTTGCATGTCAACGGCGGGATGTACATGCCATGAGGCCTGCGCAGGAAATTGTCGCCAGCGGCTTCGTTTTAGGCGACAATTGCGCTTTCGCCTCGGCGCAACGGCCCGAACATGGTGCCACCGCCGGGAATCGTGGCAGCCCGCAGGTTTAGCCACTACAATGCCGCCGGTCTTTTGCACCCAGCCGGGCCGGCACCGACAAACAATTACTCCTTGAGAGGTATGGGCAACATGAGCACCATCGAAGAGCGCGTCAAGAAAATCGTCGTCGAGCAGTTGGGCGTGAAGGAAGATGAAGTCACGGCGAACGCTTCGTTCGTGGATGATCTGGGCGCGGAC
>DATNGL010000095.1:0-10582 GCA_035605895.1 Rhodanobacter sp.
AGGTGGGCCTCGTCCCTGAAGCTTTCGGCGTAGATCTTGTAGATCGCCTCGGTGCCCGAAGGGCGGGCGGCAAACCAGCCGCTGGCGGCGACCGCCTTGATGCCGCCGATCGGCGCGCCGTTGCCGGGCGCCTTGTCCAGCACCTGCTCGATCTTCTCGCCCGCCAGCTGGTCGCTCTTCACCTGCGCGGGCGACAACCTGGCCAGCTTCGCTTTCTGCTCGGGCGTGGCGGCCGCGTCGACGCGATTGGCAAACGGCTTGCCGAGTTCGTTCGTCAGTTGCGCATACAACTCGCCCGGATCCTTGCCCTCGCGCGCCGTGATCTCGGCCGACAACAGGGCCGGCACCAGGCCGTCCTTGTCGGTGGTCCACACCGAGCCGTCGTGGCGCAGCAGCGATGCACCCGCGCTTTCCTCGCAGCCGAAGCCGAGCGAGCCATCGAACAGGCCTTCGGAGAACCACTTGAAACCCACCGGCACTTCGCAGAGTTTGCGGCCCAGCCGCCGCACCACGCGGTCGATCAGCGCGGTGCTGACCACGGTCTTGCCGACCGCGGCATCCTTGCTCCACTGCGGACGATGACGGAACAGGTAATCGATCAGCACCGACAGGTAGTGGTTCGGCTCCATCAGGCCGTTGCTGCGGGTGACGACGCCGTGGCGGTCATGGTCGGTGTCACAGGCGAAGGCGACGTCGTATTTGTCCTTCAGGCCGATCAGCCGCTGCATCGCGTACTTCGACGACGGGTCCATGCGGATCTTGCCGTCCCAGTCCACCGTCATGAACGCGAATTGCGGATCGACCGCCTCGCTGACCACGGTGAGGTCGAGCTTGTAGCGGTCGGCGATCGGCTGCCAGTAATGCACGCCGGCACCGCCCAGCGGATCGACGCCCATGTGCACGCCGGCGCCGCGGATCGCGTCGAAGTCGATGATATGGGCGAGGTCGGCCACATAGTTGTTGAGGAAATCGTGAGCGTGCGTGGTCGCGGCCTTGCGCGCCTGCGCCAGCAGCATCCGCTTCACCCCCTTCAGGCCGCCTTCGAGCAGCGCATTGGCGCGCTGCTGCACCCAGTTGGTGATGTCGGTATCGGCCGGGCCGCCGTTGGTCGGGTTGTACTTGAAGCCGCCGTTGTCCGGCGGATTGTGCGAAGGCGTGATCACGATGCCGTCGGCCAGACCCGAGCGGCGCCCTTGGTTGTAGACCAGGATCGCGTGCGACACCGCCGGTGTGGGCGTGAACTCGCCGGCGGCGGAGAGCATCGTCTGCACCCCGTTCGCCGCCAGCACCTCCAGCGCACTCTCCAGCGCCGGCTGCGACAGGGCATGGGTGTCGGCACCGATGAACAGCGGCCCATCGATGCCCTTGCCCCTGCGGTACTCGCAGATCGCCTGGCTGATCGCGAGGATGTGCCATTCGTTGAAGCTGCGCTCGAACGAACTGCCGCGATGACCGGACGTGCCGAACGCCACGCGTTGCGCGGCGACCGACGGATCGGGCTTCAGGTCGGCATAGGCGGCCAGCAGTTTCGGCACGTCGACCAGGATCGACTTCGGTGCCGGCTTGCCTGCCAGCGGGCTGATCTTCTGGCTCATGGACGTTCCGGTGCCGGGTGGTCGCGCAGTTGGCGGTAGCGACGGATCAGGGTGTTGGTGGAGCTGTCGTGGGCCAGCGTCGGCTCGTCCTTCGCGGTCAGCTCGGCAATGGTGGTTTTCGCCAGTTGCTTGCCCAGCTCCACGCCCCACTGGTCGAACGAATCGATGCCCCAGATCGCGCCCTGCACAAACACGCTGTGCTCGTACAGCGCGATCAGGCTGCCCAGCACATGCGGCGTCAATCGCTGCGCCAGGATCGTCGTGCTGGGCCGGTTGCCGGGGAAAGTCCGATGCGGCACCAGTGCCTCGGGCGTGCCTTCGGCGCGCACCTCGTCCGCGCTCTTGCCGAACGCCAGCGCCTCGCCCTGGGCGATCAGGTTGGCCATCAGCATGTCGTGCTGCTCGCCCAGCGGGTTCAGGCTCTGCCCGAAGCCGATGAAATCGCACGGCACGATGCGCGTGCCCTGGTGGATCAGCTGGTAGAACGAGTGCTGGCCATTGGTGCCGGGCTCGCCCCAGTAGACCGGCCCGGTGGCGTAGTCGACCGCGGTGCCGTCGAGCGTGACGCGCTTGCCGTTGCTCTCCATGGTGAGCTGCTGCAGGTAGGCCGGGAAGCGCTTCAGGTATTGCTCGTAGGGCAATACCGCGACGGTGGCGGCATCCAGGAAGTTGTTGTTCCAGATCGCCAGCAGGCCCATCAGCAGCGGCAGGTTGCGCTCGGTCGGGGCATGCCGGAAATGCTCGTCCATGGCGTGGAAGCCGGCCAGCATTTCGCGGAAGTGCCCGGGCCCGATCGCCAGCATGGTCGACAGGCCGATCGCCGAATCCATCGAGTAGCGCCCGCCGACCCAGTCCCAGAAGCCGAACATGTTGGCGGTGTCGATGCCGAACTTCGCCACGCCTTCGGCGTTGGTGGAGACCGCCACGAAGTGCTTCGCCACCGCGCGCTCGTCGCCCAGGGCAGCCACGCTCCACGCGCGCGCGGCGTGCGCGTTGGTCAGCGTTTCCAGCGTGGTGAAGGTCTTGGAGCAGATGATGAACAGCGTCTCGGCCGCGTCCAGGTCGCGGGTGGCTTCGACGAAATCGGTACCGTCCACGTTGGAGACGAAGCGGAACGTCATCGCCCGCTCGCTGTAGTCGCGCAGCGCCTCGTACGCCATCACCTGGCCGAGATCCGAACCGCCGATGCCGATGCTGATCACGTTGCGGATGCGCTTGCCGGTGTGACCCAGCCACTGGCCGCCACGCACGCGGCCGGCGAATTCCGCCATGCGGTCCAGCACGTCGTGCACCCCGACCACCACATCGTGGCCGTCGAGCAGGATGTGCTCGCCGCGCGGCGCCCGCAGCGCCACGTGCAGCACCGCGCGATCCTCGGTGCGGTTGATGCGCTCGCCGCGGAACATCGCCTCGGTGCGCTGCGGCAGCTCGCAGGCGACGGCCAGCTCGCGCAGCAGGCGCAGGGTGTCGGCATCGACGCGCTGCTTGGAGTAATCCAGGTACAGGCCGACTTCCTCGAGGCGGAACGCCTCGCCGCGAGCCGGGTCATCCGCGAACAGCTGGCGCAGGTGGCGCTCGCTCATGGCCGCAGCGTGCTGCTGCAGCGCCTGCCATGCCGGCAGTCTCCGCAAGGCTGACTGGCTCATCGCATGGCCGGTCCCTTGGCCTTGGCGTCGAGCGCACTGGCCTTGTCCGCGATCCGCTGCAGCAACTGCTTCCAGGATTTGACGAAGGCATCCGCACCCTCCTGCTGCAGCTGCAGCGCCAGCGCGTCGACATCCACGCCGGCCTTGCCGATCTGCGCGAGCGCGGCGTCGGCGTCGCCGCCGTCGATCGGCATCACGCCGTGCAGCTGGCCGTGGTCGGCGAAGGCGTGCAGGGTCTTTTCCGGCATCGTGTTGATCGTGTTGGGCGCGGCCAGCGAGCTGATGTACAGCGTGTCGGATGCGTTCGGATCCTTGGTCCCGGTGCTGGCCCACAACAGGCGCTGCGGCTGCGCGCCGGCGGCGGCCAGTTTCTGCCAGCGCGCCGACGCCAGCAGTTCGCGGTAAGCGCGATAGGTCTGCCGGCCCACCGCGATGCCCAGCGTGTTGTGCAACGCATCCGGCAAGGTCTTGTTGCCGGCCACGTCCCAGCGGCTGATGAACAGCGAAGCCACCGAGCCCACGCGCGGATCCATCCCCGCCTCGATGCGCCGCTCGATGCCGCGCAGGTAGGCCCCGGCGGCGGCCTGGTACTGGGCGCACGAGAACAGCAGGGTCACGTTGATCGGAATGCCGAGGAAGATCGCCTCCTCGATCGCCGGCACGCCTTCGGGCGTGCCGGGAATCTTCACGAACAGGTTGTCGCGCTTGCCGGCGGCGTGGATCTGCCGGGCGGCGGCGATCGAGCCGGCGGTGTCGGCGGCCAGCAGCGGCGAGACCTCCATCGACACCCAGCCATCCACGCCGGCGGTGCGCTGGAATACCGGCGCGAACAGGTCGGCGGCGCGGCGCAGGTCTTCCAGCGCCAGTTCGACGAACAGCTTTTCGCCGTTCAGGCCGGCCAGCGTCTTGGCATGGATGCCGGCATCGTAGGCGTCGCCGTCGCCGATCGCCGCGTCGAAGATGCTGGGGTTCGAGGTCAGGCCGGTGATCGAATCCTCGCTGATGTAGCGCGCCAGCGTGCCGTCGTCGAGCAGGGTGCGGGTGATGTTGTCCAGCCACAGGCTCTGGCCGAGATCGTGCAGTTGTCGGGTCGCTTTCATGCTTGCTCCGGGGAGGTTGCCTCAATGGTTCACGATCGTTTTCAGTCGGCGGCCAGCAGAATCGCCGGGGCGCTCGGCAGGAAGTCCTCAAGCTTACGCCCGCGCAGCTCGCCGATGCACGCGATGGCGAGGTCCGGCGCCGGCTCGATGGTCTCGCGCTCGCTGTCCGCGGCGTAATGGCCCTGGCGCACGAACACGGTGGTCAGCCGCTCGCCGAGCTGCTGCTTCATCGCCGCCAGGATCTGCGGCTTGTCGTCCACCATCACGTAGTGCGCGGCGGGATAGCGCTGCTGCATCGCCACCAGCATCCGCTGCTTGTGCAAATAGATCAGCAGCTCGCCGCGCACCGCCGCCCAGATCCCGGCGTGCTGGATCTTGCGCGGCTGGAATACCACGTCGCCATCGGACAGGATCACCGTGGGCGCCAGCGTGCGCAGATGGGCGATCGTCTCCAGCGCGTGCGGATACAGGCGCTCGGCAAACGGATATTCCAGCAGGTATCTCGACATCTGCAGCAGCGCGGGCTCGTTGTCCAGCCCGCGGCGGAAGTGCTGCAGCGCGCCCAGGTAATCGGCGTAGCCGAGTTCGTCGCGCAATTGCTCGTAGATCGACCAGTAGCGATCGCGTTCGACGGTGCCGAATGCCTGCGCCAGGGTGTCGCCCAGGTCGTCGGCGAAACGGTCGTTGTCGAGCAGGGTGTTGTCGACATCGAGCAGGAACACCAGGGCCGCCGCCTCGTTCATGCCCCGGGCTCCAGCACCGGGTTGTGCCAGCCGCCGTCGGCGGCGATCAGATCGTCGGCCTGCTTCGGTCCCCAACTGCCCGGCGTGTACGGAATCGCCTCGTGATGCTTTTCCAGCACGGGGTCGACCACCATCCAGGCCGCCTCGACCGCCTCCTCGCGGGTGAACAGCGCGCCGTCGCCAGCCATCGCGTCGCCGAGCAGGCGCTCGTAAGGCGTCTCCTCGCCGGACTGCTCGTCCATCAGGTACAGCTCGCGCTGGTCGCCGACAAACTCCTTGCCCACCCGCTTGACCCGCGCCGCCAGCGCCACCGCCGTGTTGGGCGACAGCCGGAAGCGCAGGTAATTGGCGCGACCGGCACTGATCGCCGCGTCGTCGAACAGCTTCTGCGGCGGCGGCTTCAGCTCCACCACGATCTCCGCCACCGTCTCGGGCAGGCACTTGCCCGAACGCAGGTACCACGGCACGCCGCCCCAGCGCCACGAATCGATGAACAGGCGCAGCGCGCAATAGGTCTCCACGTCCGAGCCCTTCGCCACGCCGGGCTCCTTGCGGTAACCGCGGTACTGGCCGCGCACCAGGTCGTCCGGCGCGAGCGGGCGCATCGCCTGGAACACCTTGGTCTTCTCCGCGTGCACCGCGCCGAAGCCCTGGTACGCCGGCGGCTCCATCGCCAGCAGCGCCACGATCTGCAGCAGGTGGTTCTGGATCACGTCGCGCAGGCAGCCGGCGCCGTCGTAGAACGCGCCGCGGCCCTTCACGCCGAACTGCTCGGCCAGCGTGATCTCCACGCTGGCCACGTGATTGCGGTTCCAGATCGGCTCCAGGAACGAGTTGGCGAAACGGAAGTACAGGATGTTCATGATCGCCTCCTTGCCCAGGAAGTGATCGATGCGGAAGATCGCGTCGTCGGGGAACACCGAGCGCAGGATGCCGTTGAGCTCCTGCGCGGACGCCAGGTCATGGCCGAACGGCTTCTCTACCACCACCCGCGCGTCCTTCGCGCAACCGGCCTGCTGCAATCCCTCGACCACCGTGCCGAACAGGCTGGGCGGTATGGCGAGGTAGTGCAGTGGGCGCTTCGCCTTGCCCAGCGCCTGCTTCAACTGCGCGAACGTGGCCGGGTCGGCGTAGTCGCCATCGACATACTGCAGCCGTTCGGCGAGTCGCTCGAACACCGCCTTGTCGAGCTTTTCGCCGCTGTCCTTCGCCGCCTGCCTCACGCTGTCATGGGCGCGCTTGCGCAGCTGCTTCACGCCCCAGCCCGAATGCGCCACGCCGATGATCGGCACGTCGAGGTCGCCGTCCCGCGTCATCGCCAGCAGGGCCGGGAAAATCTTCTTGTAAGCGAGGTCGCCAGTGGCGCCGAAAAATACCAGGGCATCCGAGCGGGGCAGGGCCATGTGGTGATGTTCTCCATCGTCGAGGTGATGCGGGTGGCGTCGGCCGGATGGCGATCGGCACGGCGCCGGGGCGCAGGCGATCGCGCCGAAAACCGAGGCCCACTCCACCCAGCGTGCATGCAGACAGGTTAAGTCGATGCATAAGCCGGTGTCGCGCGGCTTCCCGTCGGCCTCTTGCGGTTGGGCGCGCAGGCGCCATCGACGCTTCGGCCCGCTCGTACCGGCGCGGCAGGTCGGCATGCCGCAAGTCCCTGCGATCCGTCACGTCATGTTCGTCGCGCGACCGAGCTGTTCAAGCCGGGTGCCACGCGGCATTGAACGCATCGTCGGGCCTCACGCCGAAAGCAACAGGTTGAACGCCCAGTACAGCCCGATTGCCATTTGGCAAGCGAAAGCCGTGAAGCGAACGGTCACGGCCGTTGCGTTCACCGATGTCAGATGTACAAGCGATTGAAAGACGCGGCAAGCAAGGAACGGGCAAGCCAGCGGATCCGTGATTGAAGCGCGCCCGGTGACAATGGCGACCAGCAGCAGCCCACCAAAAACGGGAAGGCTCTCGACGCAATTGGCGTGGGCCCTGGCAAGTCGCTGCATGAAAGGCGAAAGGTTTGCGTTGTCTGGCGTGAACCCGTTGGCGGGAACTTTTCCACGCAAGACGAGTTGCGTGCGGATGACTTCCATGAGCACGAGCAGCAGAAGTGCCCAGGCGATGAATCCGGTCAGCGCGATGGTGCTGTGAGTGATCATGGTGACGCTCTCGCCCGTGAGGCCCGACGTTCGAGCCGAGCGGCCGTCGCCGGCATGGCGCCTGGTCCGCGAGGCGGATGATGGACCGCAGATTCTCGGGGGCCAAGTGCCATGCCGGTGGCGGTGCGCTCGAGCGAAGGGCCGGGCCTCGCCTTGTGTGCTGCCGCTAGGGATACTCTGGTCTATTCAGCACAGGCGGCATGATGTCCAGAAGGCCCGCAGGTGGTAGTGCGTGGCGCAGGCAAAGCTGGCCGCCTTGGCAAGCCGCGCGCTGCCGCATGCGCGCCTTCTGGACATCACCCTTCATCCTTGTTTTCAATCGGTTCGGGCCGGTCATGTCTGCGTTGAATAGATCAGAGCATCCCTAGAACCACAGGTCTTTGATGCACCTGCCGTCCTGAGGCAGGTCTTCCCACTTGTCGAGCCCGTCGAAATGATCGATCGGGACATGCGCGATCGGCCCGGGCTCCGTCGTGCGGAGGTTCACGGCGATCCGTCGACGACCCTGTTCATCGGCCTTCAGTCCACGCCAGTGGGTGACGTTGCCGCACCTGGAACAGAAGTTGAAGCTCAGCGAGCCTCCGCGTACGTACGCCGTGGTCGGCCCGGTGACCTTGATGGTCTCGTCTTCGTGACCGTAGGCCCAGAGCGCTCCATACCTGCGGCAGGCCGTGCAGTTGCAGGCGGTGACCGACTCCGGCAGCGCATCCAGTTGCCACCGAACGGAACCGCAGAGACATGAGCCTTCAAGCATGTGCTCTCTCCCGGGCACGGACTGCAGTGGGTGCGCATGCGCCACTTCGCAACGTTGCACTAACCACGCAAGACCAGCTCCCCGGTCCGCGGGTTTGTGAGAGTCACATTCTCGAGTGCCCGGATGCGCCAGATCTCGTTCCGTCTCGTCAGAACGGCCTGGATCAACGTATCCACCTCATGCGGTCCGGCCGGATGCGCGGCGCCGGCCGCCAGGCGACTCCAGAAATGGATGACCGCGGCTCCGTCGGCAATGTGGGCGACATCGATCAGCTCATTTTCCAGCGTGGAGTCGCGATAGATTGTTCCGTGAATGGGCGCGTGGAGCGCCACGATCTCATCGACACCCTGGACATAGTGTCCGAAGCGATTCACGAACGTCGCGTCTTCCTCGAACAGGCCGCCGAGAGCAGCCATGTCGTGGGCGTTCCAGGCGGCCTGGAATGCACCGGGCGCATCTTCCGGTCTTTTCATTTCAGTCATGGGGTGGTGGTCACAAGTTCTTTGAATGACTACGGTACCTGTGCTTTGAAAGCAGCAGGCCTGTTTTGGTGCAGATGATATGCAGCCGCATTGGAACTGCATCCCGCGGCCCAAGCCGCCCGCCCTGAACGAGATGTCGGGCCGCAAGCTGCAAGGCAGCTTACGGCGCCACCGCCGGTAGCGGACCGAAGAAACCGACGATTCGCCGAATGCGCCCTTCCGCGGCCAATTCGCCAAAGTCCATTCCCTGAGTCCATTGCGTTCCGTCGGCCCGAAGCAATACCCACGCAAACCGCATCGTCTGATGATGGATTTGCGGAGCGCTGCAGCGGAAGTGACTGCCAGGATACTTGTGCAGGAAGGCCGCAATTTCATCGCTGAGCGCCATGCGGCCTCTCGCGACCGTGGGCTCGGGATCAGTGTAGATCCCATCCGGCGTCCAAACTTGCGCGAGTAGTTTTTCCCGCGCGGCGCGATCTGCCGTGCTCCATGCCTGGCAATATGCCGCAACCGTAGATTCCGGGCTCGGCACGGCGCGCTGCGCGACGACCGGTAGCGCAGCCATCGTGCTCAGGATTGCGCCAAAGACGACCGCGATCCGAAGTACGCATGAGTTCTTCATAATCTGTGCGATTCCGAGAAGCCTGGTGGCGGCCTGACGCCCGAAATCAGCGGCGCGCGCAGGGCGTCCGCTGGACTGGGTTGTCGGGCGGCAGCGGAACGCCGTCCGTTTGACCGCCGTGTGGGTCGCCGCCCCCTTGGCGAAATCGCCTCATGTCAACATCTTGTCGTTCCAATCGCGAACGACATATGACTTCACCAGCCCCTCCAAGGCGAATGGATCTTGTCTGACAAATTCCTCGGCGGCTGCTCGCGTTCGAAAGATGGCCATGTTGCCGCGATCGGCGAATGGACCGATTCCGATTACTTCCCCCCTCGCGACAAAGATATCGACGACTGCCTTGTGCCGCGGATACACAGCCATGATTTGCTCCATCGTGGCTCCGGAGGATTCTCCGATTACAACGGCCTTCATCTTGTATGCCTCCTTGGGACCTGACGCTTGAATCAAGCGGCGGCGCAGCCGTCCGCCTTGAACGAATTATTGGGCTGCATGTGCTCATTTGCTCCGGAGCGTGCCGACAAACTCGATGGCGCGAGACAGCAGCCGGTTGCGCAATGTGTCATTGCCGTACACATCAGGTCCGCAACGAACCCAACCTTGCATGATGCGACCACGTAACTCCATGGGCACGATGCCGGTTGTCTGGAGCGCCCATGCGTCCTGCCCCTTACCCAGTCTGACGAGCATGCCGTCATCACGCGCGCCGCAGAGCAGGTTGCCGTGCAATAGCCATGCCCAACCGCCAAACATGGCTTTTCCGGTGACGCCGACCAGCGAGTCGATGTCGCCGTGTATCAGTTCCTCCAGGCCTCTATCACGAGCCATGAACTTTTCCTCATGCGGCAAGCGCCCGAATTTAGCGGCGGCGGAACGCGGCCTTCTGAAATGAGTTGTCAGCCCGACCGACCCGGAGCAGAAACATCGCGTACCCTGCACACCAAACGAACCAACTTATGAAAAGAAGCCGCTGCACGATACCAAAGTATGGCTTGATAATAGGCCACAGACTCGCTGGCCGTACCAATGGAATGAGGTTGACTGCAATGGCAAACAGCACCACCACATACATGATGATTGAAAAAAGGACGACTTGTCTCGCGCGTGGCACGTTCCAGCAGACCAGAGCCGCGACCAGAGGGGCTTGCAGGCCCGCCGTTTCGGACAAGCCGAAGACGTTATGAAGCGGATGCGGAAAGGAAAATATGCCGACACCTGCACACGAAATTGCCAATGCAACCACGAAGTAGGCCGGAAGTGCCGAGCAACCTAGCCCGCGAAGTGATCGCGCAACGGCGCTTGCGAAGATGACAAGGCATGCAGCAATGACGCAAAGTAAGGCGCTGAAGGCAAATTGCCCCGGGGAGCCGACCTCGCCCAGTTCGCTGACCGTTTGGCGGACATGGCTGTAGCCTGGCGTGAATGCGCCGATCGCAAGAGTACCTGCGATAAAGAGCAAAAGTGCAATGGGACCGAACCAAAGGCGAATG
>DATNGL010000096.1:0-3325 GCA_035605895.1 Rhodanobacter sp.
CGACGTCGCGGTCAAGCCGGTCGACAGCCATGCGCTGGCCGACCTCGCGTATCGCGCCTGGACGGCGACCAACCGCGCCTATGTGCTGAAGGCCAGCGGCGGTCGCCTCGGCTACGTGCACCTGCGCGACATGTCGAGTGAATCGCTGCAGGATTTCTACAAGGACCTGGACGCGCAGAACGCCACCCGCGACGGCGTGGTGATCGACATCCGCAACAACTTCGGCGGCTTCGTCAACGCCTATGCGCTGGACGTGCTCTCGCGCCGGCCTTACCTCAACATGACGTTCCGCGGCTTCGACAAGTCCGAGCCCGCGCGCAGCATCCTGGGCCAGCGCGCGTTGGAACGGCCTACGGTGCTGATCACCAATCGCGTCACGCTGTCCGACGGCGAGGATTTCTCCGAAGGCTATCGTGCGCTGGGCCTGGGCAAGATCGTCGGCGAACCCACCGCCGGCTGGATCATCTACACCTCAGCCGGCAAGCTGATCGACGGCGGCACCGTGCGGTTGCCCTTCATCACCATCACCGACAACCACGGCCAACCGATGGAAGGCCATCCGCGCCCGGTCGACATCCCGGTCAGCCGGCCGCTGGGCGAATCCTTCCAGCACAAGGACAGCGACCTGGATGCCGCGGTGCACAGCCTGCTGGGCACCGCAGGTGACTCGGGCAACGGTTGATGATCGGAGCCTGACGCGACGGCGCCCTCGCCAGGGCGCCGTCATTCAGAACTTGCCGCTGACGCTGATGCCGAAGGTGCGCGGCGCGCCGGGAATGAAGGTCGGCAGGCCGAAGTTCTCGCCGGTGTTGCCGCCGTCGATCAGGTACTTGCGGTTGGTCAGGTTGCTGCCCCACAAACCCAGGTCCCAGCGACCGCCCTCGAGGCTCACGCCGGTGCGCAGGTTGAGCAGGCCGTAAGCGGCTTGCGCGTAAGCCGGATTGTTGTCGTCCTCGAAATACACCCGCGAGTGCCAAGTATAGCTGGGGCGGAAATAGAACGCGCGGCCGTCGCCCAGCGGGACATTCCACAACAGACCCAGCGACGCCGCGTTGTCCGGCGCCAGGCGCAGGTGGTTGCCTGCATACTGCTGCGGGTTGCCGTTCTGGTCGGTGCCGTCGAAGCGCGCATGCAGGTAGCTGTAGTTGAAGAACGCGCTCAGGTTGTCGCCGAACGACCGTTGCAAGGAAGCCTCGAAACCCGGCGAGTGCGCGCGGCCGGAGTTCACCGCGATGTACTGCCCGTTCCGGTACACCTGACTCTGGAAGTTGGTGTAGTCGTAGTAGAACGCGGAGAGGTCATAGGCAAAGGTGTTTTCGAATGCCGAGCCCTTGATGCCCACCTCGTAGTTCCACAAGGTTTCCGCCGGCAGCACCGTCTTCGTATAACTGCCATCCGGATTGACGTTGAAGGTGAGCGCATCCGGCCGGCGCCCGCGCGATACGCTGACGTAGGCGTTGACGTCGTCGTTGACATGCCAGCTGCCGATCAGTCGGCCCACCACCGACTTGGTGCTCTTCGCATTGGTCAGCAGGCCGTGGGTCGGCGCGAACAGGTCGTTGGGCGCGGTGATGCCGTTGACGCCGGCGCCGAACAGCGCGAAAGCCGAGCCGATACTGGCCGCATTGGCACCGGTGGCATCGAACACCTGGTAGCCCGCGGTGATGTCCTCGTGCGACACGCGCAGGCCGCCGGTGATGTCGAAGCGGTCGCTGACGCGCCAGGTGCCATCGGCGAACAGCTCGGTCGAGCGCGTGCTGCCGTGGTTCTCGAAGCCCTCGCTTTCGTTCGGGTTGAGTGGACTGTTGAGCAGCGGAATCACGCTGTACGGCTGGTTCGGCTGGAAATTCGAGGTGAGCAGCGGCGGGTCGGTCGGACCGAACAGCAGGTTGACCACGGCAGGGTCGAGACTGCGCGCCAGCGGAATCAGGTCGACCAGCAGACTGCGCTCGTCGGTGTGGAACGGCACGGCCTGGCTGCCGTTCTCGTAGAAGTAGTTGGCGCCGACGAAGCCGGTGAAGCGCCCGCCGCTGTCGTAGTTGAAGCGCACTTCCTGGCTGGCCTGGTGGCTGCGCGAATGGTTGCCGAAGTTGAGCAGGTCGAGCTGCGAGCCGTCGGCGTCGAACGACTCGGTGGAGTCAAGCCGGCGCAAACCGGTGATCGTGTTCAGCGTCCAGTTGTCGTCGAGGCGGAAGCTGCCCAGCGCGGTGAGGCTGTAGATCTTGCGGCGGATGCCCAGCGCACCGCCCTCGTTGAGATCGGCATCGCCGAACACATCCGTCGAACCGTTCCGGTTCGGCAGCAGGCTGCGGAAATCCGTGCCCGGCGGGGTGTCGAGCTGGTAATTCGCGATGACGTCGATGGCGCCCTGGTCGCCGGTCTTCACGTGCAGGCTGGCGCGGATCGCCCGCGTGTCCTCGCCATTGAGCCGGCCGCCGGCGAGGTTGCGGATGTAGCCATCGTGCGCGCTGTCGTAAATCGCCACGCGCCCATCCACATTGGCGCCAAGCGGGGTATTGAAGAAGCCGGTGAGCATGCGGCGGCTGTAGTTGCCGAACTCGGCGGTGAAGCCGCCGGACCTGGTGTCGCCAGCCTTGTTCGAGATCAGCGAGAGTGCGCCGCTCTCCGCGCCCCGGCCGAACAGCGTGCCCTGCGGACCGCGCAATACCTCGATGCGATCCATGTCGTACAGCGCCACGATCGAACCGACCGCGCGGCTGATGTCCACCCCGTCCTGGAACACCGACACCCGCCCCGGCGTGTTCGACGCGGTATCGTCGGAGGTGATGCCGCGGATCGCGATGCCCGGCGTGTTCGGACTCTGCACCTGCACCTGCACGCCGGGCGCATAACGGCTCAGGTCATCCATGTGCGTGATCCCGAGCGTCTTCAGGAAATTCCCCGAATACGCCGAGATCGAGATCGGCACATCGATCACCTGCTGCTCGCGCTTCTGCGCGGTCACCACGATCCGGTTGAGGTTGACCGCGTTGGCCGACGACGGCGCGCTGCCGGCCGAGGCCGGAGCATCCGTCGACTGCGCCGACGCCGCCAGCGGCAACAAGCCGATCAGCAGGACATGAATCGACCACGCCAGCCGACGCCGAGTCGGGATCGACCTACCGGCACTCCAGTTCGAATTCGACATGCATTCCCCCGTGCCATGTTTGGGTCGCCCCTCTCGGGTCGCGACTGACGATCGCCGCGCATTCCCCCGGAATGCGCCACCTCGTGCCCGCACGCTACTACGGACGCCACGCGACAGGCTTGCTGCGGTGCGATAGCCGGAATCCACAGGCTGCGCCGTCGCGCAATCCGATGACAA
>DATNGL010000097.1:0-4077 GCA_035605895.1 Rhodanobacter sp.
TGACCAACCCCAGCGACGACGCCGCCTTCCTGCGCGTGGTCAACGTGCCCAAGCGCGAGATCGGCGCGACCACGCTGGAGAAGCTGGGCCAGTTCGCGCAATCGCGGCACTCGTCCCTGCTCGACGCGACCCGCAGCGACAGCGTGCTGCGCCAGCTCACGCCACGCCCCGCCGCCGCGCTGGCCGCGTTCGCCAGCCTGCTGGACGAGCTGCGCAGTGCCTCGCTGCATGAGAGCGCAGCCGGACTGGTCGAGCTGATCCTGAAACGCACCGGCTACGCCGCGCAGATCATCGCCGGCACGCCCGACGCCAGCGCTCGCGAGCGCAAGCTCGGCAACCTGCAGGAACTGGCCGACTGGTTTCGCGCCATGCAGAAAGGCGGCAACAGTGCCGGCGACCTCGCCTCGCAGCTGGCCCTGCTGAGCCACGCCGACCGCGACGAGCCGGGCAACGCGGTGCGCATGATGACCCTGCACGCGGCCAAGGGACTGGAGTTCCGCTTTGTCTTCATCGTCGGCTGCGAAGACGGCACGCTGCCGCACGAGGGTGCGATCGACGAAGGGCGCATCGACGAGGAACGCCGGCTGATGTACGTGGGCATCACCCGCGCGAAAGAATTGCTTACCCTGTCCTGGTGCGCACAGACCAAACGCTACGGCGACATCCACCGCAACCGGCCCAGCCGCTTCCTGCACGAACTGCCACAGGAAGATCTGCACTGGCAGGGCAAGGACCCCGAGGCGGACAAGGAAGTCACCCGCGAGACCGCCGAGTCGCACATGGCGAAGATCGCGGCGATGCTGGCGGGTGGCTGATCCTGCGCCAGCCGCAGACATTCCGCACGATCACGCTACAATCGAGAGCCGCCCGTCGGATGACTGTCGATGCCACGGCTCCGCCCCGGCACGGCGACACTCCGGGCCGGACAGCAGCGGCGTGCGGTTCAGGACACGCTGAGGAAACCATCCGGATGCCCATGGCCCAACCCGCCGAACTCTATGCCCAGCTGACCCGTGCTTTCGACCAGCGAGCCTGGCTCCAGGCGAGGGAGCTGGCCACCCGCCTGCTGCCGCTTGCACCGCGCCATCCGGTGGTGAACTACATCGCCGGCATTGCCAGCATGGAATTGCAGCAGTTGACGTCGGCACTGGAATATCTGCGCGTCGCTACCGTGATCGAACCCTCGCGTGCCGATTTCGCCGTGCATTTCGCCAAGGCGCTCAGCCTTGCGCGCAGGAATCGCGAAGCCAAGGCGGCGGCCGATCACGCACGAGCACTGTCGAGCGACAACCCGGCGATGCTGGATACCCTGGGCGTGGTGTATACCCAGACGGGCGATTACGACCTGGCAGCCGCCGTGTTTCGCGAGGCCGCGGCGATCGCGCCACAGCACGCGCCGTTCCGCTACAACCTGGCCACGTCGCTGATCGCCGGCGGCAACATCGACGCGGCCGAGACCGAGCTGGAAGCATGTCTGGCGCTGGACCCGCATCATTGGCTGGCGCACCTGACTTTGGCCCAACTGCGGCGCCAGACCGTTGCGCACAATCACGTTCCACGGCTGGAATCGCTGCTGCAGCATGCCAACCAGAACGGCGCCGACAGCGAGGCATTGATGTGCCTGAACATGGCACTGGCCAAGGAAAAAGAAGACCTGGCCGATTACGCCAGCTCGTTCGATCATCTGGTGCGCGGCAAGGCGGCCGGTGCCACGCGCCGCGAGTATTCCATCGAACGCGACGAGGCACTGTTCGCCGCGATCATGTCGGCGTTCCCGCAACCCATGCCACCAGCGCCAGGCTGTGAGTCGGAGGAGCCAATCTTCATCATCGGCATGCCGCGCTCCGGCACGACCTTGGTGGAACGCATCATCTCCAGCCACCCGGACGTGCAATCCGCCGGCGAATTGCTGAACTTCGGCATGTCGCTCAAGCATTTTTCCGGCAGTCAGACGCCAGCGCTGGTCGACGCCGCGACCATCGCTGCCGCGGGCCAACCCGATTGGCGCAAGCTCGGCGAGACCTATCTTGGCAGTACCCGTCCGGGCACCGGCAAAAAACCGCGCTTCATCGACAAGCTGCCGCACAATTTCCTCTATGCGGGCTACATCGCCAAGGCATTGCCCAAGGCAAAGATCATCTGCCTGCGGCGCGATCCGATGGACACCTGCCTGAGCAACTTCCGGCAGTTGTTCGCACCGAAGTCGCCGTTCTTCGACTACTCGTTCGACCTGCTCGACACCGGCCGCTATTACGTCCTGTTCGATCGCCTGATGGCGCACTGGCAAAAAGTGCTGCCGGGCCGGATCCTGGAACTGGACTACGAGGCGATCGTGGATTCGCAGGAAACCTGCAGTCGCAGGCTGCTGCAACACTGCGAACTTGCATGGCACGACGAATGTCTGCAATTCGAACGCAACCCGTTGCCCGTGGCCACCGCCAGCGCGGTGCAGGTGCGCGCGCCGATCTATCGCAGCTCGATCCAGCGCTGGCGGCATTACGAAGCACAACTGAAGGACCTGCGTCTCCTGCTGCGCAACGCCGGCATCGCACTGGCGGATTGACGCGGTGGTGCGACCTGCCCAGTCGGACCGATCACAAAAAAACGGCCCCGCCGAAGCGGGGCCGTTCTCGATTTGCATCACGCCTTGACGATCACTGCGCGGCGAACTTGTAGGTGGCCTCGAGATACATGGCGCGACCATACACGTTGTAGTTGGAGCTGTTGTATGGCGAACTGGTGGTGCCGGGGTAGCTGCGATCCAGCGGCGGCATCTTGTTGAACACGTTGTTGACCAGCAGCGACAAGCCCAGGGTCTTGATCGGGTTGTAGGTGATGCTGGCGTTGTACAGGGTCCATGCCGGCAACTTGCCGGTACCGGTTGCGGTGTAATTGTCGTTGGCATAAGCCAGGTAGTTCGGCGAACGCCCGTAGCGATTGAAGTACACCGTGCCCGCCCACTGGTCGTTCGGCGTCCACGTGATCGAGCCGTTGACCTTGCTCTTGAAGTCGGTACTCCAGTTCGGATGGCGCAGCAAATCAATGACCGGATCCGTCGGATAGGACTGATAGGTGTGCTTGAACAAGTCGCTGTAGGAGAGTGCGAACGCCAGTTTGCCCCAGCTGCCGATGTCCTGCAGGTAGCTGGCACTGGCATTGATCGCATTGACCTGCTCGTTCGACACGTTCACCTTCGGCGTGTAGATCTGATTGATCAATCCCAGCAGCGCCGGATTGGTCGAAGACCCACGAGTGATCTTGCTGAAGGCATTGGCACAGGTCGCCGAGCTCGCGTCTATCGTGCCGATGTCGCACAGGTACTCGTCCAGCGACAGGCCGTCAGCGCTCTCCTGGTTCACCTCGTTGCTGATGTCCCAGTGCAGGTAGTCCACGTTCACCGACAGGTTGCTCATCGGTGCCCAGACGAAACCGTAGCTCCACACCTTGGCGGTGATCGGCTTCAGGGTGGGGCTACCGGCCTGCTGGCCGAAGAACTGCCTGCTTTCGTACTGCGACGGGCAGTCGTCGAGATTGCCTGGCGCATAGCCGAGGCGACCACAGTTCAGGTAGTCGGTGACGTAGCTGTAGTAGCCGCTCAGGCCCTGGAACTCGTCGGCCAGGGTCGGCACCTTGAACGCGGTACCGTAGCGGCCGCGCAGCAGCAGCGACTCGAACGGACGATATTCCACACCCAGGTTGTAGGTGCCGTGGCTGACCGTCTGGTTGACCACCTTGTAGCTGTCGTAGCGCCCGGACAGATCCAGCGTCACCTGGCTCAGCACCGGCATCTTCAACTCGGTGGTGACGGCATAGCGCGAGCGATGGCCACCACCCTGCACGTCGGTGGTGCCCCAGATCTCGCCATCGAGCAAGCGGGAATCCGGCGTGTAGGCCCAGCCCTGGTTGCCGCCTTCCAGCACCACCGCAAGACCAGCGTCGCCGCCCGGCAGCGAGAACAGCGAGGCATTGGTCAACTGGCCGCGCAGCATGTTGTCCCAGGTCTTGCCGCGGGTATCGGTATAGGTCGTCATCTTCGCCATGTCCGCCGGCGAGATCGGCTGGTAGAACGCCGCGTAA
>DATNGL010000098.1:0-14278 GCA_035605895.1 Rhodanobacter sp.
GTCCAGACGGCCATCCAGCAACAGCAGGTCGGCCTGCGCCTGGGCGAGGTCGGTGCCGCTGGTCAGCGCGGCGGATACGTCGGCGGCGGCCAGCAGCGGTGCATCGTTGCTGCCGTCGCCCACCGCCAGCACGGTGTGCCCGTCGGCCTGCAGCGAGCGCAGCAGCGCCAGCTTGTCGGCAGGCAGCTGGCCTGCGTGCCAGTCGTCGATGTCGAGCCGCGCGGCGAGCGCGGCGACGCGATCGGCACGGTCGCCGCTGGCCACGCGCAGGCCAACGCCTTCGCGACGCAGTTGCTCCAGGGTGGCCGGCGCATCCGGGCGCGGTTGTTCGTGGAAACGGAAGCGCGCCAGTGGACCTTCATCGTCGGCGAGTATCAGGGCGTCATCGGCCAGTATCGGATCGATCCGGCCTTCGGCCAGCGCGAAGCGTGCGTGGCCGAGGCGCAACGCGCGGCCCTCCACGGTGCCGGCGATGCCGGCGGCCAGCGTTACCCGCACGTCCTGCGCCTGCGATGGCGTCACCTTTCCGCGTGCCGCGTCGGTCAGCGCACGCGCGAGCGGGTGCGAGCTCTGGCGGGCCAGCGCCATCGCCCACGCCAGCACCTGTTCGCGCGAATCGCCGCGCAGGGATTCGGTGGCGGCGGCATCCAGCCGGGGCACGGCAAGCGTGCCGGTCTTGTCGAACAGCGCGCGGTCGACGCGCGCCAGCGCGAGCAGGGCATGGCCGTCGGTGACCAGCACGTGGTGGCGCGCCAGCTGGCCCAGTGCGCGGGTCAGCGTGACCGGCACGGTCAGCGCGAACGCGCAGGGACAGGCCACCACCAGTACGGCGATGGCGGCGTCGAACGCACGCGCCGGATCGACCAGCAGCCAGCCCAGCGCGGTCAATACAGTCAGCAGCAGGACGCGACGCACGAAACGCGCGACGTCGCGATCGCTGCCGGCAAGCGATGCACGCGCCTGGCGCGCCCGCACGGCGAGCATGCCCAGCCGCGCCACCCCGGTGTCCGCACCGCCGTGCTCGACGCGCAGCTCCGCCGGTCCGGTCAGCAGCACGCTGCCTGCCATCATCCGTTCGCCGCGCTGGCGCTGCTGCGGGCGCGACTCGCCGGAAAGCAGCGCCTCGTCGACCTGCACCGAGGCGCTTTCCAGCACGCCGTCGGCCGGGACCATGCCGCCGTCATCGATGTGCACGCGGTCGCCGGGGACGAGGCTCAGGGCCGCCACCGTTTCCAGCTCGCCATCGGCGCGCCGGCGCTGCGCCAGCAGCGGCGTCGCGTCGATCAACGCGTCACCCTGCGCGCCGCCGCGATGGCGCGAGCGCAGTTCCAGGTAGCGTGCGCCGAGCAACAGGAACACGAACATGCTGACCGAGTCGAAGTAGACCTCGCCGCTGCCGCGCAGGGTATTGATCACGCTGGCGGCGAACACCAGCGCGACCGCCAGCGCCACCGGCAGGTTGATGCCGAGCCGGTGGCCGCGCAGTTCATCCGCCGCGCCGCGGAAGAACGAGCGCGCCGAATAGAACACCAGCGGAATCGTGGTCAGCAGCCCGAGCCAGCGGAACAGGTTGCGCGTGCTGAAATCCACGAAGTCGACCACGCCGATGTAGATGACGAAGGCATAGGTCATCACCTGCATCGCGCACATGCCGGCGACCAGCATGCGCTTCAGCGCGTCGTGCATCTCGGCGGCGCGGGCATCCTCGATCTCGTCATGGCGCAGGGGCCGCGCCGGGCAGCCGGCGGCGGCGAAGTTCTCGAGCAGGGTCGGCAGGGAGGTTCGCCGGGTCTGCCACACCACCCGCACCCGTCGGGCCGCGCGATCGATGGCGACCCGCCGTACCCCGGCCAGTGCGTTGATGCGTTGCTCCAGCCAGAGCACCTGGCGCGGATCGTGCAGCGCTTCGACGTGCAGCGCGATCTCACTGCAACCATCGCTTCGCTCGCGCAGCACCTGGGCAGCGAGCCGGGGGTCGGCCCATGCGGCGGCGGCGGTCATGGCGTCGACTTGGGTGGCGATCCGGGCGGCGGTCGCGCTGCGCTGTGCGCGCTGACCGGCACACCGAACACTGCATGCGAGGTGGCCAGCGGGGTGTCGGCATAGCGGGCGCTGACCGTGATGAGCCACACGCAACCCGCCAGCGACGCCACGAAGACCGCGATGCCCAGCCACGCCACCGGCTGGTGATACCACGCCGATCCGGCGCGCAGGTTGCGGTCAGTGCCTGTCGTCATCAGTCGGGTGCGACCAGTGATAGACGTAGGCGGCGAGCACGTGGATCTGGTCGGCGGTCAGGCGCGTGCCCCACGCCGGCATGTGACCCTGGCGCCCGTCGTGCACGGTCTGGCGGATGTCGGCGACCGTGCCGCCGTAAAGCCAGATGGGATCGGTGAGGTTCGGCGCGCCCAGCGCCTGGTTGCCCTTGCCGTCGGGCCCGTGGCAGGCGGCGCAGGTGGCGAACAATGGTTTGCCGGCGGCGGCCCTGGCCGCGTCGTGCGGCGCACCGGACAGGCCCAGCACGTACTGCACCAGGTTGTCGACGTTGTCCTCGCCCAGGCTGGCCCATGGCGGCATCACGCCGCCGCGACCGTCGCGGATCGAGGTGGTGATGTCGTTGCCGGTGCCGCCATAAAGCCAGTCATCGTCGGTGAGGTTGGGTGCGCCGAGCAGGGTATTGCCCGTGCCGCCGCGCTGGTGGCAGGCGGCGCAGTTGTCCTCGAACAGCACCTTGCCCATCGCCCTGGCTTGCGGATCGCCGGCCAGTTGCTCGACCGGATACAGCCGGAAGCGCTCCAGCAGCGGGTCGAGCCTGGCATCGTTGGCCGCCACGGCGCGGGCCAGTTCACCGTGCGAGGTCCAGTCGAGCAGACCCTTGAAGCTGCCGAAGCCGGGGAACAGCGCCAGGTAGGTGAAGCCGGCCACGAACATGGCGCCGGAGAACAGCACCCACCAGAGCGGCAACTTCCGCACGCCTTCGCGCAGCACGCCGTGCGCCCAGACGTGGCCGCTGGTGCCGTCAGGCAGGGTGGGGATCTTCGCGCGCGGTCCCCACAGATACAGGAAGAACGTGATGCCCATGTTCAGCACCACCAGGAACATCACCCAAAGCGACCAGCCCGCACTCATGGACGATCCTCCTCATTGTCGTTGCCAGGCTCGTCTTCCATCGGCAGGCGTGCCATGCGGCTGAATGTCTTCCTGTGATATTTGCGCCAGGCCCAGATCCAGATGCCGATGAAGCTGACCAGCATCAGCACGATGAAGACGCCGGCGATGTGGCCCCAGACGGGATTCATCGGCGTCATGGCGTGCCTCCGTCGCTGGCCGGCGCGGCGCCTGCCGGCAACCTGGGTTCATTGTCGATGCCCAGGCCCTGCAGGTAGGCGACCAGCGCATCCATCTCGGTCTTGCCGGCCACGGCGGCCGGCGCGGCGGCAATCTGGGCGTCGGTGTACGGATCGCCCAGCCGGCGCAGCGTGCGCATGCGCGCCTGCACGTCGGCACCATCGAGCTTGTTGTGCGCCAGCCACGGGTAGCCCGGCATGTTCGACGGCGGCACCAGCTGGCGCGGATCCATCAGGTGCAGGCGCTGCCATTCGTCCGAATACTTGCCGCCGACCCGCGCCAGGTCGGGCCCGGTGCGCTTGGAGCCCCACTGGAACGGGCGGTCGTAGACCGATTCGGCGGCGGTGGAGTAGTGGCCGTAGCGTTCCGTTTCGAAACGCAGGGCGCGGATCATCTGCGAGTGGCACAGGTAGCAGCCGTTCTCGACATACACGTCGCGGCCCATCAGCCGCAGCGGGTCGTAGGGGTGCACGCCCGGCGGCGCCTTCACCGAATGCGCCTCCATGAACAGCGGGGTGATCTCGGCCAAGCCACCGAGCGAGACCATGATCGCGATCAGGACGCCAAGCAGGCCGGCGTGTTTCTCGATTGCTTCGAAATGCTTGTAAGCCATGTCAGGGCGCTCCTCAGCCGGCCGCCGGCAAGGGAGCCGGTACCTGGTGCGGCACCGGCTCGGGAATCGGCACCGGGATCGGCTTGATCAGGCGCGCGCGCGCGTCGGCGGCGGTATGCCACAGGTTCCAAGCCATCACCCACATGCCGGACAGGATGAATACGCCGCCGGCCCAGCGGATCAGGTACATCGGCCTGATCGCGATCAGGCTGTCGAGGAAGCCGTAGGTCAGCGCACCGTCCGGCTGGGTGGCGCGCCACATCAGGCCCTCGGTGACGCCGGCGGTCCACATCGCGCCGACATAGAGCAGGGTGCCTACCATGTGCAGCCAGAAATGCAGTTCCATGCCCTTGCGCGAGTGCATCTCCGGGCGCCCCAGCGCACGTGGGGCCATCGCGTACAGCGAGCCGATGGTGATCATCGCCACCCAGCCGAGCGAGCCCGAATGCACGTGGGCGATGGTCCAGTCGGTGTAATGCGACAGCGAGTTCACCGTCTTGATCGCCATCATCGAGCCTTCGAACGTGGCGGCGCCGTAGAACACCAGCGACATCACCATGAACTTGGCGGCCGGATCGGTCTTCAGCCGATGCCAGGAGCCGTTGAAGGTGAGCAGGCCGTTCGCCGCCGAACCCAGGCTGGGCATCAGCAGCACCAGCGAGAACGCCATGCCCACCGACTGCACCCAGTCGGGCAGGGCGGTGTACATCAGGTGGTGCGCGCCGGCCCACATGTAGACCGAGATCAGCGCCCAGAAATTGACGATCGAGAAGCGGTAGCTCCACAGCGGCTGCTTGGCCTGGCGCGGCACGAAGTAATACATCATGCCGAGGAAGCCGGCGGTGAGGAAGAACGCCACCGCGTTGTGGCCGTACCACCATTGCACCATCGCATCGACCACGCCGGAGTAGATCGGATAGGACTTCCACATCGATACCGGGAGGGCCAGGTTGTTGACGATGTGCAGCAGGCCGACGGCGATGATGAACGCGCCGTAGTACCAGTTCGCCACGTAGATGTGCTTGATGCGCCGGCGTGCGAGGCTGGCGAAGAACACCACGCCGAAGCTCACCCAGACCACGGCGATCAGGATGTCGATGAACCATTCCGGCTCGGCGTATTCCTTGCTCTGGGTGATGCCCAGCGGCATCGTGGTCATCGCCAGCACGCAGATCAGCTGCCAGCCCCAGAACGTGAATCCGGCCAGCTTGCCCAGCGCCAATCGGGCATGGCCGGTGCGCTGCACCACGTAGTAGCAGGTCCCCATCAGCGCCGAACCGCCGAACGCGAAGATCACGCCGAACGTGTGATCCGGGCGCAGCCGGCTGAAGGTGATGAACGGGATATTGAAGTTCAGCGCCGGCCACATCAGTTCGGCGGCGATGTAGACGCCGACCGACATGCCGATGATGCCCCAGACGGCGGCCGCCAGCAGGAACTGGCGTACCACCTTGTCGTTGTAGTACTCGGTGTTAGGCATGCAGGATCCCCGATCGATTTTCCGAGTATTGTCGAGGAAGAACCGGCCCGCATTGACGGCGATCAACCTGCTGCGGCAATTCGTCCCGTTACCGTCCCGGCATGGGCCGGGTTTTCGTTGGCCGGAACACCCGATCGGGTATCCTTGCCGGTATCGGCGCGCACCTTCGCGCCATGTATTCGGTCGATCCCATGAGTGAACCTGAATCCCGGAAACCGCATTCGGCCGAACCGTACCCGCGCCGGGCCAGTGTAGGCGTACGAATCGGAAAGGTGAAGGTCGGTGGCGGCGCACCGATCGTGGTGCAGTCGATGACCAACACCGATACCGAAGACCCTGCCAGCACCGCAAAGCAGATCGCCGAACTGGCCCGCGCCGGCTCCGAACTGGTGCGCATCACGGTCAATACGCCGGCCGCCGCCGCGGCGGTGCCGCGCATCGCCGAGCGGCTGGCGATGATGGGCGTGGACGTGCCGATCATCGGCGACTTCCATTACAACGGTCATCAACTGCTGGAACGCGAGCCGGCCTGTGCCGAGGTGCTGGCCAAGTACCGCATCAATCCCGGCAACGTGGGCTTCGGCAAGAAGCACGAGAGCCAGTTCGCCTCGATCATCGAGAAGGCACTGCGCTACGACAAGCCAGTGCGCATCGGCGCGAACTGGGGCTCGCTCGACCAGGCGATGGTGACCGCCCTGATGGACGAGAACGCCCGTCGCACCGATCCCTGGGATGCCTCGCATGTGGCGCGCGAGGCGCTGCTGCGCTCGGCGCTGGATTCGGCCTCGCGCGCCGAGGAACTCGGCCTGCCGCGCGAGCGCATCATCCTGTCGTGCAAGGTTTCCGGCGTGCAGGAACTGATCGCGGTATATCGCGACCTCGCCGCGCGCTGCGACTACGCGTTGCACCTTGGATTGACCGAAGCCGGCATGGGCTCCAAGGGCATCACCGCCTCCAGCGCCGCGCTGGCGGTGCTGCTGCAGGAAGGCATCGGCGACACCATCCGCATCTCGCTGACGCCCGAGCCGGGCGCCTCGCGCACCGGTGAAGTGATTGTGGCGCAGGAACTGCTGCAGACGATGGGCCTGCGTTCGTTCACGCCGCTGGTCACCGCCTGCCCGGGTTGCGGCCGCACCACCAGCGAGTTCTTCCAGGAGCTGGCCAAGACCGTGCAGGAACACGTGCGCGAGCAGATGCCGCTGTGGCGGGTCAAGTACGACGGTGTGGAAAACCTCACGCTGGCGGTGATGGGCTGCATCGTCAACGGACCGGGTGAGTCGAAGCACGCCAACATCGGCATCTCGCTGCCGGGCAACGGCGAGGCGCCGGCGGCACCGGTGTTCATCGACGGCGAGAAGGCGATGACCCTGCGCGGCGACAATATCGCCAACGAATTCGTCGGCATCCTGGACGATTACGTGGCGCGCAAGTATGTGGTGCGGACAGGCTGAGGCTTCTGTCACACTGTCCGCGCGGAAGGTGCTGCAGACTGTCGCCTGCCCGCATCCCGGCGTGGTGTGAACACCACGCGCGAGGCTTTCTCGCCGGAGCCCTGCCGTGACGATCAGTCCCCAGTTCCGTACCGCCTTTGTCTACACTCTGTTGTCCGCGCTGTGGATCTGGTTTTCGGATCGGGCGCTGAATGCATGGGTCCATGGCCAGGGCGAACTCACCATCCTGCAAAGCCTCAAGGGCTGGCTGTTCGTACTCAGCACGGGCGCGCTGCTGTACTGGATGATCGGGCGCGACCTGCGCCGAATGGCGGTCGTCAACCAGACCTTGCTGAATGGCCACAAGCAGTCGCTGCGTGTGCTGGTGTCGGCGATGGACATCCGCCATCGCGAGACCGGCGACCATTCCGACCGGGTGATGCGCATGGCTGCGGGATTGGCGAAACTGGCCGGCGTGCGCGGCGAGGCGCTGCGCAACCTGACCTTCGGCGCCTTGCTGCACGACATCGGCAAACTGGCCTTGCCCGATGCGGTGCTGATCAAGCCCGGCAAGCTGGACGACGAGGAAATGGCGGTGATGCGCCGCCATCCGCAACTCGGTTACGAGCTGCTGCAGCAGGTGGATTTTCTGCGCGACGCCGGCGACATCCCGCACAGCCATCACGAGCGCTGGGATGGCGGCGGTTATCCGCAGGGGCTGCGCGGCGAGGCGATTCCGCTGGCGGCGCGCATCTTCAGCGTGGTCGATGTGTGGGATGCGTTGATCACCGCGCGCGTCTACAAGCCGGCGTGGCCCGAGGAAGAAGTGCTGGATTACCTGCGCGATGCCGCCGGCAGCCAGCTCGATCCGAATCTTGTGGCGCTGTTCCTGCAGCACTACGACGAGCTCAAGGCGCTCGGCCACACACCTGTCCAGTAACGTTGCTCAGTCGACCGCTCAGGGTTGCAACAGGCGTGGCGTGAGCTCGGCCCAGCTGCCATGGTGTCCAGGCAGCCTGGTGAGACGGGCAACTTCATCCAGATATGGTTCGCGCGGCATCTCGATCGCGCCCAGGCCCAGCGTATGCGGATTGCTGACCTGGGTGTCGAGCAGCGGGCAGTCCATGTCGTGCAACAGACGGGCCAGCGCGACGAGGGCGAGCTTGGAGCCACCGCTTTCGGCACTGAACATCGACTCGCCGCAGAACAGCCGGCCGATCGCCACGCCGTAGATGCCGCCGACCAGTCGCTCGCCGTCCCACACTTCCACGCTGTGCGCGTGGCCCAGCCGATGCAGTTGCACGTAGGCGTCGATCATCGCCGGTACCAGCCAGGTGCCCGATTCATTGCGGCGCGGTGCGGCGCAGGCGCGGATCACCGCCTCGAACGCATGATCGACTGTCAACCGCCACGGTTTGCCGGCCAGCTGGCGACGCAGGCTGCGGTTGATCCGCGGCGTGTCGGTACGAAACACGCAGCGTGGGTCGGGCGACCACCACAGGATCGGCTCGCCCTCGCTGAACCACGGAAAGATGCCGGCGCGGTAGGCGGCCAGCAGGCGTTGCGGTGACAGGTCGCCGCCGAACGCGAGCAGGCCGTTCGGATCGGCCAGCGCGTCATGCGGGTCGGGGAATTGGTCCGGTGCGAGCGGGCCCAGTTGTGGCAGACGGATCATGGTCGGGCGGCGTAGGGGCTGTGATCCAGCAACCCGGCAGCATACGCGTCGATCGCCGCGGCTTCGCCGTCGAGTGCCGCCGCCACGGCGGCGCGGAAAGCGAGGTTCACCAGATAATGCCGCGAATGCGTGCGTGCCGGCAGGAAGCCGCGCGCCAGCTTGTGCTCACCCTGCGCGCCAGGTTCGAAGCGATCCAGTTGCTGCCTGATCGCGTATTCGATGCCGCGGTAGTAGCACAGCTCGAAATGCAGGCCGGGTACGTCGACCGACGCGCCCCAGTAGCGGCCGTACAGCACGCGGTCGCCGCGCACGAACAGCGCCATCGCCACGACGGTTTCGCCGCTGCGGGCCAGTGCAAGTTGCGCGGTTTGGCCGAGCTCTCCGAGTTGGTGGAAGAACGCTGCGGTGAGTGCGGCGTGGTTGCCCTTCATGTCGAAGGTCGCTTCGTACAGCGCATGTACCTGATGCCATTCGTCGTGGCTCAGCGTGTCGCCGCTGCGCCATTCGATCGCCAGGCCGCTGGCGTCCACCCGGGCACGTTCGCGCAGGATGTTCTTGCGTTTCTTGTGATTGAGCGCGGCGAGGAAATCCGGGAAGTGGCGATAGCCGCGGTTGTGCCAGTGGAACTGCACGTCGGAGCGGGCCAGCCACTCGTCGCCGAACGCGGCGAGCTCGGCAGGCTGCAGGAAATTGGCGTGCACCGAGGACAGGCCAAGCCGCCCGGCTTCGTCGCGCATCGCCTCGACCAGTGCCCGCTGCAGCAGCGGCGCACGGTCGCCGGTACCGGCCAGCAGGCGCGGGCCGGGCACGGGCGAATAGGGCACGCCGTTGAGCAGTTTTGGATAGTACTGGCCGCCGGCGCGCTCCCACGCGCTGGCCCAGCTCCAGTCGAACACGAATTCACCGTGCGAATTGCCCTTCAGGTACAGCGGCGCGGCGGCGAGCAGGCGCCCGTCTTCATACAGGCCCAGGTGATGGGCCTGCCAGCCCCAGTCTGGCCGGATGCAGTCGCTTTGCTCCAGTGCATGCAGAAACGCATGCGACACGAACGGATTGGCGTCGGCACGCAGGGCGTCCCACGCCGCGGCAGGCAGTTCGGCGATCGCGGCGTGGAAGCGGATGTCATGCATGAGGTGGTCGTAGGAGCCCGCTCGCGGGCGATGCTGTTGTTCTGATCTTCGCTCGTGCATCGGAGCAACAGCATCGCCCGCGAGCGGGCTCCTACCCATGTCATCCGGCCGGGGTCTGCTGGTCCAGCCAGCGCTCGGCATCCAGCGCGGCCATGCAGCCGAAGCCGGCCGAGGTGACCGCCTGGCGGTAGATGTGGTCGGCCACGTCGCCGGCGGCGAACACGCCGGGCATCGAGGTCATCGTGGCCATGCCGTGCTGGCCGCTGTGGATCCTGATGTAACCGTCGTGCATGTCGAGCTGGCCTTCGAAGATGCCGGTGTTCGGGGTGTGGCCGATCGCCACGAAGAAGCCGGTGGCGGCGATGTCGCGGGTGACGCCGGAGTTGACGTCCTTCACGCGCACGCCGGTGACGCCGCTGTCGTCGCCGAGTACCTCGTCGATGCTGTGGTTCCAGACCAGCTCGATCTTGCCGGCGGCGGCCTTCTCGAACAGCTTGTCCTGCATGATCTTCTCGGCGCGCAGCTTGTCGCGGCGGTGCACCAGGTAGACCTTGCGGCCGATGTTGGCCAGGTACAGCGCTTCTTCGACCGCGGTGTTGCCGCCGCCGATCACCACCACGTCCTGGTCGCGGAAGAAGAAGCCGTCGCAGGTGGCGCAGGCGGACACGCCCTTGCCCTTGTATTTCTCCTCGCTGGCAATGCCGAGGTACTTGGCGGTGGCGCCGGTGGTGATGATCAGTGCGTCGGCGGTGTATTCGCCGGAGTCGCCCTTGAGCCGGAATGGGCGCTGCTTCAGGTCCGCCGTGTGGATGTGGTCGAAGATCATCTCGGTGTGGAAGCGCTCGGCGTGCTCGGCCATGCGCTGCATCAGCGCCGGGCCCTGCAGGCCCTCGACGTCGCCGGGCCAGTTGTCCACATCGGTGGTGGTCATCAGCTGGCCGCCCTGCTGCAGGCCGGTGATCATGGTCGGCTTCAGGTTGGCGCGCGCGGCGTACACCGCGGCGGTGTAGCCGGCGGGGCCGGAGCCGAGGATCAGCAGGCGGCTGTGCTTGGGGATGGGCATGGCGGGTATAATCCTTGGGTTTGCTGATGACTTGAGTGGCTATTCGCTGCAACTGCAGCCGGGGTTTCACTGGAACCGCCTCGGCAGGCAACCACGTGTGCGACCCCGGGAGAATGGGGAATCCGCACGGCCGATTCAAGTCAGCGGCAAGCCAACGACACCACCGCGGCGGTTGCGCGATGGATTTACAACGTGCTTCCACAGGATTCTCTTGCCATGCGTATCGGTATCCCCTCCGAAACCAAGACCCTCGAAGGTCGTGTTGCCCTCGTTCCCGCCGCTGCCGCCGACCTGGTGCGCCGTGGCCACGACGTGTTCCTCCAGTCCGGCGCCGGCCTGAAGAGCGGTTTTGCCGACGAGGCCTACACGAAGGAAGGCATCAAGATCGTGGCGGATGCCGCGGCGCTGTACGAGGCCGGTGAGCTGATCGTCAAGGTGAAGGAGCCGGTCGCCGGCGACCTGGCGCTGCTCAAGAAGCATCACCTGCTGTTTTGCTACCTGCACCTGGCCGCCGAACCGGCGCTGACCCGCAGCCTGCTCGACATCGGCCTGACCGGCGTGGCGTTCGAGTCGGTGGAGGAACACGGTGGCTTGCCGCTGCTGCATCCGATGTCGGTGATCGCCGGTCGTATCGCCACCCAGATCGGCACCACCTTGCTGCATCGTCCGCAGGGCGGCAAGGGCAAGCTGCTGGGCGGCATGGCCTCCACCCCGCGCGGCAAGGTCGTGGTGCTGGGCGCCGGTGCCGCCGGTGGCAACGCTGCTGCGCTGGCCGCCGCGGCAGGTGCCAACGTGGTGGTGTTCGACAAGCGCCAGGATCGCCTCGCCGAGATGATGGCGATGGGCCCGAACGTCACCGCGCTGTATGCCTACGAGTCCTCGGTGGCCGAGGAAGTGCGCGACGCCGACATCGTGGTCGGTGCCGTGCTGATTCCCAGCGCCAGGGCCCCGCACGTGGTCACCGAGGCGATGGTCAGGACGATGGAGCCGGGCAGCGTGCTGGTCGATATCGCGATCGACCAAGGCGGCTGCTTCGAGACCTCGAAGCCGACCAGCTGGAAGGAACCGACCTACGACGTGCATGGCGTCACCCACTTCTGCGTGACCAACATGCCGGGCGCGGTGCCGCAGACTTCGTCGCTGGCGATCTCCGCCGCGATCCTGCCGTACGTGCAGCGCCTGGCTGCCGGCAGCGAATGGCGCGAGTTCGAGCCGCTGAAGGTCGGCATCAATGTCGATGGCGGCAAGCTGGTGCATCCCGCGCTGCAAGGTATGCTCTAAGCCTTGGCAGGCAGGAAGGGGGCACCCAGGGTGGCGCGCAGCGCAAATGTGAAGCAACAACCAAGGGAAGGCCTCAGCGAGGAGCTGAAGCGCCGGCTGCGTGAAGCCGGCGCCCTGCTGCTGCTGCCACTGGCGCTGTATCTGCTGGTGTGCCTGTTCAGCTACAACCCGCATGACCCCAGCTGGACGAATGCCGGCCAGCTGGAGCATGCGCGCAATTTCGGCGGCACGGTGGGCGCCTACATCGCCGACCTGCTGCGCTGGATCTTCGGCCTGGTGGCGTACTGCTTCCCGTTGTTGTTGCTGTTGCTGGGCGTGCAGGTGTTGCGCCAGCATGGCCAGCAGGCGCTGCATCCGTGGGAGCCGGCGCTGCGCCTGGTCGGTTTCGTGTTTTTCTTCATCACCGGTCCGGCGTTGCTCTATCTCAACTTCGCGCAGGAGCCGGTGCAGCCGCAGGGCATCGGCGGCATCATCGGCGTGTGGGTCGGCCATGCCGTGCTTTCGGCATTCGGCTCCACCGGTGCGCCGCTGCTGTTGCTGGCGCTGTTCCTGATCGCCGTGACCCTGGCCACCGGCCTGTCGTGGTTCGGCTTGATGGACTGGACCGGGCGCGGCGTGCTGCAGCTGACGGCCTGGCTCAAGGGCAAGTTGCGTGAGGCACCGCAGGTACTGGCGGCGCGCCAGGCGCGCAGCGAGCGCGAGGTGATCAAGAAGGCCGATGCGGTGAAGCAGGCGCGGCGCGAGCCCGTGCGCATCGAGGCGGCACCCGCCCCGGTGACCAAGAGCGAGCGCGCCCGCCTGGAAACGCAGATACCGCTGTTCACCGGTGCCGCGGCGCCGGGCGAACTGCCGCCGCTGTCGCTGCTGGACGAGGCGCCGGAGCAGGGCCCGGGCTACACCGAAGAGACCCTGGAGGTGCTTTCGCGCCAGGTCGAGTTCAAGCTCAAGGACTTCAAGATCGACGTGAAGGTGGTCGGTGCCTATCCGGGCCCGGTGATCACCCGCTTCGAGATGGAGCCCGCGCCGGGCATTCGCGGCTCGCAGGTGTCCAGCCTGGACAAGGACATCGCGCGCGGCCTGTCGGTGGTCAGCGTGCGCGTGGTCGACGTGATTCCCGGCAAGAACGTGATCGGGCTGGAGATTCCCAACACCCGCAAGCAGATCGTCTACCTGTCCGAGATCCTGCGCTCGGACAAGTACGACCAGATGAAGTCGCCGCTGGCGCTGGCACTGGGCAAGGACATCGGCGGCAAGCCGATCGTGGTCGACCTCGGCAAGATGCCGCATCTGCTGGTGGCCGGCACCACCGGTTCCGGCAAGTCGGTGGCGGTCAACGCGATGGTGCTGAGCCTGCTGTACAAGGCCAGTCCGAAAGACGTGCGGATGATCATGATCGACCCGAAGATGCTGGAGCTCTCGGTGTACGAGGGCATTCCACACCTGCTGGCGCCGGTGGTCACCGACATGAAGGAAGCGGCCAACGCGCTGCGCTGGTGCGTGGCCGAGATGGAGCGTCGCTACAAGCTGATGGCGGCCGTCGGCGTGCGCAACCTGGCCGGTTTCAACAAGAAGGTGAAGGACGCCGAGAACGCCGGCCAGCCGCTGCTCGATCCGCTGTTCCGGCCCAATCCGGAGATGCCGAACCTGGCCGCCGAGCCGCTGGAGCCGCTGCCGAACATCGTGGTGATCATCGACGAATTCGCCGACATGATGATGATCGTCGGCAAGAAGGTGGAGGAGCTGATCGCCCGCCTGGCGCAGAAGGCGCGCGCCGCCGGCGTGCACCTGATCCTGGCCACCCAGCGTCCCTCGGTGGACGTGATCACCGGCCTGATCAAGGCGAACATTCCCACCCGCATCGCATTCCAGGTCTCCAGCAAGATCGATTCGCGCACGATCCTCGACCAGAGCGGCGCGGAGGCGCTGCTCGGCCACGGCGACATGCTGTACCTGCCGCCCGGCACCGCCACGCCGGAGCGCGTGCACGGTGCCTTCGTCGACGATCACGAGGTGCATGGCGTGGTCAACTGGCTGAGGTCGCAGGGCGCGCCGGACTACATCGAGGGCGTGCTGGAGGAAGTGCAGGCCACCGGCGACGGCAAGTTCATCAATGACTCCGGCCTGCCGCAGGAAGGGGAAGAGGGCGGCGATGCCGATACCCAGCTTTACGACAAGGCGGTGGCCGTGGTCACGCAGACCCGCCGCGCGTCGATCTCCGGCGTGCAGCGCCACCTGCGCATCGGCTACAACCGCGCCGC